>NZ_CP101134.1:1224258-1530323 GCF_024296865.1 Sphingobacterium sp. LZ7M1 | reverse complement strand
GATTAAATGAATACAGACCTACGCCTACTTCCATATTTTCAGCTTCCTCCAGCTTATTTTCCACAGGTTTAGATTGTCCCGTACAGGAAAAAAACAGAAAGGAAAGAACCGCCAGAAGGGCTAGCATTTCGAATCTCGGAATGAATCTTTTCATACAGCTATGATTTAGGTTTATTCAAGCATTGAGCTGCCGATCAGCAAATGCCTTGGGAATAAGTTACTCTAAATTTAACGAATAAAAAACACCTCCATGATATTTGAAGGTGTTTTTTCTGAAATAATTATGTTACCTCGTTTGTAGGCCTTTTATAACTCATTAAGAAGCTGTTGTCTCGGTATTCTTGATCTTATCAATGGAGTCAAATGCACCACTCTTCTTCAACAGCCACATGCCCAATTTTTCTTCTGCAACTCCCTCCTTGATCTTATAGGTAAAAATAGGCAAGCCTTCAGGATCGCTTTCAATATTCATCTTAAAGAATCCAACAGATGGAATATGCTCAAGTTCCTTGGACAGCTCCGTGATATGGGACGATACGATAACATAGGGCCCATCCACTTCGGCTAAATTCTGCAACACCTTTAATATCGCGTTGGAAGCATCACTGTGGTTGGTACCTTTAAACAGCTCATCCAAAATGATAACCGCATTGGAATCCTTAGGCAATTGGTCCACAATTGTTTTTAAACGCATCGCCTCCACATAAAAATGGCTATAGCCCATTTCTAGATTATCTTGAAGGTTAATACTGGTAAAGACGCCATCGATCAAATCCGTCTTGATGGAATCTGCCGGAACTGGGAAACCAATATGGGTCAAATAAAGTGCAGATGAAATTGTTTTGATAATGGATGATTTACCGGCCATGTTAGCTCCGGTCAAAAACCAGATCTTTTTATCCCTGGCCATCCTCACATCATTCTTTACCGGTTGTTTATGGAAGATATGATATACACCTTTCATCTCTATTACGCCCGTCTGATTTTTGGGATAGACCTCGGGATAGCAAAATCCATGCGCCTTGGATACTTTTGCAACAGACAAGAAAGCATCGATCTCATAAAAGAACGTAATGATCTTCTTGATCTTTGGTGCCAAGGTATAACGGACCATCTTGTCAAAATTCTCGATGTTGAAGATATTGATCCGCAATTTATCGGCATCATATTTCTTCTTTTTGAAAATCATGGAAAGGCAATCCTCGATTAATTGAAGGATCTCTTCCACATCGGGATATTGTATATCCTTGTTGATCTGCATATAATAGTCGCGGCACTTGATCATAAAGTCGCATGCTTCCTGAATTGACCTTTTCTTATAATAATAAGCAGGACTTCTTACGCCGATAAAATCCATCAAGGTCAGCGAAGCCGCACGGCCAGAGTGTGAGGATTTGACATATTTTTCCAAATCTTTTACAATCACCCTGTAAAACAGAAAATCCTGATCAGCCACTGGTTCTAAACGACGGATCTTCATCTGCCGGTCCTTGATGACAGCCACATCCAATACAGGATTATAGTAAATATCCATTAAATGGAACATCCCACCGTCAGTAATGGTATGATCAAAGAATTCTAAAATGGTACGGCTATGCCTATCTCTAAGCTGTATATCTTGTAAGGTCTGTTCATCAATTAAGAATTTTTCACTCATAACTATTGGATTAGATCGAATGTTGGTTATTGAAATTGCTTTACACTCCAAGGATACTAAACTAAAAATACAATTTTCAATCCATGTACATAGCTAAAAATCATATATATTTTAAGTTAGAAGCCAGCACTAGCTCAACTTTCCTTTTATATAGGATGCACTAAACCTAAGAATTGCATATTCTTTTTCAACAAATCTTTCATTTTTTTAATAAACAATTTAGTATGAAACAGTTCCGAAAATCCGAGCATGCTTCGACCCTTGCTTTACAGGTCAAAACAAAACCCAGCAAGAAGGTTAAACTTTTAAAAAAAGTTGGTTTATTTCCCAAATTTCTTGATGAAATCTCCAGGGGTACAGTTATGGAAAGCTTTAAACTGTTTTACGAAATAGCTCAAGGAACTGAAGCCAGTTTTATAGGCAACTTCAGAAACATTGGAATCAGCTTGTAGGAGTAGGTTTCGAGCATTGAGCATCCTTTCCTGCAAAATATAGGCACCGGGAGTCTTTCCACAATACGCTTCAAACATGCGGTGCAGTGTACTCTTGCTACAGTTACCAATCTTCATCAGTAATTCCGTATTCAGGGTCTGTCCCAGATTTTCGCGGATATAGTTTTTGATTACATGCAACTGGCTATTGGCGGTCAGGCTATTTTGTTCCTTTTCATGTTCTTTTTGGGACTCCATGATCCTGATCAAGAGTGACTTGAGCAATAGATCGCTCAAAGTGATATTCGGATCTTGTTGGGTGGCTACTTGGAGCAATTCATTGAAAGCACGTACCAATCCAGGATTGTTATTAAAGTGGAAATTAGAGAAATCCAGTTTCCAGCTTTCATTTTCAGGATAATTGTCATTCAGGAACTTGAGTTGGTTCTCTAGGGAATCCTTTCCTATTAGAATAGTCGCACATTGTACGGGATTTTTCAGGTCTGCTTCTGGAAAATCAGCATAGATAGTTTCCCCTTCAGGTAAGATCAAAGAAGTTCCGGGCAGGAACTTAATACTCTCTCCTTTTTTGGTATATACCGTTTTGTACCCACGGATCATACTGGAAATAGAGAGCCCTTTATAGGTAATCTTGACTTTGGTCGACGATTGAAAGGTTTCAAATATATTGACTTCAAATTCGCCACAATCAAAGCGAGTTTGGTGTTCCTGACCACTTCGTAGGTGTTCGGGAGTCTGTAAGGACAGTAAGTCAATGGTATTGTTCATTTGTATTGGAGGATTACCTATAGCCTAAAGTTAAATTTATTTTTTGGAACTATCGTAATACTTAATGAAACTATACTTATACAAATCCAGACCATTATGGGATAACTTTATGTTTATAAACTTAAAAAACATAAGCTATGAGTAACATCACATTAGAACAAGCAAGAAAAGTTGTAGATGCAGCCCTTAAAAAATCTGAGGAATTAGGAGTAAAAATGAATATAGCCGTTGTCGATTCGGGGACTAATTTAGTTGCCTTCAACAAGATGGATGATGCCTGGTTGGGTTCTATTGATATTTCACAGAAGAAAGCGAGAACTGCTCGATACTTTAATATGGATACGGGAGAAATCGGCAAGTTATCACAACCTGGAGGTTCCCTTTATAACATCGAGCATTCCAATAATGGCTTGATTACTTTCCCAGGCGGGGTTGTCATCAAGGACGCCAGCGGCAAGATTATCGGTGCGGTGGGCGTAAGTGGCAGTACCGTTGAGGATGACCATGCGGTTGCTGCTGCAGGTGCTTCTGCTGTATAATGCAGATTAATAAAACCACAATTTTTAATTAAAGCTATTTATTATGTGTCAAAATCACGGTGTTGTATATATGGGACCCGGTGAGGTCCAGGTACAGGAAATAGATTATCCGAAATTGGCCTTGGGAGACCGCAAGTGTGAACATGGGGTTATCCTTAAGATCGTTTCGACCAATATTTGTGGATCCGACCAGCATATGGTCCGAGGCAGGACAACAGCCTCCGCAGGATTGGTCTTAGGCCATGAAATTACAGGTCAGGTGGTCGAGAAAGGAAGGGATGTAGAATTCATCAATGTCGGTGACATTGTTTCTGTTCCCTTCAATATTGCCTGCGGAAGATGCCGAAACTGTAAAGAGGGAAAGACAGGGATCTGTCTAAATGTAAACCCTTCACGTCCGGGTGCTGCCTATGGCTATGTAGATATGGGCGGTTGGGTTGGTGGCCAGGCAGAATATGTCATGGTACCTTATGCAGATTTTAATCTGTTGAAATTTCCAGACAATGAACAGGCGATGGAATATATCCGCGACCTGACGATGTTGTCTGACATATTCCCTACGGGCTTTCACGGTGCAGTATCTGCAGGTGTAGGTCCAGGTTCGGTAGTCTATGTAGCAGGTGCTGGTCCTGTTGGATTGGCATGTGCAGCGAGCTGCCATTTGTTGGGGGCAGCAGTAGTAATCGTCGGCGATTTAAATGAGGAACGTCTAGCACAAGCCAAAAGTTTTGGCTGCGAAACGGTAAACTTAAATACAGGTGAAGATCTATCGGAACAGATTGCTGCCATCGTTGGTGTTCCGGAAGTAGACTGTTTTGTGGATTGTGTAGGATTTGAAGCGAGAGCCCATTCGCATGGGGGCAGTTCGGAGGAACAACCAGCGGTGGTATTGAATCAGGCAATGGAAATCACCCGTGCTGGTGGAGCGATCGGAATTCCGGGACTGTACGTAACAGAAGATCCCGGAGCGGTAGATGGAGCAGCTAAACAAGGGAACCTAAAGATCAGGTTTGGTTTGGGCTGGGCAAAATCACATTGCTTTCACACAGGACAATGTCCTGTCATGAAGTACCATCGCCAATTGATGAACGCTATTCTATATGATAAGATCAAAATTGCCGATGCCGTAAATGTTCAGGTGATCAGTTTGAATGAAGCACCGCAAGGTTATGCAGATTTCGACAAAGGAGCTGCGCGGAAATATGTAATCGACCCACATGGTATGATTCCAGCTTAAAGATTACACGAACTATTGATAAAACTCACCAAGTTTTATACAAGGATTTAAGTTCACATCTATCTATCAAATGAAAGTAAAGCCTCAACAGATGTTGGGGCTTTCGTTTTTTAACCTACCACCATTTGCCTGAAACAGCTAAATAATGTTAAATCCTGTGTACGGGAATTATTAGTCAAAAAAAATAATCTAATTTAGGTTAACTAACTTTTATTAACCTTTATGCAGAAAATTTACCTCCTTATTTTCCTTGTATCCATGATCAGTTTTGTGCAAGCACAAAATAATGCTGGCATTAAAGGAAAGGTCTTTGATTCCGAACTTAAGCCCTTAGAAAAAGCGACCGTTTCCCTAGTTTCCGAACAGGATTTCTTGGTTGTTACCTATGCGTTGACCAATGATAAGGGAGAGTTTGAATTGGTCAGGATTCCGACCAATAAAGAATTGACCTTCTTCATTTCTCATGTCAACAGTTCGGCTTTTCAAAAGAAAATCAACTTAAAGCCCAATGAAAAGTTAAAAATGGACAGTATCATCATGAAAGGGAATTTTATCGAGGAAATTGAAATTACGGCTGTTCCACCGATCCGATTAAATGGGGATACCTTGGAATATAAAGCCAGCTATTTCAAGACGAGACCTAATGCAAATGTGGAGGAATTGATCAGTTTGTTACCAGGGCTACAGGTAAACGCTGATGGGACAATCTATTATCAAGGTCGGCAGGTTCAAAGTGTCCGGGTAAACAATAAAGATTTTTTTGCCCAAGACCTGAAAATAGCGACCCGAAATTTGGATGCTTCTTTAATCGACGTGGTCCAGGTCATCAAGGATAAAGGGGAATCAAAAAGGGAGATTTTAGACGATAGCCAATTACCGATAGTCCTAAACCTAAAGATGAAAAGAGAGTTTTTAAAGGCCAATTTCGGCAAGCTCTATGGAGGGGCAGCCACGCGGGATCGATATGAGGCTGGAGCATTGATCAATACGTTCAGGGATACCTTGCAGGTCAGTTTTATCGGTTTTGCCAACAATATTAACCGACAAGGATTTGATTATTCTGAACTCAATGAACATGGCGGGATGAATCGGGCGGAAAATCAAAACTATGCTAGCTATGGCACAAACGGTTTAATGAACCAAATCTCTGCAGGTGTAAATATCAATTATGACATTGAGAAAAAACTGAAGGTCAATTTGATGTACAACTATGTACAGCATGATTATTATTACGATAGTCGAAACGAAGTAAATTCCTTTTATAACGAGATTGCAGAACAGCTGAGTAACACGGATAATTCCAATAATTCAAGGTTCACACATGAGTTAAGAGGGTTTCTGAGATACCATATCGATACCACTTCCCAAGTGACCTTCTCTCCTTCCCTATCTGGCAATCGAGGGAAATCCTCTTCTAATGCAAATGGTGAAAGTTGGCGCAACAACTTGCAAAAGGTAACTCAGGGAGAATATCAGAATGAAGATTCAAAAAAGGGCTTAAATTATGGTCATAACCTTTATGCAGAAAAGAAATTTAAAAACAAATGGTTACTTTCCATAAATCAGGGGATCTCGAACGAAAATAGCGAAGATCAAGATGCTAGTAATTCCATTTCTAGATTTTTTTTATTGAATGACAGTGTATTTCATCAGGTTCGCCAACAAAACAGCAATACAAATACTTTCAACTTATCGCACCAAGTCAATTTACAGGTTCCACTTGGCAAAAAGGTCAATTTTGATGTTTTTGGACATCAGAACTTAAATGAAGAAACCTCCACAGAAGATATTCTAAACAGCATAAATTCAGATATCCTTCAAAGCCGGAATGACGTTGCTAACAACAAGGGCTTGCTGAATAAAAAGTATTTTGTTGGAACGAAATGGAACCTGAAAATCATAAAAAACCTACCCATTTCCTTTGGCCTCAAATGGGGTTCCTTTTCCAACCATTTTGACTATTATCAAAAATTGGAAAATAGAAATACGCAAGAATCCCATTGGCTCCCGGATATAAACCTCTCCTATAAGGGTCTAAATTTCAACTATAATAAAGAGCTAGAAACCCCAAGGTTTTATTCCATCGTAACCGTAAAATCAGATTTGTCACCCAATTATCTTCGAATGGCAAGTCCATTTTTCGAAAACAATCTAAAGGAAAACTACAGGGTTTATTACAATAAGTTCTTCACAAAATCAAAAATCAACCTCCATCTATCAGGCGGATTTTCCAAGAACTCCAATAGCATCGCCCATTCCAGTACTTATGATATCCAGACCAGCTTTAGCAGTGGTCAGTTTTATCAAGCTGGACCTACCGAGGTAAAAAACTTCTATGTTTCCTTTTCAAAAACAATATTCCAAAACAAAAACTGGAATTTGAATTTCAATTCTTTCGGCTACGGAATACTTCAGGACACCTACAGCAAGGTGAATACAGAGGAAAATATTGCATCAGGCTTTTATAGTAATTTCAATAACACAATGACCCTAACCTATAAAAATGCCTTCACCTTTACCCCTATGTTTGAATTCAACAGCAATAACACCAAGTTTAAGTTCGATTCTGAAAACTTCAAGGACATGAACAATAATTCAAAGCAATATGGAGCTACATTATTATTGAACAATATCAAGAATTTCAGATTGGAAAGCTCATATACCATTAAGAACCAAGTGGTAGGCATCAATAACCAGCGGCAAAACCTACATATCGTCAATGCATCCATCTATTACCCCATATTAAAAAAAGGTGAATTAAAATTGTCCGCATTTGATATTTTAAACCAAAACGTATCCAATTATTTTGGAACTTCTTCGAACAGTACCTATTTCAATTCGACTACAACCTTAAGGCAGTATTTTCTACTCGGAATGGTCTACAAGTTTCTAAAAACAGAAAATAAATAAAAAAATAGAACAAAATTAAACTAAATAAAAACTAGAAAAACTGAAATAATATTTTGTCAGAAAAATTTTACTCCATATCATATTTCAAAAACCGATTGGAATCATTATTTTTGCGCTGTAATAAATTAATTCAATTATAAAATATTGGTTGCAGCTTTATTTTCGAGGTTATTATCATTTTTAAAGACAGAATCAAGTCTAGATGCACTTCGAAACATCCTAGTCGTTTTAGTTCCCAGTTTTTTCATCTTTTTCTTTATTGATGGTGCTATTGCGGTAGCTTTTGCGGTTGGAGCCCTCCTAGCGGCATTGACCGATGTGCCTGGAAACAAAACCGACAAATTAAGTACTGCGGCTTATTGTCTTCCGATTTTCTTTATTACAGCACTAAGCATTTCCACTGCCCTTTTCCATCAATCCTGGGTAGTTGTTCCGCTTCTAGGGATCTATGGCTTTATTTATACCATTATTGCCTTGTTAGGCTTTCGGGTAAATGTAGTCGGAAACCTAGGGCTCATCGTTGCCAGTTTCACGATTGGCCTAAGACCTGATGATCCGATCAGCTTTAGTCTTTCCGTTACCGCAGGAGCCTTATTCTTTTTTATGGTCTGTATCATTCAGGTTTACCTACATCCCCATCGTTCCTTGCGATATGCTGTAGATGGCGGCTTGAAGACTATGGCACAATTGATCCGCTTAAAAATAGCATGTTATGATGAAAAGGAATCTTTACCAAAGGCATATAAGGAATTAAGTGCGTTGCACACGAAATTAAGCGATCAATTGGAAGCTATCCGATCCATTCTCCTTCGGGATAAAAAACTGCATTCGGAAGCAGACCTGGAGAGCAAAATATGGCTCGCCAAACTATACCAATTAGTCGATCTCTATGAATTGTTGATGGCCATTGACAATGACTACGAACATATCCGAGAGACCTTAAAAGGAGGAAACACGCTGAAATTGATCCGACAATCCTTGTACCTCCTGTCCAAGGAAACCAAAAGATTAACTATTTCCAGTCAAAAGATCGGGCAAAACAAATTCACCAAAAGATATAAATTAGAGGAGCTTCTCTTGCAATTGGAAACGGAGGAGGCTGATGCTTCACCTGAGAAATGGATCTTGATCTGCTCCATCAGCACGCAATTACGGCACGTGGCCGACATCTTGCAAAAGATCCAAGCCAAAGAGATCTATCAAGACATTACCTTGGTGGAGAGCAAGAATTACGCAGATTTTGTGGCTCCTAAGAGCAACATCAAAACAATCCTGCAGAACCTAAGCTTTAAATCTCCGATCTTCTCTTATGCAGTCCGCATGTCTGCCCTTTTGATGGCTGGAGGGCTGATAGGGTATTTCCTTCCCGAATATCGCTATGCTTCTTGGATCTTGTTGACTATCATATTGGTGGCAAGACCTAGTTATACCAATACCCAAAAAAGAAATTACGAACGTATTGTCGGTTCTGTTATCGGCATTGCAATAAGCCTGTTATTGCTAGTGTATATAAAAAATGCTTGGGTGTTGATCGCCATAGCTGCATTTTGTCTTTATTTATTCCTGCTTTTCAACAAGCCCAATTATTTGGTCTGTGTGATTTTTATCACCATTACCATCTTGTTAGGACAGCATATCCATGAAGGCAATATACAAGACCTATTAGGCAGTCGTTTTGCATTTACTTTATTGGGATCGATTTTCGCGGTTTTAGGTTGTTTAGCAATTCCTATCAACCATTATCGCAGCGTAGAACAAAGTACCAATGCTATGCTCCAACATTTCAAATCTTATTTGCATAAAATTGAAGAGAGCTACCAAACCGGCAACCTGAATTATTATGATTTGAGACTCCTTAGGAAGTCTACCCAGGCTTCATTGGCACAATCCTATGATTCCCTTGACCAATTTGCCAAAGAACCCCTTAAAGGAAAATACCTTAAAGCGGATATTGCACATTTCCAGACCCTAGCTTATCGGATCAATGCCCTTTTGGTTGGTTTGTCGGTGAATATGACGAAGTTAGGTTTCACCTTGGAACCCGAGGTCCTGGAAGAGAAAGTTCATTATATCAATGACATTATTTCTGAAGCTGAAGCACTTTCCAAAAAACTGGCAAAGGGAAGGAAAGAGAAAAACGGAAAAACAATTCAGCTGGAGGCTAGTAAGTAGGTTTTGTTACTTTTTCGCGGAAAAGTAAACAAACCGATGAAGCTGCTCATGGATACCAACCCTTCTCTTACTTTTGAAGCCCAAATTAACCAAAACGCGAGGGTACTCATGGATACCAATTCTCTTCGTTACTTTTGAAGCCCAAAAGTAACCAAAAGGCTTCGGCTCATTTAAGATGGCTTTTCGCACAATCCAACACACATGAAAAGAATGCCTTGATGTCGGGAATATCTTCCTGAATATCATCCCTTTTGATGGGATGATATTCAGGAAGCATTCTAAGGCCAATCCCATCGCACGGGTCAACGGCATTCTTTCCATTTTTCCGCCATTGGAAATGAGCCAGCGCTAAAGGGCTTCCTTCGGAAGGATGACATTTGTAGAAAACCAACAGCGGGGGTGGAATCTTTGTAGAAATGTGAACCGTTCTAGGTCCAACCCCTGTAATGGGTGAAATCTTTGTAGAAAAATGTACAATCTATCGGCGAACCCACAGCGTGGGTGAAATATTTTTCTACGAATCCCCATTCCGACCCTAAAACAATAAAAAATGGTTCTCTCATCTTACGATTCGAGATGAGAACGATTCCTAAAAAAAATAAAAAATAGATTCTTCGCTCCGCTCTGAATCCCTCTCAGGAAATTTCCAATTCTGAACGATGAATGAAGAATCTGTACGGTTTTCTACACTAGATTTTGTCATCCTAAATCGAAGATTTAGGAACTGTACGCCAATACATAACAGTTTGTATAGTTCCGAGATCCTTCCTGCGTCAGGATGACGATGAAAATATAGCTTTTTTACGTCCTACTGCCCTAAAAGGGCAAAATTATTTTATGATATACAAAAACGGAGTTCGATAAATCGAACTCCGTTTTTGCTTCATAATTACCCCTTCTTTTTAGGCATAGGAGCCTTATTTTTTTCTAGGGTAGCCTTGAGCTCAGCCTTTAATTCTTCTGCGATCTTATTCATTCCATTTTGCTGGATAATATTATGCTGTTCGCCTAGGTCCTGCTCAAGATCAAACAATTCAAAACTATCATTTCGTAAAGACCAAACCAGCTTATATTTTCCTTTTCGGATTGCCGAACGATAATTAAATCCATCGCCATCTGATTTTGTCCATTTATTGGGAATATGGAAAATCAAGGCACGGTCAGCTCGGGTTGTAGACGGATTTTTTAGAAGGGCTAAATTACTGATACCATCAACTTGCTGTACGGTCTGCACTTTCTTGACCTGAGCCATCTCTAAAACGGTTGGAAAGATATCCTCTACTATTACTGGAACTCCAGAACGCTTATTTTTTACATCTTTATTTATGCCCTTTATGATTAAAGGAACTCGTATTCCGCCTTCGTAAATAGATCCCTTGCCCGAGCGTAATGGCTTATTATGGGTATGTGCAATTCCATCTCGAGGAGGTACGGTACTCAATCCGCCATTATCTGAAATAAAGATAATATAGGTATTGTCATTGATTTTATGTTGTTCTAAGAAGTCCATGACATCGCCAAGGCTTTTGTCCATGCTCTCAATCATGGAAGCGTATTTGGCTTCGTTCTGAGATAAGCCTTGATCTAAGTATTTCTGAAAATAACGACGGTCTTCCATTAAGGGGTCATGCAGGGCATAGTGACAGAGATTGAGAAAAAATGGAGTTTTATGCTGGATCGGATAATCCAAACTCTTGAGCGCTTCGCGGGTTAAGGCTACTGTCAGGTTGATATCCTCGCCAAAATACTCTTGCAAATTCTCTATTCCATGGTAATCCTTGCCGGTGCGTCCAAAATTTTCTTCACCCCAATAACTGGCAGGTCTACCGGTAGATGTTCCTGCGATATTGACCGTAAAACCTAAGGAATATGGGTTAGAACCAGGCGTTCCAGCTGATCCCCAATGGGCCTTTCCCGCTTGTATAGTGAAATAACCGTTGTCCTTTAAGATCTGTGGCAATGCATCAGCATAGATCGTGTGGGCATTTGGAATGGGGCTCATTCCATTATGGTTCCATTCAGGCTCTTCCATTTGTTCATCTTGGTTTCCTGTAGGATTGTCCTTAAAAGGAGCCGTCCAATTGGTCACATGATGTCGACTGGCATTCATACCGGTAATCAGGCTAACACGAGTTGGTGTGCAGACTGGCGTACTATAAGCATCGGTGAATGCTAGCCCTTCCTTGGCTAGCCGTTCCATATTTGGCGTATGATAACTTTTATTAAATTCGGTTGCCTGATCGGCAAAAGGATATGATGTGTCCTGCCAGCCCATATCATCGACCATAAAGATGATAATATTAGGTTTTTGCTGTGCATATGCTGAGCTAAAAGCAATTAATAAGAATAGAATGGTCAGTGTCTTTTTACTAAACATGTTTTCGGTAGATCGATTATTTATTTGATTTTGAATTTAGATTAGTGAGAAGATAAGGATTATTAAAAGATTTTGCCAAAATAATATGCAATCGACCATCGTTTTGCATCATTTAATTATGAAAGCAATAACCTTTATTATCTTAAATTTCCTGACCTGTGTATGCTTTTCGCAAAGCCATTCCTTCATGGAAAATCTGGAGCGTGAATTAAATCCAATTGTCCATCAGGTTCTTGAAAAAGATAGAAAGCATATGCTGATCTTTAGGCTGGACAGTTTAAATGAAGTTCAATTCTACCAAAATAATGGTAGAAATTTAGTGGACAGCCAACAGGTAAAATTGATTATGCAATCCAAAAAAGATTCATTAGCCAAAAATAAATTATATGAATTATATTTCTTTAGGGATTCTATCAGTGATACTACATTTTCAAATTATGAGATCAATGAAGCCGGTACCTTTGGAGTTTATGATATTCCAGCCTCCTATCCTGGGGGTATCAATGCCTTTCTAAAAGTTTTGCATACTGAGATATCGGCTAATCTGAACAAGGATCAAATTGATAATTACGATTGGAACAAAGCTATTTCTTTCATGGTTGACAAAAGTGGCAAGTTGAAATTTATAGAGGATAATAATCTTATTGACCTTGTTGATAGTACTAAAATCAAGAAATGGCAACCTGCTATTAAATACGGCCGTCCTGTTCCACAATATTTCACATCTGAACCGATAAATAAAGTGAAGTTCCTTTTTGAGAATCAATATAGAATTGAGCTTTATAGTTATGATGTTTTGTACCCTTCCTTTAAAGGTTATCCTATAATAATAAGTGATGCTTTGATTAAAGAAGGAAATTATCAAACTATTATATCCTTTGTAAGTGCAAAGGGTTTCTTTGAACCTCACTTAATTAAAGGAACTACAAAAAATGCTACCGAACTAATAAATTTCATAAAATCTAAAGGGATGGAACATCCTAGTTTTCTCCCCCACTTTCCTGGTCGTGTTTATGTTTATTACAAATAATAGAGTTTTATAATGAAGCATATTTTAATGATTGCCTTCATTCTTAGCATGAGCCAGTTTTTTTCGCAGGATCGGAAATCAGGAGGAAGACTACAAGCGGAGTTTGAAAATTTGATATCAAAGGGCCTAAAGCCTGACAGTACTGCATATATTGTAATCCATACGGATTCTAATAAATCATACGAAGTTTCTGTTTCACAAAATATTCAGGCTTATAAATTGGGGATTAAAACAAGTATTGATTCTATAAAACCTGAACTTGAAAAAAACTATCGATACTCCTATCATTTTTTCAAGGATTCAATTAGAGATAAGGTTTATGCAAAATATGGCTCTGAACAAATAAATGAGTGGACACGTTATGAGATTCCAGCCAGTTACCCAAGTGGAATTAATGACTTTAGAAAAATAATTTTTGCTATGATGAAGGAAAACATTGATAGCAGCAAATTAGACCAGTACGACTGGGGCCAAAAAATCCAGTTCAAGATAAAATCATCGGGAGAAATGATTTTTATGAACAAGAATAATCTTGCCGATTTGATAGACCTTAAAAAATTAAGAAAATGGCATCCCACTATGGAATCGGGTTATCTTGTAACTGAATATTTTGAAACCGACACATTATATAAAGAAGATTTCTTAAACGCAAAAACCTTTGATTTTGATGTGAACAGAGTCGATTACTTTTCCATTGACCCCCAGAATCAAGAGGTCAAGGCAAGCAAGGAAAAACCTAGTTTGTCTGAACAGAAAATTGTTCTTTCCTACATTTTCTTATACGATGAATTTTTGGATCCCATCATACTAAAAGGAGAATCCAAGGCAAGCCAAGAATTAATAGATTTTTTGGCGTTGAAAGATTATAATTTTGATTATAAGCTTTATAGTAAATACCCAGTTACCGTTTATATTTACCAAGAATAAAGAGTTTCAATAGGCTGAAAGCATACTTATCTGCCTTTAATAAGATTTTCTATATCCTAATTGATATGATCCTCTATTTTAGCTTAGGACGCAGGATCTTTCCCTTAATCTGCATTATCGGTAACTCATCCTTGCTAAAATCAACGGTTGCAATGTACATTGCCCGTGGATGAATCTTTTCTTTGGAATGATGAGCATGGAAC
Source organism: Sphingobacterium sp. LZ7M1 (assembly GCF_024296865.1). Taxonomy (GTDB): domain Bacteria; phylum Bacteroidota; class Bacteroidia; order Sphingobacteriales; family Sphingobacteriaceae; genus Sphingobacterium. Next base: position 1,516,051 of record NZ_CP101134.1, on the reverse strand, counting down.
ACAATCCGTAATTTCCCTTCTTTATCCCGAAACATCGCACTATGTCCTACACCTACTAAATCTTCAGGCATCTGGAAGATGGGATTTTTATCATACTTAGTCCAAGGTCCTTCGGCGGATTTGGAGGTTGCAAAACCGATTCCGTAATGTTGACTTTCATAACTATTGGCAGAATAGGTCATGTAATAAAGACCTTTATGCTGTATTACAAATGAGCCTTCATTTACCCTTGGCCATACCGTCTCCCAATCTTGGGATACATGGATACAGGGTTTCATACCATTGGTATCAATGGTTATCAGGTCATCTTGGAGCTTGGCGACCCAAATGTTCAGACCATCATTGAAGCGATCGAAATATAAATAAGGTTTTCCATCGGAATCGATGAAAAGTGAATTGTCAATTGCTTTTTCATTTGGCAGCATGGGAGCCTTCATCTCTTGGACAAAGGGTCCAATCAGCGAATCGGAACTTGCGACACAGATATGTTCATTCGCAGAATAATACATGAAAAATTTCTTCTTTTCCTTGATATAGTATACTTCAGGAGCCCAAAACCACTTACCTCCCCAGGAGTCAGCAGATTTAAGGGCAAGGTCAGGCTCTAAAGACCATTCCTTAAGATCATTAGAGGTGTAGACTTGAATGCCATCTGCAGCATTGGTACCATAGGCATAATAGGTTCCTTGGTGCAGCATAATGAATGGGTCTCCCAAAGGCACTAACTTCTCTTGGGCATGGGAACCAATAGCCATAAGAAGAATAAAAACTAGGAGGTAAATAATTTTCATATTGGTAGGTATAGGTGTTTTTGAAAAGGTTTAAGTTACAAAATAAATCTTATTGAAAATTACGGGGTTTTTTAAAGATTATTTTATCGACAATCAACAACAAAAACAAAAACTGGTATTCATAATCGGTAATTATTGTAAAATAGATGTGAGAATACGGGAAACCGTAATGGATGAATCGAATTAATAATTACATTCGCCCCATCACACTAACATCATGGAAACCACAGACTTTAACGTTTGGCTAAACCAAAATGTTAAGCTATCTAACATTAACCAGGTTTGGACCTTGTATCATGCTGTAAGAACTGAAAGTAATGAGTTTTATTCCTTCTCCATCATGAGGGATGAGGAGCGATTATTGGTGAAGTGCTCGAAGAGCCAAAATACCCTGATAATTGAAAATGAGGAGTTAAAAAACAGATTCTTACATACGCTAGAGTATCCTTTTTTGTATCAAGGGGGAATTGATACAGCTAAGGAACTAAGCAGAGATTTAGCCTAAAATATAGGCTAACAGGGTATTCTTAATAAGAAAAGGCAGCCGTGTTGTCTATCCAAAACGACTGCCTTAAAGATTTTTTTTTCCTTTTCAGCCTTAATCAAAATCAAAAAAGTCAGATAAAAAGGATTTCTTCTTTCGAGGATATTTTTGGTTTTGTCCTCTATAGTCCCGATGGTCTCGTTGATCGCGTTCATATCGATCGTCTCGATGATCTCGATACTCTTCACGATAATCCTGCTGATAGGAGTTTTGACGATCATAGCCTTGGTTTTGTCGAGGATCTGGAGCTTGTGTTTGAGTTGAGGCATATTCCATTAGCTTATCTAACTCGCCTTTATCCAACCATACACCCCGGCAGCTCGGACAATAATCTATCTCGACCTGATGGCGTTCTGTCATCAATAATATTTCATTACAATTTGGACATTTCATAGTTCTTCTTTTTCGATGTTCTCATAAAATAGAAAATTAGGATGGTTTTTAAGGGCAAAGGACCGGTTTTTTGACATTTTTTAACAGGAAATGAATTCGTGCTAAGGAAATGGATAAACAGATGACCAGAATCAATAAAAAACCCATCTCAATGGAATGAGATGGGCCGAACTTATATTTAACTTTAACTAATAACCAGGATTTTGCTTAAGATTTGGATTCTTGGTAATCTCTGCATTTGGAATTGGGAAAAGGGTTCTTGACTGTGCATTTGTATGAGGTTTATGGTTAAACCATGATTTTGACTGAAATACGCCAAAACGGATAATATCTTGTCTCCGTCTAGCTTCAGCGGCGAATTCCCAGCCCAGTTCATCTAAGAATCTTCCATACTTCACATCAGCACCTCCATTCGCTCCAGAAACCGTATTGTTCTTTTCTTGCCAGCCGTAATTATAATTACTACCCAACATTAATTGGGCACCGGTAACCTGGGCTTTAGCAGGATTATCCTTAAAGGACCTAGCTCGAACTTGGCTCACCAAAACAGCTGCTTCATTGGCTTTATTGGTCCTAAGCAAAGCTTCTGCCTTCATCATCAAGACATCGGCATAGCGAAACATTGGATAATCATTATCCAAATTATTGGTAGCACCCTGTTTAATCGCATATTTCCCGATCCTATAGCCTGCATTTGAGGCAGCCACGGTTCCATCGCCTCCAATTCCAGGAACTTGTTTTACATAGTTGATGACCTCAGCGCCCGTGCTGACATTCAATTGAGGTCCCTGAATCCAAGTATCCACTAACCTAGTATCATCCTTGTCATAGGAGTCAATAAACTGCGGAACAGCACAATTTCCACCCCAAGGTCCTGCAGCCATGCCATAAACTAGTCGGCTCAATGGATCTAAGGTTTTCATGTGAATTTGATTTCCAAATCCATAGACTTCATCATATGGAACGGAAAATATTATTTCAGGAGAGTTCTGATTGGTAGGAGAAAATACATTCTTGTAATCATCATCTAGCCTATATTGGTTGCTCGCAATAATATCATTAGTTTCTTTGATGACCTTATCCCATTGCGCTACTCCGACATAAACCTCTGCATTTAGATAGATCTTGGCCAATAAGGTCTTTGCAGCCCAAACATTGATTCGGCCATACATCGAACTGACCTCTTCAGAAAGCATAGGAATGACTTCTTCCAGTTCCTTGATCACAAAATCATACAATTCCTTTCTCGTCTTTTGTTGAGGTAGGCTATCATCTCGATAATCAGTCACAATTGGCACATTTCCGTGATTGTCCAACAAAAGATAGTAGGCTAATGCACGAGTGGCCCGCAATTCTGCAATGGCATCTTTTCCAGTTTCTTCTGGTAATGCCAACAGGCCATCTTCAATCTGCATGATCACCATATTTACTTTGGTAATGGTTGCGTAGGCTTGATTCCAAGTATTATAGGGTTGCCATTGTTCGGTGGTCCACATGTGTTGGTGCATCCTTCTGTAAGTTCCACCATCATCCCATCCGTTTGGTCGGACTGGAGTGATGATATGGTCGGCACTTTCCTCCTGAAGGTCGAAATAACCCTGCCAGCCAAACATCAAGGACCTGAAGGAACTATAGGTAGGTGCCACAATAAAGGGCAAATCTCTTTCCTTGGGGTCCACGGTGCTTCCTAAAACCTCAGAGTACACTTCCTCATTTAAATCGGTACAGGCATTGAATGTCATGATCGAACCGAATAAACCACTGAGTAGCAATATGTTTTTTAATTTTAAATTCTTCATTTTGATTTAGTTTAATTGATACAAATTCTGAATGTGATTCATGGTAATCTTAGAATTTAACATTCAATCCGATGGTATAGGTCCGCGTAGTTGGATATCGGTCCCTGTGCTCAATTCCCGGTGCAAACTGAAATTCTCCTTCATAACTTGTAGCCTCAGGATCTAAACCTTTGTATTTGGTAAATGTGACTAGATTCAAACCGGAAACATAGATCCGAAGGTTACTGATACCTTTGATCAATTGTGGTCTGAAGGTATAGCCCAAGGTTAGGTTATCGAGTTTGAAATAATCTGCATCCTCAATGTAGTGGGACACATACACTAAATCATTGTTCAATAACTTACCATCGATCGGATCGTATGCGGTTTTCAAAACATTGTATGCTTTGTTTACAGGATTTTCATAATACATTCTAGGCATATTAAGAATCTGATGTCCGAATGCACCTCTCCAGTTTATGGTTAGATCAATGTTTTTGTATTGAAAATTGTTGTTCCATCCTAAATTGAAATCTGGGATTCCGTTTCCGTAGTATTGTCTATCTTCCACACTTGCATCTTGGATTGGAATGATTTCCCCATTTTGGGATTCCACCAACCATTTCCCATCGTCATCTAAGCCTACAGTTTTCCATACATAGAAATCACCTATGCTCCGCCCTACTTCTACACGGTGTGTAAAGGTTTGAATGGGTTCTCCAGTATAGCCAGCATCAAAAAACTCTTGGGTTACTCCAAATCTGTCATTGGATAGGTTGATCAATTTATTTTTATTGGTAGAAAAGACAACGCCCGTTTTCCATTTCACCCCTCCTTCTTTGTTCAACACATCAGCATTTACCAAAGCCTCGAATCCACTGTTGCTCATTTCGCCAGCATTGATAAACATGGTCGAAGTCAAATACGGAGGCACAGGTACTTCAAACCAGTACAATAGGTCTTTTACCCTTCTGTTGTAATAATCCAAGGAACCGTAAATCCGGTTGTTCGCCAAACTGTAGTCTAAGCCGACATTGAATTCATTTTTCCTTTCCCATCTCAAGTCTGGGTTGAAGTTACGGGCAGGCACGAATCCAGGAACCCATTTCCCATTGATATAGGCTCCTTGATCGAAGGTATAATTATAGCTGATCTGCGAGTTGTATGGAGAACCTGCAATGGTTCCGGTCACCCCATATCCAGCTCTCAGTTTTAGTTGGTTTATAGCAGGTTGATCCAGCAAGAAATCTTCTTTTGCGATGTCCCATCCTATGGAAACTGCTGGAAAATTACCCCATTTGTTGTTTTCTCCAAATGTGCTGGATCCTTCTCTCCTCAAACTCAACATAGCCATGTATTTCTCTTTGTAGTTATAGGTCAACCTTCCAAAAAAGCCAACCAAAGTTGATTCTTGTTTATAGCTATCCATGGTCGCCAAGCCTTCTTTTAATGCCATACCAGATTCCAAGGAATTATAGCTGTATTGATCTGTTGGGAAATTATAATTATAGGCACTGAAGTTTTCGAAAGTATTACGTTGCCAACTGTACCCACCCAGAACTGCGAAGTGATGGTCTCCAAAAGATTTGTTGAAATTTCCGGTCAATTCCATTAGATTTTCCACACCCGCTTGGGTAAATCGGCTAGCAGTACCATTCAGGTTATTTTTAGTGGTATTAACATGATCAAATGATGTTGATGTACCGGTTAAATCATTATCCTGAACCCTAGAAAACATGGCTTTGAAGCTCAAAGATTCAATAGGCCGGTAATCCAAGGATCCATTCATTCTCGTTTCTCTGAATATTCGGTCATTGACCGTTTCGTTGATCATCCCCAATGGATTGTCGTACATATAGGCGTTGTTCTCTTGCCATTTGCCTTCATCGTTGTAGATCCTGTCTGTTGGGTTTCTAATTAATGCTTGCCTCCACATATATGCAGAACTTCCGCCTTGCAAAGCTTTGATGCTGTTGCTGATAATCTGGATTCTGCTCCTTAGTTTTCCATCAAACATTTCATGGTTTAAATCTGCTCTGGCATTTAACCGCTGTTGACCACTTTTCAACAATACACCGTTCCAATCACGAAAATTGACGGTTCCTGTGAAATTGGTTCTAGAATTGCCTCCAAATAAAGAAAGGTTGTGATTGTGGGAGAAAGGGTTTTGAGTCACTTCATCTACCCAATTGGTACTGTGCCCCAAATCAGTGTAATTTTGTCCTTCTCCGATTAACCTTCTATAATCATCGGCATTCATCAGTTCAGGGACCCTAAATAAGGTTTGAAGAGATGCATAATTGTTATATTCGATGGTCGTTCTGCCATCGGTGGAACGGTTTTGTTTCGTCGTAATAAAAATAACACCTCCTGTAGCTCGCGTACCATAAATAGCTGCCGCAGAGCCATCTTTCATGACATCCACCGACTCAATATCTTCCGGGGCAACCGAATTAAAGTCGCCTGGTACCCCATCAATAATAACAAGAGGATTTACCGCACCTTGGATTGAGTTCAAACCTCTTAAGTTGATTTGGGTAGAGCCGTTGGGATCACCGCTCGGAGTCGTAATTCTCAAACCTGCAACTTTACCTTGGATTAATTGACCTGCATCCTTTACGGCACCTTGGTTAAAACTTTCGGATTTGACACTGGCCACTGACCCGGTCGTCTCCCCTTTCCTTTGAGTACCATATCCTACCACGACAATCTGTTCAAGGTTTTCCTCAGATTCTATCAACACGATTCTCAAAGTGGTTTGATTTGTCATGGTGACTTGCTGTGTGGCAAATCCTAAGGAATTAATTGTTAACTCCGTTCCTGGAACATATTCGAAAGAAAATGAACCATTTTCATCGGTCATGAACTTTTGGTTGGAGTTGCTTAGAGAAATTGTCACTCCCGATAATTTCTCCCCTGTCGTATTGACTACTTCCCCGTTTAACTGGATTTTATTTTGAGCAAATAAAACCTGTATACAGGAAAATAGGATGACGAGCATAATATTTGGTTTCTTCATAATGGTTAAATGTTATTTAGACAATTATTCCGAAGATAATAAGGAATGCTCTTCAACATGAGGCATATTTTAGCAAGTGTTTATCAATTTTTAACCCTAATTAGAATTATTAACAACAAATCAACATTAACCTACCAATCAGTCAATTAGATAATCAACATATCATTGACCAAATGAAATAATCTAATCAAAAGAGAAATAAAGGGGAAAACTTAGATCGCTCGCTAAACAAAAAGGTCGCTAAAATTTTAGCGACCTTTGAGACTTTATTTTAGATTTATTTTATGTGCAATATTTATTCAGCAACAGCTTCATAAACCATTAATGCCGCTGCCAGATCTTCAATGGCTAATCCAGCAGATTTAAACATGGTGATTTCATCATCATCCTTTCTTGCTGATTTATTTGCTTTACATAGTTCAACCAGATCAGCTTTCACCTCAAGAGGATCCAAGATCCCTGAAGCGATTGGAATGGCCAATTCTCCGGTTTCATGGAGAGCACCTTCTCTGGAATCCACATAAATTGAGCTTTTCCGGATGACCTCATCGTCAGCTTCTCTGGTCTTCGGGGTGTGGGAGCCAATTAAATCCAGATGAACGCCAGGTTTTAACCATGCTCCTTTGATAATTGGTTCCTTTGTAAGCGTTGCACTGGAAATAACGTCAGCCTTTTGTATTGCTTCTTGGAGATTGTTTGCCAAGCTCACATTTGTAAATCCTTGTTCATTTAAACCATTTACCAAGGACTGAGCTTTAGCAGAATTTCTAGCCCAAACTTCTATGTGCTTGTAATTCCTTACGGCCGAATGGGCTTGGGCCAGATGAGCTGCGACACTACCACTTCCGATGATCAGTAAGTTTTCGACATCTTCCCTAGCGAGGTATTTAGCTGCCAAAGCTGAGGCACAGGCCGTCCTCACAGAAGTTAACTTAGTAGCATCCATCTGCGCCAAGGGCATACCTGTTTCAGCATTGAACAAGGTATATAAGGCATGAATGGCTGGCAGATGTTGCTCAGCGTTTTTCGGTGCCACAATCACTTGCTTGCAGCCTAAATATTTGTCAGTCCATGCAGGCATCAGGATCAATGCGTTTTCTGCAGAATCAGGGGTGTTATAAAAATGATGATGTCGAACCGGCATAGTAAATTTGGAAATAAAGATCTTATATAATGCCTCTAACATCTTATCATAATTCAATACTTGATCTATTGTTTCATTGTCAATCGTTCTCATCATTTCTTTCTGTTTTTATAAATTATTTGAGATTAAATATTATAAATATAAGTTCCAAGCAGGAGGTTCCACTCCGAGTAGATTCTTCACGAAGAAGTCTCTCCTTTTCTTTTCGCCATAATCACCACCCGAAGAATGCCCCATCCCCGGCACCATGATCAATTCATGTTCCTTGCCATTTTTGATCAACTGGTTGACCAACTGATAGGTGGAAGCAGGATCTACGTTGTCATCGAGTTCACCGACAATCAACATCAACTTTCCTTCAAGGCGATAGGCATTTTCTATATTCGAACATTCTGCATATTGCGGACCGATTGGCCAGCCCATCCATTGTTCATTCCACCAAATTTTGTCCATACGGTTATCATGACAGCCGCAGGAAGAAACCGCAACTTTATAAAATTCAGGATGGAACAATACAGCGCCAGTTGAGGACTGCCCTCCCGCTGAGGTGCCATAGATACCCACCTTATCGATATCCATGTATGGATATTTCTGGGCAGCAGCTTTCATCCAAGCAATCCGATCTGGAAAACCAGCGTCTTTCAGATTCTTCCAAGCTACATCATGAAAGGCTTTGGAACGGTTTGAAGTTCCCATTCCATCTATCTGAACCACAATAAACCCTAACTCCGCCAATTCATACATGCCAGACAAGCCAGGGGTAAATGATTTAGGAACAAAGGAGCTATGTGGACCAGCGTAGATGTATTCTATAATTGGGTATTTTTTATTGGAATCAAAGTTATTCGGCCTGATAATGACACCCCAGATATCGGTCTTACCATCTCTACCTGCTGTTGAAAACACTTCAGGTGCTTTCCAACCGCTAGCGGTCAGGTCGGATAGATCAGCGGATTCCAGGTCCAGTTCAACCTTGCCTGTTTTTGCATCTCGCAATACTGCTTTGGGAGCTTGATTTACCAAGGAATAGACATCAATGAACTTAGAGAAATCTTTGTTAAAATATCCTTGATGGTTAGCCAGTTCAGGGCTCAGCTCTTTTAATCCATTACCATCTAAACCAATTGAATAATACCGTACTAAATATGGATCTTCATTTTTATTTCCACCACTGCCCTCGAATATGATTTTGCGGTCAGTTTCATTGACATTGATCACTTTCCGAACGACCCAATCCCCTTTGGTAATCTGGTTCTTCACTTTGCCAGTTTCGGCATCAATTAAATATAGATGGTTCCAGCCATCACGCTCGGAAGTCCACACGATTTCATTGGTCTTTTCTAGGTCTTTTCTGTATTTCTTGCCACTATAGTCAATAAAGGTTTTGCTGGTTTCTGAAATGATCGGTTTTGTTTGACCATTTACAGCATTCAGTTCCAATACGTCATAGCGTTGGTGTCCGCGTTGGTTGTATTCAAAGGTAATGGCATTATTATCTGGTCTCCAACGGATGTTGTACAGCGAAAACTGATTTTCAACTTGCTTAGGATCTACTTCCACAACCTGTGCTGTTTCAACATTTACTATGACAGGGTAATATTGCGAAAGGGCATCCCCAGGCTTTGCATAATCTCTATACTGCAATTTTGGTTGCAATTGATCCGTAGGCGATGACTCTAACAAGGTCAATTGCCGGACTTCAGCTTTCCTGACTTTTGTGGTACTCAGCTTTTTCGAATCAGGAGACCAATCGATTCTGGCAGAGTAATAGAGCCCTGGACTTCCATCGAAAGTCATTTGCTTTTCACTCTTTAGATCTGTTTTCTTCCTGACATAGACATTGTTGTTTTTGATATAGGCTAGATAAACCTGATCTGGTGATTCAACAGGATCTCCTTTGCTATCGTCCCATTTTTGCCCCCAGTATCCAGAACTTCTATTGGCGTCATCCAATTCCTTTTGAATAGAAAGTTTATTCTCCACAACATTCCAACGCCAAACTTTTTTCTTTTCCGTGAATTCGATCTCATTGTTGTTGATCGGTTTTAATCCCACAAAATAACTGTTGTTTAGGGGGACAGTTTCTGAAAGTACCTTGGACATCTGCTCGGATACGGCTACAAGATCAATGATTTTTTTGCTCTTTGTCTGTGCATCAAACAAAACCAGGATGCTTTTGTTGTCCTTCTGTTTCAGTTTGTAGACAAAAGACCCTCCATCTTCAGCCCAAGTGATCTGCTGAGGGATATTATAGATCTTTCCAAAATTATTTCGAACCTCTTTTGCTCTTTTATAATCTTCCAAGGTTCCCTGTGCATAGCTGGAAACATGAAGGATAAACAGCAAAAAAGCAGTAATTCTCAATTTCATAGTGACGATTTTTTAGACTTTACAATAAAATAAATCGGTATGCCTAATAATGTAATAATTATTCCCGGCCAAGTAAACTGTGGTTTGTAAAAGACAAGTAACAATATAAAGGATACTCCCAATAGAATATAAATTGCGGGGATTATGGGATATCCCAAAGCTTTGTATGGTCTTGGTAAATCAGGTCTGTTTTTTCTAAGAATAAAAATCCCGATGATGCAAAGGACATAGAAAATAACCACTACACAGGTGATCATATCCAAGAGATCACCATATTTTCCTGTCAGGCACCATAGACAAGCGATAATCCCTTGCAGCCAAAGCGCATAGCTAGGCACTGCATGTTTGTTAAGCTCTTTTGTCTTTTTAAAGAATAAACCATCCTTTGCCATGGAATAATAGATCCTGGCACCGGCCATGATCAGACCATTATTACAACCAAACGTACTTACCATAATCATAATAGCAAGGACCGTGATTCCGATCGGACCAAATATCTCTTGGGCGGCAACCATCGCTACCCTATCCTTAGGAGCACTTGCCATTTCCTCCATTTGAAGGACCCCAGTATACATTAAGTTGGTCAATAGGTAAATTACCGTGACGATAATGGTCCCTAATGCTAAGCTCAAACCTATATTCCTTTGCGGGTTTTTAATCTCACCAGCAACTGCAGATGAAGAGTGCCAGGAGTCACTGCTGAACAAAGCACCAACCAAACCTGCTGAAATAGCTCCTAATCCTGCTAGAAAGGTATAATCAGATTTAGTTCCCTCCACGGCTAAGCGGCTCAGGTTCCAGGTATCGGCACTATTCCAATTGTGATTCCATACTTCTAGATCAAAGGCTGCAAACCCAAACAAGACGGCCAAGACCAAACTCAAGATTTTGATGAGGGTCAATGTTGTCTGCACGACTTTCCCGTTCTGTACGCCTAGGGTATTGATAAAGGTCAGTAAAAGTATTACGCCGATAGCCAGCACCTGTGCCGATGAAATATGATAGGTCCCGATGGTCAGCAAATAGACATCCTCGTCCAAGCTTGGGAACAAATAGGCTGTAAACTTTGCAAATGCAACTCCAACCGCAGCAATGGTAGCGGTCTGGATCACAGCAAAAAAAGTCCAACCAAATGTAAAGCTGACCAATGGGCCATAAGCTTCTTTCAGATAAACATATTGCCCTCCAGCTTTTGGAAACATCGAGCTCAACTCCCCATAACTAATTGCTGCTGCCAAAGTCATAAACCCAGATATCGCCCACACGATCATCAGCCATCCTGCAGAACCTGTATTCCTGGCGATATCTGACGAAACAATGAAAATACCGGATCCAATCATACTACCGGCCACCAACATGGTTGCATCCAATAGGCCCAATGACTTCTTAAACTCCTGTTTGTTTTCTTCCATAATTTAGGTCGCTGGTTTAGAATTTATAGAATTTCCAAGAAGATTGATGGTCAGGGTTCAGGTTTTGATTGGTCAATATAGCCCGCAGCATCTCCATAGGCATATAGTTTTCTTTGATCACACGGTCATGAAAATCTTTATAGGTCATCTTACCTGAGCCTACCATTTCATCGCTGATGCTCAACAATTGCAAACCGCCGATCATATAGGCCAATTGATATAAAGGATCGTAAGAACCTTCAAAGGATCTTTTTACTTCGCCATGGGCATTTGCAGGCTCATGTCCTACTTGATTTACCAAATAATCTATGCATTGTTGTGGAGTCCATTCTCCGATATGGAATTTGATACTGAAGGTTATCCTTGCACAACGGTGCATCCTCCAGAACAGCATCCCTATCCGCTCTTCTGGTGTTTTCGGGAATCCCATTCTATACAATAGCAGCTCCCAATACAAGGTCCAGCCTTCCGTCCAAAAAGGGGTATTGAAGTTCTGTTCTCTATAGGGTTTATACCGGCGGTTCATAAAATACTGTAGATGATGCCCAGGGATCAATTCATGTTGAACGGTTCCTAGGGAGAAATGTGGATTATTTCCACGCATGCTCATCATTTTCTGGTCGTAGGTCATGGTATTGGTTGGATAGGAAATACTGATCTCTCGACCGCCCGTGAAGAACGGATTGACCAACTGACGTTCTGGTGTCATCATGATCATTCCCCAAGTTTCATCCGCCAAGGGTGGAATATCGATCAATTTCTTTTCATTGATAAAGTTCATGGCTTTATCATACAGTTCATTGATCAATTCAGGTTGCTTTCCTTCAGGGACATAAGAGTTCTTTACTTTTTCCTGAGCTTTCTTCCAATCTTCGCCAAAGCCCATCTCCTTGGAAGCCTTCAAAAGTTCTGCAACACACCATTGCCATTCCTTATCAGCAATTTTCAGGAGCTCATCGGCATTATAGGAAATCATTTCATCCTTCAGCATTTTATTTAACACATCCTTGCCAACGCGTTTGCCAGCGATGTTACTGCCATCATCAAAAGCCTTCAAATCTGATTTCGAGGCTATAAGTTCTTTATACTCCTTTAATTTTTCCTGTAATCGATCATGGGATTTTGGAACCCACCAAGAAAACAGGGGTTCATAGCCATTATAGAAGTCGAATGAGCTTTCCAATCTTAATTTAAGAGATTCTAAGATGCTTTCTAAATATTCTACATCTGCAGAAGGAATAGCCTTTACCCCTTCCAATTTCTTAAGTTCTTGATCAACTTGAGATGATGCATTTTCAAAAGCGGTTGCTACCTCCTTTGCATCCACTGCTCCACCACGTCTTCTTTTCTTCTCAAATTCAAGGATGCTATCTGCAAAAGGCAGGTAACCCTTCACACGGTTATATGCGGTTTGATTGGATTTAAGGTCCTCAATATTCCTTTTGATTTTTCTGTTCAGTAAAATATAATCGACCTGACCATTGGTATTGAGTTTTTTATAGTCAAACTGCTGCAGTTTCTTTTCGTAATCCTGATCTAGCAGAAGTAACCTGCCTATTTGTTCAGGAGAAGCTGCCGCACTCTGAAATCCCCAACCTTTCGGCATCGGTCCATAAAAATAATTGATGGCCTGCAGGTCGTTTCTGTATTGTATGATGTAAGGTTCAATGGGAGTGGTATGATCGTACAAGCCACTTTCTTGAGCAAATGTTGTAGCACTAGTCATAGCGATAATTCCAATTCCAATAAATGATTTAAGGTCTATGTTTTTCCGGTTTTTCATAATCATAATTTAGGTAGGTTAAATTGCTACTGGAATCGGTCCGGATTAAAGCCCGAAATATTCGATTCTATCTTTTCATTGGATAAGATCCTTGCTATGCTTTTACCAAAGGCAGGCCCCAAACTTAGGCCCATCATACCTCCGCCCCCGGCAATGCTTACATTGCTGTATTTCTTGGTCCTCCCTAAATAAGGAAGCCCATCTGGCGAACATGGTCTATATCCAAACCATATATCGTTTGGATAGTCAATTTGAATATCAGGATAGTATTTTGGGATAGATTCAACGATTCCTTTAACCCTGTTCTGGTAGATTTTATCATTCGCAGGGCCCAATTCCATGGTACCACTAAATCGAATTTGATTGTTCATTGGTGTAACGGCAACCCTTGCTTCGAGCAAAAGTGCTGCATGATTCATCGAGGTGCCTTCCTCTGGATTGAACATAAAGGAATAGCCTTTACCAGGCATCAGTGGCAATTTCAAGTGTAATTTAGCACCTATCTTGCCCAATGCTGCTCCTCCAGTTACCACAAACTCATCTGCTTGAAAGTTTCCTTTGTTGGTCACTGCGGATTTGATTTTATTTCCACTGGTCTCAAATCCATTAACTTCAGTTGCATAATGAAATTCCACTCCATGATTGACAAGATAGGTTGTCAATTCCTGCATTAATTTAGGTGGATACATAATTCCATCGCACTTATAAAGAATAGCACCCAATGTATCGACCTTTAGGTTCGGTTCTAATTCTTGCACGCCATTCCGATCTAAAACCTGAGTATCTAATCCTAATCGGTTCGCCTTTTCTGCCAATTCTATTTCCTCATGCTCGACATCTTTTGATTTGTACATCATCAAAATGCCGTTCTGCCTCAGCTCAAAGTCAAGACCTTCTTCTGTAGCTAACTGATCATATAACTTACTGCTTTCCAGATTCAAATCACGGATTGCTTCAGCATTCCTTTCTACATGCTTCTCATTGGCATATTTTAGAAATTTCAGTCCCCAGTCGATCAACCCGAGGTTCAATGATGGCCTAACATAAAACGGGCTCTTACTGTTCAGCATCCATTTTACTCCTTGGGCTACCATTCCAGGTGCTGCCAAAGGTGTAAAATGACTTGGAACAATCATGCCCGCATTGCCATAGGAACAATTGTTCTTGCCAATGTCCTTCTCCAAGACAGTGACTTGCCAACCATCTTTTAATAAATAATATGCTGTTGATAGACCTGCAATCCCAGCCCCGATAATAACTACATTTCCTTTATGGTTTTTTGACACTTTATTTAATGGTTATCGTGAATTACATAACTTGAAATCCTTCTTTATACGGGTCCATATCATCTATGATGATCTGACTATATCCCGTAATGATTGCCCACCCTTCTACTGATGGAACGATGGCAGCATGACCCGCCAATTGGGTCTCTTCCTCAATCCGCCCAATAAATTGCGAGCCTATATAACTTTCATGGACAAATTCATCTCCTGGCTTTAATTTCCCTTTTGCATACCATTGCGCCATGCGAGCTGAAGTCCCTGTTCCACAAGGTGAGCGATCGAGAGCATTCTCACCTACCAATACCGCATTTCTACCTGTAGAGTTCTCCTTGGTCGGTTTCCCGGTCCATTGAATATGGCTCAAACCATAAATATTTTCATTCTCAGGATGGATAAATTCATACTTCTCATTCAACAGGGAACGGATCAACTTGCCATAATGGATCAATTGGCTAGCGGAGAAATCACTGATATCCCTAAAGTTCTTCTGAGGATCTACAATCGCATAAAAATTACCTCCGTATGCAACATCAGCAACAATCTCCCCTAAATCCGGACAGTCCACTGTCAATTCTGATTTATATAAAAAGGATTTCACATTGGTCAACTTTACTGTTTTGACCTTTGGGCCTTCCTGCACATAATCAATCAAGATCAATCCTGCAGGAGTTTCCAATCTAAGCTTTCCCGGCACTTTCGGAATCACCAATCCTTCCTCTATGGCTATGGTAACAGTTCCAATGGTCCCATGGCCACACATCGGCAAGCAACCACTGGTTTCTATATAGAGTACACCCGTATCATTATTAGGGTCGATAGGTGGATAAAGAATGCTACCACTCATCATATCATGGCCTCTAGGCTCAAACATCAACCCTTTTCTGATCCAATCATACTCCTCCATAAAATGGAGCCTGCGTTCCATCATGGAATTCCCGTTCAAATATGGACCACCTCCAGCTACTAACCGCACAGGGCAACCGCAGGTATGGGAATCAATACAAAAAAATGTTTTCTTCATCTATCTATTGGTTTGCATTTATGGAATCCTTAGTACTCGTACCATCCACAAGGCGATTGATCGCAAGGGGATTGCCATTTTTCAGTTCAGCTGGAAGAAACTGATCTGGCCAGTTCTGAAATGCCAATGGACGTAAAAACCGCTTAATGGAATCAGGTCCTACCGAGGTAAACCTTGGATCTGTACTCGAAGGGAAAGGCCCGCCATGCTGCATCGCATACACGACCTCAACCCCGGTTGGCATTCCATTGAACAATAGCCTTCCGGCCTTATCTTTTATGATGTTTAATATCGTCTTATTTTCTTCAGCATCTTTTTCCGTTCCAGCAATAGTTATCGTCAATTGTCCTTTTAGGTTTCTTGCGATTTTCTCTACTTCTGAAATGGAATCTGCTTCTATCAATAATCCAAACGGACCGAAAACTTCCTCAGCCAAAACTTCATTGGTCAAGAAATTCGCTGCGGAGGTCAAGGCTACCCTTGGTCGGCCCTGGCCAGATTCAGCAATAGAATTCGACTCTGAAAGTATAGCAACCTCAGCTTGACTGCTCAATAGATCCTTGTTTTTCTCAAAATGTGAATAGATCCCTTGATTCAGCATATGGGCTGAATTGATCGCGGCAATCGCATCATGCAGGCTCGATTTAAATCGCTCCAATGCTTCCCCTTTCACCGCAATGAACAATCCTGGATTGGTACAAAACTGCCCTACTCCCAAGGTTAAGGATGATGCGTATTCCTTTGCCAAAGCTTCTGCTTTCTCCTCCAATATATTCCCGAAGGCAAATACTGGATTGATGCTTCCCATTTCCGCAAAGACAGGAATGGGTTCTTCCCTCTGGTTCGCAATATCAAACAGGGCTTTTCCTCCCCAATAGGAACCGGTAAAACCCACCGCTTTAATACCTTGCTGAGCAACCAAATAAGCGCCTATCTTCTCTTTGGCACCTTCAACTTCATTGCCAAGGATATGGTTGAAGACACCCTCAGGCCATCCAAATTCCTTTACGACTTCCGTGATTGCCTTGGCCATAACCGTAGAGGTTTTCTCGTGCCCCGAATGACCTTTTACAATGACTGGGCATCCTGCAGCTAGGGCACTTGCGGTATCTCCACCTGCGGTTGAAAAAGCAAAAGGAAAGTTGCTAGCCCCAAATACAACCACTGGCCCAATGCCTAGATTGTATTTGCGAATATCATTCTTTCCTTTTTCTGGATTTGCTAAGTCAATCCTCGCCTCACTGTACAGGCCATTGGAAATCGCATTTGCATAACTGCGCCATTGCCAGACGGTCCTTGCCTTCTCGCCCTCCAAACGAGGAAAAGGTAAGGAAGTCTCCTGATTTGCTGTCTCGATCAATTCCGTCCCTATACTTTCAATTCGATCTGCTACAGCATGCATAAACTTGGCCCGATCTCTAACCGTAGTGGACTTTAAAAATTGATACGCCTCAACAGCCAGCTCTACACATTTATCTAAGTATTCTTTTTTTTGGTTCATATTCAATTGGGATTACTATTAAAGGGACATAAAGCTGTAAGACCAATTTTATGTCCCAAAGAATGCACTTCTTCCGATTTAATTCAAAACCGGACGACTTGCAATGCCATCAGCAATTATCTTGTTTATTCTTGTCGCTTCTTCACCTACCAAAGGCAACCTTGGCGCACGAACATGCGGTGTACAGATTCCTTCAGCTGTAGCAGCTAATTTGATGTACTGGATAAGTTTTGGATGGATATCCAACTCTAACAATGGCATAAACCATCTATAGATTTCAATGGCTTTTTCAATTTCACCATCCAGGGCATAATTGTACATTGCCATGGTTTCTCTTGGAAAAGCATCAACCAATCCTGCGACCAATCCATCGGCACCAAGGAGTACTGTTTCCAATGAAATAGTATCTACACCACCCAAAACCTTAAAGCGATCGCCAAACTTATTCTTCATTCTGGTAATGTTTGACAAGTCTCTGGTTGATTCTTTCACCGCTTGAATACTTGGGTAATCCTTCAATTCTTCAAACATGCTCAATGAAACGTAGGTCGCATAATCAACAGGGTTATTGTAAATTAAGATAGGTAGGTCAGTCGCGCTGGCAACAGCCTTAAAGTATTCTACCACTTCACGGTCATCTGCTTTATAACGCATTGGAGGCAGTAACATCAAACCATCCGCGCCAAGTTCCTTTGCTTTTTTTGCAAAGTCAACCGCATTTTTGGTCGTATTTTCCGCAATATTCAGAATTAGTGGAATTCTTCCAGCAACAACTTTTTTCGCATAAGAGAGCAATTCAAATTTTTCATCATTGTCTAGTACAGCAGCATCTCCCAGAGTTCCCGCAATAATGATCCCATGAACACCCGCAGAAATCTGCGCCTCCGTGTTTTTGGCAAACATTTCAAAATCAATTTCTCCATTCTCCTTAAATGGAGTCAAAACAGCAGGATAAATTCCTTTCCAATTTAATTGAGCCATAGTAAGTTTTCTTGTTTTAAATTATAATTGTATAACCAAAACTAGCCACTTAATAGCTCCTCGCCTAACCGCCTTTTAATATTTGTTTACTGAATTTTAACCTTTTCTATTTATTGATATAAAAAGTTCTTGTAGTTTAATGCATATTCCTTGGGTGAGGTGCCGATAACACTCCGAAATACTCGATTGAAATTGGTGATGCTGTTAAATCCACTGCTGTAAGCTATAATGGAAACACAATCATATTTATCATTACCTAATAAACGACAGGCTTCACGAACCCGGATTTCATTTAAATAGGATACAAAAGTCTTTCCCGTGCATTTCTTGAAATATCTACAGAATGCCTGTGGGGTTAGGTTTGCCTTTTCTGCCACATCACATAAGGAAATGTTCTCTTTAAAATTTTCCTCAATAAACCTACATAAAGAATTGATCTTGAAACCACCAAAGGCATCTGTTTCATAATGAGAAACCCCTGAAAGTGGCGTCAAATCAGCAGAGACCATATTTAACGATTTTAACAGATAAAAGAAGTTCACCAATTGGTCCATCCTATCAGATCGTTTCAAAACCTCGATTCTTCTCCGTATCGGAGCTAAATGCTGTTTTGGAACCTGAAAACCTCTACAGTTATTGCTGATGAATTCCATTAATACGCTCAACTCAGGCAAATTTAACAAATTAAGCAAGGCGCCCTCTAGATTGAAAAATACGGAAACAGACCTTATCCCTTCTGAACTTTGGTCATTCTTGAAAACATGAGCTTGATTGGAACCAACCAAAAAGATATCACCCTGTTGAAAATTATGAAGATTGTCATCAACCAACAGTTGACCGCTACCAGCTACAATCATAATAATCTGATACTCAACATGACGATGCATATACGGATAAAACTTATCTAATATGTCTTCCTGCACAAATACCGTCCTATCCTTAGGAACTGGTACATTATATTGTATTGGTTTCATAATTTAAAAAGTTTATAAATGTCAATTTAACACTAAATATAATTATAAAGAGGTCATTCAGCAAAATATTTAACAGGAATGGCTAAGAATTGGCCATATAAAGCTAAAATCCGGCAATCTTAAAACAATTATTAAAACCATATTTGTAACAAACAAACAGGAAAAACTTAATCGTGTGTATTAAGTGTGACTTTGGATCAATGCTAATAAAACCAGTTTTTTTAGAGTAAATGGAAAACACCCCATTTAATTTCTTCCAAACTGTAATTTTGCTTCCACTAATCTAATTATTTTACTTAATACAATTAAATTTTTCCTTCCATTCATTTTTAGAATTAGATTAATTGGCTTTCTATTAATAATTCAAGACTTCAACAGAAATGATGAAAATTAAAAATTTCTATTATCTCCTTTTAGTGGCCTTGACACCTTGCTTGTCCCAACCTGCTCATGCTCAACAGAATGAGCACCCTGTTTGGAAAAAAGTAGCTGCTGAACCTCCTACCCTTGGTATAGACCAAGGCAACAAAACCTTTCCTTTGAAAGAACTAAACCTGCAGCTTTTAAACAGTTCTCAGACCGCATCATCAATCAAGCTGATCCATGCAGATACTAGCTTTGACTACACAGCAACCGAACTCTTAAACAAAAGAGATCGCAATGGTTTCTTCCATATCGGGGACATCAATCTCAAAATTCGTAATGCCGGCAACCAGGAATGGCAGGCCTTCTCCTCCGCAAATAACCGTCAAAAAGTATTAGAATTAAAGCCTGAGGGCAATGTATTGGCCATGGCTGATCTGAGTTCAACCCTTCAAAACATACCTTTGAAGGTAATCCGAAAATGGGAAGACATAAATGGAAATCTGCAACTTACCTTCCAGATCATCAATAATTCAAACAAATCCATTGAGATTGGAGGCCTTGGGATTCCATTACCGTTCAACAACAACATGGATTGGAAAAGTTTAGACGAAGCCCATGCTAAAAATGTCTTCTTCGACCCTTACATCGGAAAGGATGCCGGATATATGCAGGTAAACCGACTTCATGGAAATGGACCTAGCCTATTGGTCCTGCCCAGTGAAAATGCAGGTTTTGAAGCTTACAACCCATTAAATACAGATCCAACCCCTAGAAGCATCACCTTTGAAGGCTTTCATGAATGGTTGATACACAGCAAAACTTATGCAGAAACTGAATGGCAAAATGTCAACCCTTGGAATCAACCTACATCATCTATTTTGAAACCTGGTGAGACCAAAAACTTCTCCTTGAGATTTGTTCTCGCACCGAGCATCAAAGAAATTGAATCTACCCTATTGGCCAATAATAGACCTGTAGCCATTGCAGCCCCAGGTTATGTCATTCCAATGGACAACCCAAGCAAATTATTCATCAAGCATAATAAGCAGATCAAGAACATCGAGGTTTTCCCAAAAGATGCCCTAAGCATAAAAACCTTGAAAAAGACCAAGAATAATTGGAATCAATTTGAAGTATCAGGAAATACCTGGGGAAGGGCAAGACTGCAGATCACCTATCAAGATGGAATCGAACAAACCATTCAGTATAAGGTCATCAAACCTGAACAGGAAGTAGTCAAGGACTTAGGGAATTTCTTGACCAATGAACAATGGTTTGAGGATTCAAATGATCCATTTAAAAGATCTCCTTCGGTAATTACATACGATATTGAAGAAAGAAAACCAGTTACCCAAGAGCAAAGAGCATGGTATGCAGGCTTAAGTGATGAAGCTGGTGCTGCCAGCTGGCTCGCAGCAATGATGAAGCAGGTTATGATACCTAACAAGGTTGAAATTGAAAAACTGAAGCGTTTTGTCAATGAAACTATGTATGGCCGAATCCAGCACAAAGAGGGAAAAGATAAATATGGCGTAGTTAAAAGTCTTTTCTATTATGAGCCAGACTCCCTACCAAAAGGTACCTATAGTGAAGATATCAACTGGAAAACATGGTCGGCTTGGCCTAAAAAAGAAGCCGACAATATAGGCCGATCCTATAATTATCCCCATGTTGCTGCTGCCCATTGGGTCATGTACCGACTCGCAAGGAATTACAACCAGCTAGTTTCTGAAGAACCTTGGGATGTATACCTCGACCGGGCATTCCATACGGCAATAGCCATGGTTGAGAAGGCCCCACATTATGCTCAATTCGGACAGATGGAAGGCAGTATTTTCCTACTGATACTAAATGACTTAAGAAGGGAAGGCTTAACGGATTCTGCAAATAAGTTGGAATCTGAAATGAGAAAACGTGCCGAGCATTGGAAAACCTTAAATTACCCATTTGGCAGCGAAATGCCATGGGACTCTACCGGTCAGGAAGAAGTTTACCTCTGGTCCAAGTACTTTGGTTTCGATGAAAAAGCACAAGTGACGCTCAACGCCATATTAGCCTATATGCCGACAGTTCCCCATTGGGGCTACAATGGCAGTGCTCGCCGTTATTGGGACTTTGTATACGGCGGAAAACTATCCAGAATTGAAAGACAGCTACATCACTACGGCTCTGCCTTGAATTCCATACCAGTTCTCACCGAATATAGAGACCATCCCGATGACTTCTACCTACTGCGCGTAGGTCATGCTGGCATGATGGGTGCTTTGGCAAATGTTACCCAAGAAGGATTCGGACCAGCAGCATTCCACTCCTATCCATCAACCCTAGAAATCGATGGTATTACTGGCGATTATGGATCAGGATTTTATGGCTATGCCGTTAATTCAGGAACATATATCATCAAACACCCCGAATTCGATTGGTTGGCATTCTCAGGAAACCTGGTCAAGAATAAAGAAAATATCGATGTTAAAATCAAAACTGGAGCAAGAAACCGAATCTTTCTAGCTCCAGAAAAACTTTGGATTGAACTCGATGCTGGAGAGCTGGACCTACTTTCCTATAATGAGAAAAACAAAACGGTTACTTTGACCCTTACCCCCAATTCAGAAATCCTGGAGAATAATCTCATCAGGTTTAATTCCGAAAGTGGTTATACATTAAAAGGCTTTGAAAAAGATGCTTTGGGTAGATATGTCATTCCAAATCGCGTTACACAAATTCAACTAAGCAAAGATTAAGATGCTTAATCAACCGGTAACAACTTATTCCTATAAATACTGTGGTTCCTAAAGATGGTTCCACAGTTTTTGTTTAATTTCGTTATAAAATTTTAGAGCAATGTTTTCGTCAAGTACCTATCAGAATAGAAGAACCCAATTAAAAAATGAGGTTTCCCATGGAGTGATCGTTTTATTGGGAAATATTGAAAATCCCATCAATTTCGAACATAACACTTACCCATTCCGCCAAGACAGCAGCTTTTTATATTATTTCGGAATCCAAGCCCCCTTTATCGCTGGGATCATCGACATTGATGAAAACCGGGAAATAATCTTTGGTGATGAATTGGACATGGATGCACTGGTTTGGACCGGCAGACAAGAAACCTTGAAGGAAAAAAGCCTAAAAGCGGGCGTTTCTGAAACCATGCCTTTCAAAGAACTGGAGAACCACCTTCAGAAAGCTAAGTTCAACAATCGCCCAATCCATTTTTTACCTCCATATCAATCTTACAACAAAATCCTATTGAGCAGACTTTTGGATAGGCATTTAGATGAACTACTGCCATCTGAAAAACTGATCAAGGCCGTCGTAAAGCAGAGATCGATCAAGGAACCACAGGAAATCCAGCAGATTGAAGAGGCTCTTCGTGTTTCTACGGAAATGCATCTCCTCGCCATGAAGATTGCAAAACCTGGAATGAAAGAATATGAATTGGTGAATGCGATCCAAAAATATGCTGCAGACCAAAATTTCACATTTGCATATCCACCGATCGTGACAGTGCATGGTGAAATTCTCCATAACCAATACCGTGAGAACAGCTTTAAAAACGGTGATTTGATCTTAAACGACTCGGGCGCTGAAACTCCAATGGGTTATGCAGGTGACTTAACCAGGACTTTCCCTGTATCCGCCACTTTCACGGAAAGACAAAAAGATCTTTACAATGTGGTCTTAAGATCCTTTACAGATGCTAGAGACATGATGAAACCTGGGGTTAAATTCAAGGATATTCACCTGAAAGCTGCCAAAACTTTGGTAGAAGGCTTGACTGCAGTTGGATTGATGAAGGGGAATGCTGAAGACGCCGTTGCGAACCACGCCCATACCATGTTCTTTCAATGTGGCTTAGGCCATATGATGGGATTAGATGTCCATGATATGGAAGACTTGGGTGAACAGTATGTGGGATATACCGAAAGAGAGCCTAAGGACAAAAATACGTTTGGGCTCAAATCTTTGCGCCTAGGAAAAGAACTGGAAGCAGGCTTTGTCTTGACTGTAGAACCGGGCATATACATTATCCCTGACTTGATCGATATGTGGAAGGCTGAAAAGAGAAACCATGAATTCATCAATTATGATCTCCTAGAAGATTACCGTAATTTTTCGGGGATCCGAATTGAAGACAATTTCTTGATTGAAGAGAATGGCTACCGATTATTAGGTCCAGACCTGGTAAAAACCGTGGAGGAAATCGAAGAAATCAGAAAGCAAAGTTTAAATTAAGGTCCAATAAAAATTAGAGTTTTTTAACTTAAGTTAAACAATCATTTGCCATATAAATTGTAAGTTTGCACAAATACAACATTCTTGTCGGGCTGGTCGACAAAGTGGAAGTGGGTAATAATTATATGAAATCAACCATAAAGTTCAACAACTTAAACAGCTTATTCTCAAAATCATTAAAAAATAATATTAACGAATATTTTAATAATACCATACAAAAAAAGACTGGAAACAGTAAGTTGTACAGTAAAGCCATAATCTTGATGGCTTCCTTTGTTTTAATATACTGTATATTAGTTTTTGTACAACCGCATTGGGCCATCAGTGTCCTGTTATGTATGATATTTGGTGTCAATCTTGCAGCAATTGGATTCAATATTATGCATGATGCAGGCCATAATTCGTTTTCTGAAAATAAGCAAGTCAATAATATCCTTTCCTATTCTTTAAATCTATTGGGAGGAAATATATTTTTTTGGAAGCAAAAACACAATATCGCCCATCATACCTACACCAATATTGATGGTGAAGATCCCGATATCGAAGTGAAGTTTATGCGTATCCATCAAGATCAGAAACTAAAGAAACATCATCGCTTCCAGCCTATTTATTTTATTTTTCTTTATGGAATTTCATATTTAGCATGGATATTCTATCAGGATTATGAAAAATACTTCAGGCAAAAAATGGGCAGCTTAGAAAGAACTTTCCACTTTCCATTGAAGGAAAAAGTAATCTTCTGGATCAGTAAACTCATTCACGCCTTGATCTTTATTGTCATCCCGATTATTTATGTAGGATGGATTCCAACTCTACTTGGTATTTTGATTGCAGGTGCAGTATGCGGAATCTGTTTAGCGACAGTATTTCAGTTGGCTCATGTGGTTTCAGAAACGGAATTTAAATCTGGTGACCAACCTAAAATTGAAGAGGAATGGATGATCCACCAAATCCAATCCACAGCAAACTTCTCCACCAAAAACAAAATGTTAACTTGGCTTTTGGGCGGTCTGAACTTTCAGGTGGAGCATCACCTTTTTCCAAAGATCAGCCACATCCATTATCCGGCATTAAATAAGATCGTTAGACAGGCTTGCAAGGATTATGAAATAAAATACAACGAGTATAATTCCTTCTGGTCAGCCTTTAAATCGCATGTCAAGGTCATTAAACTCATGTCTGTTTAGGACCTATAAATCGTCCCATTAATAAAAAAGAAAAATATTATCGAAATATTTTAGTAATTTTGTAATAATATTGGAATTTATTCTATAATATCAATGACTTTGTAAACCCTCCTTAATAAACTTTGTCACTGCTTCTTCAGATTTCATTTTAATATTAATTGACATATTTTATGTCTGTAAGCAGTTTGTGCAATCGAAGAGCATTTCGTAAAACAAATTTTTAGAAGACAAATTTTAAAAACATCAATGAATTTCAACAATATGGAGCTAATCGCTCCAATCATAAAAGCACTCGAAGGTCTTGGCTACAAGGCCCCTACGGATATACAGATTGAATCAATTCCCCACATTTTAAAGGGAAATGATATCATCGGATGTGCACAGACCGGAACTGGAAAAACGGCTGCTTTTAGCATCCCTATCCTACAAAACTGTGCGAAGCAAAAATCGAATTCCAAAGCTCCAAAAGCCTTGATCTTGGCACCTACTCGCGAGTTAGCTATTCAGATTGACAAGACCTTTGCTGAACTGAACAAACACCTTGGTCTAAGGCATTTGGTCGTATTTGGTGGTGTCCCTATCTCCAGAAATATTAGATCGCTTCAACAGCCTGTAGATATATTGATCGCAACACCAGGTAGGTTATTAGACCTCATCAATCAGAAATATTTAACATTGAACAGCATTGCTACCCTAGTATTGGACGAAGCTGATACCATGTTGGATATGGGATTTATCCATGACATCAAGAAGATCCTTAAATATGTACCGGAGAAAAGACAGACCTTGTTCTTTTCTGCCACCATGCCTCCTGAAATCAGGAAGTTTGCCAATACGATCTTAAAAAACCCAGCAGAAGTAAATATCAACCCCGTTGTAAAAGCCTCTGAAAATGTCAATCAATCTGTTTTCTTCATTGAGAAAAAACAGAAAACCGACTTATTGGTTGATCTATTGAACAGAGATAAGAACCTACAAACTCTGGTTTTTATCCGTACAAAACATGCTGCAGACCGTCTGGCAAAGCAACTCAATAAAAGAGGATTCAAGGCAGATGCTATTCATGGAAATAAATCACAGAATGCAAGACAGAATGCCCTGGAATCTTTTAAGACAGGCAGATCCAAGATTTTGATCGCAACAGATATTGCTGCCCGTGGTATTGATATCCATAAATTACCACAGGTCATCAATTATGACCTTCCTACTGAATCCGAAACCTATGTACACCGGATTGGAAGAACAGGAAGGGCCGGAAATGCTGGCCATGCTTATTCTTTCTGCAGCGAAGAAGAGAAAAAAGCATTACATGGAATCCAAAAACTGATTGGCTTCCAACTAGAAACGAATTAATAATTAAGTAAGTAAATAATAATACCATGCAAGAAGGAAAAGTAAAATTCTTTAACGTAACTAAAGGATTCGGTTTTATCACTCCAAACGAAGGAGGAAAAGATGTATTCGTACATTCAACAGGTTTAGTACACGAAATCAGAGAAAATGACAATGTTACGTTTGATACTGAAAGTGGTCCTAAAGGAATTAATGCAATCAATGTACGTGTAGTTAGATAATCTAGCTCAAACGTGCATGTTGCACAACAAAAAAAGCAGCCCAAGGGCTGCTTTTTTTGTTGTGCAAAACTAATGGCTTAGCATTAGTCGATATATTTTCAAGTACAATCCGACTATACCAATTCCACTTCTGAAATTTGGTTTCCCTGTCTGGTTCTGGTGTACTTATACCTCACATTTTGATGCAAAGAAAGAATCTTGCCTGCAAGGGTATCGTTAAAATAAACAGTTTCTCTAGTCTCGTTATCGCGGATAAATCCATAGTGACCTGTTTCATTGTAATAAGAAACACGTCCCAATAGGAATTCATCCTCAGGATCCTTCGGTCTCTCTAAGTCTTCAGGTTTAAACTTATAGGTTTCTGTTGGAGGTGTATCGACGATGTTTCCAAATTCATCAACATATGCATACATTTCTTCCAATGACTTGCCTTTGTTGTTCTGAGACTTGTTCTGTTCTCTACGCTCTTGCTTTTCTTGAAGTTTTTGCTGTTTTCTTTTTGCTAGTTCTTTTTTCTTGAATGTGAGTTGGTTTCTTGACATTAAAAATTATTAAGTTAAAAAATGAAAGGGGTATCTCTTTAAATAACCTGGATTGGCTGAGGATTAAGATAGGGGCCTTTATGAATGAATACAAAGATACAAAAAATTAGCGAGATTTGCTAATCTTTACGTACTACGCCCTCCAACTAATTAGCTCTCTCCCCTTCTACTTTCTACTTTATAGGTAAAACTTTCCGCCCTGTAATAACCTAGGTTATACTCAATAGGTTTTCCTGATTGATCATATACAAAACGCTTCCTCGAAAGAATAGGCTCTCCAATGGCAATCTCCAATTTCTCAGAAATAAATTTATTGGCAGCTTTGGCATCAATCTCCTCTTGGGAAAGATCTGCAATGATATTGCATTGTTGCTGCAAAATATCATATAAAGGTAATTTGAAGTCTTCCTCCCCCGTCAGTCCGACCCTTGGGTGAAAATAGGAAATGAAATAGACAAATGGATCACCTGGCTTACCTCGCAACCTTTCTAGCTTCAGGACCTTCTGATCTTCCGGAATTTCAAAAAACTTAGCAACAGCGGGTTCCGGAACAACCCAACGAACATGGAGCTCAAAATTCTTCACCTCCAGCCCCCTGTTCTTCATCTCCTGTGAAAAACTCAACCAATTCTTGGATTTTGAACTGAATTTCTGTTGCGTAACTTTCGTCCCTACACCTTTCTTCCTCACCAAAAGTTCTTCATAGACCAACTTATTGATCACCAATCGCAAGGTAGACCTGGAAATCGACAATTTCTTCGCCAGATCTAGCTCATTGGGCAAATACTTGCCATCCTGATACTCAGGCTGTTTGATTAAATCTCGAAGCAAAGTTTCCACCTGGACGTGCAGGGGAATGGGGCTATTATGGTCTATCTTCAGATTCATACTTTTTTGATTGTGACTTAAAATAAGATAATTCTTTTTTAAATAGCAAATTATGTATGTTTGTATACACATACTTCAGTGCCCTAATATTATCGATTTTCGTAGTTATAACCAATAAAAACAATGAAAAGTTATCTATTTTATGTTGCATTCGGCCTAACGCTAACAGCCTGCAACAACCATACAAGCAACAACAACAATCTAAATTCAAGCATTCAAGATTCAGTGATTTCCGACAGTAATTATACTATTGTCAAAGACATGGCAAAGGACATTGTTAAGTCTGGTTTTAACGCTGGTGATGGGTACCAAGAGGTTTGGATCCGTGATTACAATACTTTTATTCGACTTGCCTTCGAAGTTCAACCTGCCGATCAAATCAAGAAAAACCTGCTGGCCTTTTTTGGTCTTCAAGCCAAGGATGGAAATATTCCAGATGGCTTCGTGACGAAAGAAAGTCTGAAAGGCAAAACCAGTGATTATTACAGCATTTTGTCTGAGTTAGAACCCTTATTGGCTGCCCATAAAAATACGGTGGAGACTGACCAAGAGGCATCCCTAATACAGGCCGTCTATAAATATATCCAGGTTTCCGATGACCGGGATTTCTTAAAGACCATGGTAGGTCAGTTTACAGTCGCTCAACGAATGGAACAAGCGCTTCAATTCTTAATGGACAAACGATTTGACAAAGAACATGGACTGCTCTGGGGCGCAACAACAGTGGATTGGGGCGATGTTCAGCCTGAACATGATTGGGGAGTACATTTGGATGATAATTCCCATCTCGCCATTGACATCTATGATAATGCCATGTTCTTGATCGCCCTTGACAATTTCATGGAGTTAGTCCCTGACAATAAACCAAAATGGGAAACCATCAGAAAAGATATTGCTAGCAATACCATGAAAAATCTTTGGGATGCAAAGAATCAAAAATTTATTCCGCATATCTACCTGAATGGGTCTCCCTTTCCTGCTGATTTCGATGAAAATAAAATCTTTTACCATGGAGGAACTGCAATTGCAATCGAAGCCAATCTGTTGAGCAAAGAGCAGATCAAAACTTCATTGGATAAAATGATTGCCAATGTGAAAGAATCTGGAGCTGCAACCATAGGGCTTACGATTTATCCCACCTATCCGAAAGGCTTCTTTAAAAATAAAGGTATGTATCCTTACGGCTATCAAAATGGAGGGGATTGGACCTGGTTTGGAGGCAGGATGGTTCAGCAATTGATCAGGAACGGATTTGTGACAGAGGCAAAGGAACAACTCAAACCTATGCTGGACCGGGTGATCAAAAACAAAGGTTTTTATGAATGGTACACGAAAGACAACAAACCGGAAGGATCCGGAACCTTTAGAGGCGAAGCCGGGGTGTTATATGACGCCATACAGCTATTGGAAAAATCAGGGTCTTAATCCCTGATCTTTCATCTCCTTAGCTTAGTATTTATCTTTTGGACGATTGCCAGTTTTTAATTTCAGTATCCCTCCTGCCCTTATTGACTTTAATGGGATAAATGGTTCATGGACGATCTTGCCATTCAGATTAATCTGATCAATATAGGCACCACTCGAACCTGGGTTCTCTTTCTTAATGACAAAGTCCTTACCTGAATAGTATTTTGGGTTCAATTGAATCTTGATCTCGTCAAAGAGTGGCGTCGATAGGCCCATTTTTGCATCGGCATCCGTTAGTCCAGCCACATCAAATATGCCCATGGCTGCCATTACATACCAAGCACCTAATTGCCCTTGATCCTCATCCTGCCCATATCCATATCCATGAATGCCCTCATTACCATAGAATTTATTACAGATTTCCTGAACCCATTTCTGCGTCAATGAAGGCTTCCCAGAAAAGTTAAACAACCAAGATACATGTAGATTCGGCTGATTCCCTTGGTTGTAGAGACCCTCTAGTCCTGAAAAGGCATCAATATTTTTACCTCCCGAAAACCCTAATGCTTCCGATTGCACAAAAATACTGTCCAACCTAGCGTTGAACGCTTTTTTACCTATAGCTTGTATCAGGCCTTTAGGATCATGCGGCACATAAAATGTATATTGATAGGAATTTCCTTCCTGAAAACCCCGCCATGCTTGGCTAGGTTTAAAATCCATAATAAAATCCCCATTGGCAAGTTTAGGTCTTATCAATTTCAATTGAGGGTCAAAAAGATGCTTCCAGCCCTGTGATAATGTGGATAGCTGTGCATAGTCCTGCTTCTTGCCCAATGCTTTGGCAAATTGGGCAACTGCATAGGAACTGAAAGAATATTCCAAGGTATGAGAAGCTGAAAACATCCAAGATTCATGGATTTCACTATCAGATTTATCAATATGTGGCACATATCCCTTCGCTACAAATTGATCCACATCCAATTTTCCTGCTCCTCGTGGCCTCCCCTTTCCATCAATTTCATTTTTCAATGCCGCTTCATAACCCAATTGCACATCAAAATCCCGAATTCCCTGCATATAGGCACTGGCAATAACAAGGCTTACAAAATTGGTCCCAACGCCAGAAACATATCTGCTATTGGCTATTCCATCTGCCAACCATCCTGAATCCTTATAGATCAACAATTGCGAATTCACAAAATCAGACAAGTATTCTGGATAGGCGATGGTCCATAGTTGTGTCAAATTCCAAAAAGCCCCCCATACCGCATCTGTATTGTAATGTTGATGTTTTGGCTCTCCTGTTTGGTCCTTTTCAATGTACCCTACGGTCCCATCATTTTTTGGATAGGCTCCTGAAACATCACTTGCCAATCCCCTGCCCAACAGAGCATGGTAAAGACCGGTATAAAACTTTGTGCGATCTGTTTCCTTTCCACCCTTCACCTGAATCCTTCCCAACATTTCATTCCATTGGGTTTGATTCTGTTCTTTGGCAGCATCAAAATCCAAATTACTGGCTTCTGCAGTCAAATTTGCCATGGCCTCAGCAACTGATGTATAGGAAAGGCCTAACTTGACTTCGATGCTTTCCTCATCAGCAGTAGTATAGCTGAAATAAGCTCCTGAAGAAATCCCTGAAATCCGATCAAGTCCCTCAAACTGCTTTTCTCCCCGGAATACGCCGTGCTTTTTCGCTTTTTTGTTGATCTCCGCATAGAAATACATCCTGATATCGGAACCAGCCTGATATTTCTCTACATAAAATGGTGCTGTAATCGCATATCCTTCAATGGTACCATCATCGTTTATTTTCACCTCAGCGTCCTTCACCTTTCCGCTCTCCCCCATGATATTGCCAATATCGAAAATGATATGGGATTCATCACTTTTAGGAAAGGTATAGCGATGGAACGCGACTCTTTCGGTAGCCGTCAATTCCGCTGTAATGCCATAATCTTTTAGCAATACCCGGTAATATCCCGGTTCTGCCAGTTCATCTTTACGGTCAAAACTTGAACGATAGCCCGTTTGGGGATCATCCAGATTTCCCGGGATAGTTTTCAATTTGCCATTGCTTGCCATTAACGAAATCCCACCTATCTGGAATTCATGGAAATTAGGAAAACTTTCTATGCTATGGTCGCGGAAGTCGTAACCTGTCGCCTCCCATCCACTTTTATTACCCAAACTTCCATTGGTCGACGGTCCGGGCTTGGCCATACCAAATGGCATGGCACCTGGAGCAAAATGAAACCAGCGCGCATGAGCTGTACCAATAAAGAGATCCACCGATTGAATCGGTTGTTGGGCCATAGCAAGATGACCTAGGCTAAGAACGGCAAATGTTAAATAGCTGAACAATCTTTTCATCTTAGTTTTGATTTAATAGGAATTGGATTTCTTCACTGCTCTTACCTTTGGTTTCTGGAAGATATTTAAGGACAAATAAAAAACCAATCAGACAAACTAGACCCAATAGAATAAAGGTCCCAGCAACGCCAATATCCTCCAATAGGAAGGGTGTTACCTGTCCCATTAAAAAGTCAGATACCCACATGGCTAAAATACTCAAGCCCATAGCCTTGGCGCGGATATGTGCAGGAAAGATTTCAGAAGCCACCACAAATTTCAAGGGCCCTATGGAGAATGCAAAGAATGCCAGGAAACAGACTACCGAAATCACCAGCAGCCAACTATCTGCCAGATCCAGAAAAAACAATATACTGGTCAGAAACAGGGATACAGCTCCGCCCAAAGTACCGATCAAATAGAGTGGCCTTCTGCCTAAACTATCCACCTTCCAGATGGCAATCAGTGTAAACAACATATTGGCAACACCTATGATAATCTGGCTATACAGGGAATTATCTAAGCTAAACCCTAAAGTTTTCAATATGGTAGGACCGTAATAGATGATTACATTGATCCCACAGAACTGGGAAAATATCGGTAAAAACAAACCTATTATTAATGCTTTCCTATAAATTGGTTTCCAGACCTCTGCATACCCTGAATTGGACATTCCATCATTGTTTTTAGACCAACTCGGACTTTCGGGCACAAACATCAATCCAATAAAAAAGGCCAAAGAGGGTATCAGGGACATACCGATCATGGCTCGCCACTCCTCTTCGACAAACACATGCTGAAAGAATGCTTGCGCTGAGAATTGAGCCAAAACATCCTGATCTTTAATGATCAAGGCATTCGACACATAAGCCAGTACAATGCCAAAGGTCAATGCCAATTGATAAAAGGTCACCAGTTTTCCACGATCTTTAACAGGTGCAATTTCCGACAGATATAGAGGAACAACATTCGAGGCAATACCTATCCCAATCCCCGTAAAGATCCTGGTCAGGATAATCAAGGAAAAGGACTCCAAAAAAATACAGGCAAAAGTGGCGATGACAAATATTATAGCAGCAAATTGCATGCTGCTTTTTCGTCCATATTTATCCGATAGATGACCGGAAATCATGACCCCGAGGATACAGCCTAATAGTGCCGATGAAACAAACCAGCCCTCCAAAAAGCTGTCAAGACTAAACTGCATTTTTACCAAAGGCAAAACCCCCGATACCACAGCCATATCAAAGCCAAAAATAAAACCACCTAATGAGGCTATCAAGGCCACAAAGGCCAATTGCTTATTGGAAATATTCACATGCCGGAATTATAGTTTATAATAGTTTTTTATTTTGAAATCAATCCCTATCTCGATACACCCCAATTTTTATTTGGTTCGGCACCCATTTCTAAAATCAACTCACCGCCCTGCAACAACTCAACGGCACTGAAATAAAAACTGTTCAATTTCTTACCATTCAGGGTAGCATTTTGAATGTAAACATTCGCTTTACTATTGTTCTTGGCCTTGATGACAAACTTCCCCCCCCTGTCAAACTGTTCTCCAAGGTCAATCTGAATCTCTTCAAACATAGGACTTCCAATCTCATAGACCGGTTGGCTCCTTGTACCTCCATACATCTGAAAGAGACCAATGGCCGTCATAATATACCAGGCACTCATCTGCCCTTGATCTTCATCTCCCAAATAGGCATTTGATATCCCTCTACCATAATACCTTTCTGCAATGGAACGGCTCCACTTCTGTGTCAACCAAGGTTTATTCAAATAATTGAATAAATAGGCAAAATGCATCGACTGCTGATTACCCTGAACTACCGGGTAATCCCAATACTGATCGTTGGGCCCGTTATATCTCCATTTTACACTCTCTTCAAATCCCCATTCCAGTCGCTCTGAAAATACATCGGCACCGATCCAATTGGCCAATCCAGGAATATCCTGAGGAACGAAAAACGTCAATTGCCAAGCATTCCCTTCAACATAATGATGGTTTGCACCAGATTTGAATGGATCAAAATCTTTTAACCATTCCCCTTTTGAATCCTTCATCCTGGCATAACCACTTTCCACGTCAATGGCATTTTTCCACCAATTGCCGCGATCATTGAAATAGTCGTAGTCCTTTTCATTCCCTAAGGATTTGGCAAACTGACCCACCGTCCAATCATCAAAACTATATTCCAAGGTATTGGAGAACCTTCCCAAATCAGATGGAACATATCTATATTTTAAATAGACCTCGAGGTCTCTATTCCCTGCAAATCCACCTGCAAATTTCGAAGGCATCGTAGTCTGCATTTTTTTAACGGCTTCAAATGCTTTATCTACATCATAATCCCGAATACCCATTTGATAAGCCGATACGATCAACGGAATCTCATGCTCGGCAACCATGACAGGAATATATTCCATTCCAGCGGGTCCCTTGGCCAACCAACCATCAGCGTCATACATCGCGAGCTGTGATTTCACCCATTTATTGCTCCATTCCGGAGTAACTAGGTTCCAAAACTGGTTCAAATTCCAGAAGGTATTCCAAAAAGCATCACAACCCAAGGCTAAATCCTGAGAATTGCTGAATTGACGGACCTTTTCCTGCGAATCACGCCATTCGCCATTAATATCGCTAAAGGTGTTCCGGCTTAAGGACCTATACATATTGCTATAGAATTTCTCCTTTTCAAAGTAATCATCACTTTTCACTTTCAGCCTTTCCAATAATGCGTTCCAAGTCTTTAATTGATTGTCCCTAACCTTTTCAAATGACCAACCAAATGGTCCTGAAATCTCTCTATCTAAATTTTCTTGCGCATTATCAATACTGACATAAGATATGCCTGTCCGTAATTGTACAGTCTTTTCTTTTTGGACATCAAACTCTACGTACATTCCCGCCTCTTTCACATCTTTCCCCGATGAACTCTGCCCCTTCTGGATGCGATCTGACTCCCAAGTTCCAAAATCAACAATGGCTTGATCAAACTCCATTACAAAATGGACCTTATAGTCCTGTTTTGCATCTGTGGACCAAACATTTTCCGATAATTGATCCGAATAACCGATGATCTTATAGTCTGAGACCTTTTTTAATTGATAGTCCTTGATGGTATAAGGGTATTCGCCATTGACTTTTAGATCAATCATAACCCGACCTGTCTCAGACTGATGGAAGGTGTAACGTTGGAAACTGGCTCTGGTGGTTTGGGTAAGATCGACGTCAATATCATAATCGGTCAATTTCACATGATAAGAACCTAATGGTGCTTTTTCAGTGGTCTTATCGATCCTGGAGCGATAGCCTGAATCGGGATCATATTGATCGCCAACCTGGATCTGCAATGGCCCCGAGGTGGGAAAGGTACCTAGCCCGGCCATTGTCCATTCATGGATATGGCTGAACATAGCAATTGATTCAATGGATGGTTCGTACCCGGCCTGCCATCCAACATTCTGGTTGTCAGGACTTAATTTTACCATACTGAAGGGCATCCATGGCCCTGGAGCAATCATCCAACGGGAATGGGATGCGCCAATCATGGTATTGACATAATTTGCTAATGAACCTAAGGGTTTCGGACTCCGAATCACCTGCTCTTTGCTGAGCAATTGTTCATTAACATATACCTCAACAGTACTGGTCTTACTTTTTTTCACGGCCTGCAACGGGATCTCGATCCTGGACAAGCCTTGATCCATGGACTTTAGATATGCTGTCCTGCCATCGACCAATACCTTTACGGTTTGGTTGTCTTTTAATCGCAAGATTTCCAGCAGTAAATTCTGGATCCTTTCTTTATCATTTTGCAGTTCAAAATCAGCCGTTTCAAGCCCCTTTACAACTGTACTGTATTCAGCAACGAGCTTTGTACCCGATGGTCCCAATAACCTAAAGGAATCAAACTCAATCCAGCCTCCTTTTAAACTGGTTAGGTTAATTTGATTGAAACCTTTTTTCAGGATGCCTGGATTGATATCAATCCTGATTTTTTCAGTGCCAAGTTGTCCTGCTACAGGATTACTTTCGCCAGTACCATTCTTTAGATCGTAATTGAAAAGATGTCCATTAATACCCACCTGCAAAGTGGGTTTGGCCTTACCTTCAGAATTCACGAAATCCAATTCCAGTACATATTTATCATTTGGGTCTATGGAAGTCAATTGATAGTACAGGTTCAGAAAATGGGTCCGGATACCAGAAGTCCCCCCTGTGCCGCCCCACCCGTTCGCAGGACCCGGTAAAACATAAGGAAAATCTTGGTTGAGCACCTGCTGACCAACCACAAAATAATTATCTTCATAACCAAAATCATGCGCCAAAAAATCTTTAAATCCTTGCGGACTTAAGGCAAATTCTTGGCTCGAATGATCTACTTTTCCTAATTCCCAAATCGTATTCTCTTGTCCAAAAATGCTCGAAGCGCTTGCCAGAAATAAAGCCGCAGAAAAAAATACCTTTCGAAAATGCTGCATAATCATGATTTTGCTATTGGTTATCGTTTTGATCATTTCAAGTAAGAAAGAATGACCTTAGCTTCTCCCTCTCCTAGATTCTTAATTTTATACTGTTCTGCTGCAGCCGGTACAATGAAAGTTTCGGCATAATGGAATGTTTGCTGATTTCCTGCTATGTCCTCCAGTTCAATCTTACTGCCTTCGACAAGCATCAGGACATGCACTTTATCCGCTGTCTGCACTTCGATTTGATCCTTGACATCTAATCTTTGTATTGCATAATAATGTTCAGGATGGGTTGGATATTGGATGATTTTTGCCCCCTCACGTTCCTCTAATATATAGGATTTGGAGATATGTTCCCGTTCAACCAGCTCTCCTTTTCTTGAAAAATCCAGGTTCCTGAACCCATGTTCAATATTGATGGGTCTAGGCTTCCCCTCCTTGTCCCGCTGAAGCCAATCGTACATCTTAAAAGTATAGATATAGGGTGTTGCTGAAATCTCTAAAACCAAATTATTCCTTCCAGCACTGTGTACCGTCTGATTTGGAATTAGATATAGCTTATGTTTTTCGGAATTAAATTCCTGGACAAATTCGGCAACCTCCAGCTCCTTCTCTTCTACTACACTATCTTCTAAAGCCTTTTTAAATCTGTTTGGTTCAATGTCTTCTTGAAATCCCAAATACACCTTCGCATCTTCCTTGCAATCCATGATGTAATAGGTTTCATCCTGTGTAAACTGTTCGCCAAAATTTTCCTGTATATAATCCAATGCTGGATGGCATTGAACTGAAAGGTTTCCACCATCAAAAGTATCCAGAAAATCAAAACGGATCGGGAAATAATCACCAAACTGCGGATGACCTGAGCCTAAAATATTTTTAGACTCCTGAAACATCAGCGTATCAAAACTGACCTCCAACAAATGCCCCGAACTTTCTAGAACCAATCCATTTTCAGGTGCAATAATTTCAAATGACCAAGCGTAATTCACCTCATCTTGGGCCAATTCCTGAAAATGAGCTTTCATCCATTGTCCGCCCCATACCCCAGGGTCAAACCAGGGTCTAGGCCTGAAGACCGTTCTGCTCATTTCAGATAAGGAATTTCTTAAATCTTCGCCTTGGATCCAATTTATGGTATCCAACCATTGGCTGTCTGAAAGAAGATCGATCTTTGAAAGGATCGCCTTTTTATGGGCATTCAACACGATCCAATCCACAAAATACAAACGCTTGTAGGTTTTCTTCATATTGAACCTTGTCGTGGATCCAATATTAAAGGCAGAATTTCCCCTTACCCGGAAAAGCAGTTCATTTTTTGGAATATCAAAATAGGCTATGGAATTAAAAGTGCTAACAAAACTGGCTCCAATCCCCCAGACTATATTGAGTTCAAAGCCTTGATTGGCCTCCAGATTCTTTAATCCCTCCATGTCAAAGAATTCAGCTAGGTTAAGGTCACAAACCTTTCCCCATACCGAGTCTTCATCACCCATATAAGGTGCTACCATTATATCGATCTCCGCCTCAGGCTTAAAGAAATCCTTTGTTTCAATCCAATTCACACGTACGGATCTCCTGGCAAATTCTTTTTCCAAGGCAGCCTTGATCCCAGCCCAATCTACCGCAACATAACCATCCACACAAACCGTTTTCTTGGAAATCATCCAGTCTGCTAAAGAGGAATATCCCGATGAAATCATTCCTTCGGCAATGGAAAAGGAGGGATAAATGCTATATCCATCCCTAAATTCCTTTGAAATTACGGATGGCATCACTGCTTGTCTGGTACCTCGAATGATTGAAGGGCTTTCCATGGTTGACAAATCTTCCAACATATCTATTTGCAATCTAAAAATTCTTTAATTTCAATTGGTCTACAGCACAATATTAAAACATTGTACCTACATATCAAAGAAAAATATAAACATGTTTATACATATAGGAAATTTTCACAAAACAAGAGCACAAAAAAAACATGAAATTTTCAAATTAAATCTATTTTAGGAATTCAGTGATTATGGACTTCGAAGCTTCTTGTATGATCCCTACATCAACTGCATATGAAATGTAATCAATCCCTAAGTCCCTCCATTTTCTGGCGTCCGTAAGATTATCCGCAAAAATTCCGGTTTTTTTCGAGTTTTCTTTGCAGAGCGAGACGATATATTCTATTTTCTCTATAACGGTAGGATGATTAATCTGTCCTGGCACTCCTAAGGCTTGGGATAGATCATAAGGTCC
This sequence comes from Sphingobacterium sp. LZ7M1, assembly GCF_024296865.1. Lineage (GTDB taxonomy): Bacteria > Bacteroidota > Bacteroidia > Sphingobacteriales > Sphingobacteriaceae > Sphingobacterium. Next base: position 1,477,773 of record NZ_CP101134.1, on the reverse strand, counting down.
CAGAAAGATAATGTTGACATGTTCCACCTGAATGATTTCCTCAATATTCCTGATAGCCTCTTCTCCTTCCAATTGCAAGATCAGGTAATTCTTATTGGCCTCTGAAAAATATTCAAACCTATCTTTGTTTGAGAACTCTGCAGCACGGACAAACCTACAAACACCGCGCATACCTATGGGGCCAAATTTAGCATACTCAACAGCCAATTTTGCCTGTTCGGCATTACTGATCTGAGGGACTTGTATCCCCAAGGCACCGATATCCAAAGCTTTTCCGATAGCCGATGCCGCATTTTCGGGAACTCGGATGATAGGAAAGGCTCCTGTGATCTGCGCTGCCCTCACGAGGTTCTGCGCATTTAAAATGCTATTAGGACCATGTTCCAAATCGATGATGATAAAGTCAAAGCCTGCATATCCCATGGCTTCAATCATGGAAGGATCTGAAGTTTTTGAAAATGGCCCGATAACCGTCTGACCAGCTTCCAGTTTCTCTAAAAATCTCATGTAGGTTTAAAATTAAACCTAAAAATAACTTATATTGCTGATAATGACCAAGAAATCCGCAATTGAAAATGAAACAATTTCAGGATTTACAGCAATTTACCAAAACCAGGAAAATATGGCCCTGAAAAGAATTTATAACGAAGCTTTAAAATTAGGCGAAGGACCGGTTTGGGATTATAGGATCCAGAAACTTTTCTTTGTGGACATCATGGACAAAAAACTATACATCTATGATTACCAAACAAAGAGTTTTGAGGAGCATGTTTTCAACGAATATGTGAGTTGTTTGGCATTGACCCCTGACTTGGACATAATCTTAATCTCTCTTGAAAGCGGTCTGTATGAATTGGAATGGAAAACAGGGAGAAAGACTTTCATCACACAGCCTGAGCATAGGTCAAATTACCGATATAATGATGGTGCAGTTAGCCCTTGGGGAACTTGGTTAATCGGCAGCATGAACAACCTCAATAATGGTGATAACGGTCCATTGCTACCTGACGCAACCTTATATGAACTGAAGCAGGACAATGCAAAGCCACTATTGGATGGAGTCATTATTTCAAATGGGATTGTCTTTGAGGACACTTTTATCTATTTCATCGATTCTGAATTAAACTCGGTCAGACGATTCAAATACAATGATGGAAAATTGGAGGATGAAACCCTGGTCTTTCAGTATGATGGAACAGGTTCATTGGACGGAATGTGCCTCTCCAGGAGCCAAAAACTCTACATAGCAAATTGGGGCGCAAACCGGATCATCATATTTGATCTTGCAAGGTTAAAGGTCATCGATTATATCCCGTTGCCTTCCAAAAATCCAACTTCCTGCACTTTTGGAGGGCCAAATATGGATGAATTATTTATCAGCAGTTCTGCGCATGAAGATGACCAACCCGATGCTGCTGGCTTATATTGCTTAAAAATTGATGACGACGCTGCTGTGGAATTCATATTGAACCACTAAGTAAGTCTCAATAATCGTCATGATAGGTGTTGTCATCTTCGTCATAGAAATCAGTCATTTGTTCGATTAAGAAGAACATGATTTCTTTATCAGACTTGAACCTTTTGATCATTTTTTCCCAAGAACTAGGATTGAATTCGATTCTGTTTTTTTGAGAATCTTCATATACCCATTGCCTGTGAAAATCTTTGCCTAAGCTGGCTGAAAAATCATTTCGATCATATTCAAGAACACCTTGCAGGTTGCGTTTAATGCTAGCAGTACCAAACTTCCCCGATTCTTCATGATATTCATGTCCAAAAATATCCGTTCCTCTCTCGGAAGAATAACCACGATTGTCTTCAATCTTCTCTTTGCCAAACATGTCAATGACATGAGATAATCTATAATTTTTATCACGTGAATATTTACGAACCAGATTTCGCAGAAAATTGGTTTTCCCTTCATTATCTCTCATGATCCCTGGAAAATGCTTGGCTAGGTACTTTTCATCAAAGGTGATTCTATTGCTTGAATTGTCATAAAATTCCAATCCATTGAAGATATTCTTTTCAAGGGTGGCCTTATACATTCCATCAAGGGAATTGAACTCCAAGTGACCAAAAAAATTATTGCTGATTTTACCTCTTTGTGCCGATGCCGCCAGACAGTTGAAAATAATAAGGAGAAGGATCGTTAGCTTTTTCATGATTCTATTTTTCAGTTGGAATCTAATTTTGTTAAAAAGATTAAACTGTTACGAAAATAAATATTACCACAACTGTAACAAAGGTTTTTTTGGCTTTTTTATTATTTCAAAATAAAAAATTCGCATTAGTTAACCTTAAGTAAACACCAAGTTATTGGTTTGATTATCAATTGTTTAAAATCAATTAAAATATTAAGATTACATTAAAAAAAGGTTAACAGGTTCTATAATAGAATTATTTATTGCAATTCGATTAGCAGATTTGAAAAAATTATTTTAGTGTTTAAACATTGTTCGCTATTTTAGGATAAGCGATAATTAATTTCCAAACCATATATTAATTATTATGATTACCCTTGATGCCCAATTATTTGAAATCTCACATGGTCTTAATATGGGGAATTTCAGCATTCCTGACTTAGGCGATATCTTACCGGCAAGCCTCATGATCCATGATTTGAACGGAAATTCACCTAATGGCTGCAGTTATATGAACCATTGGGGGACCAGTTATTTAGGGGTATATCCTGAAGAGATCCCTGCCATGGGGATGGATTATTACGACCATTTCTTTGTTAAAGAGGAAATATTCAGCTTTTTTGTTGGTTTACAGCAGTATATCATCAATGGGGAGGCTGATAAAACATACAATTTTTTCCAAAGGGTAAAAAGGTATGCCGATCAACAGTATCAATGGTGTTTTACCAGTTGTAAACTTGCTAAAATTCAAACCGAGACTAAGTTGATCTTGATATCTGCTCCTATTGATGGATTAGACCATATCATCCAACGGGTCAATAAGACTTTGGATCAAAACGAATATGTGCATGCCCATTATAAAAAATATGCGCAACTGACCAAAAGGGAAAAAGAGATTATTCGAATGCTGGCAAATGGCTTCTCAACATCAGAAATATCAGACCAACTCTTTCTATCCTCCCATACCGTATCCACACACCGAAAAAACATTTGCAAGAAACTGGAAAATAAATCCTTTGCTGAATTATTGAAGTTTGCCGTAAATTTTGATTTGACTTAGTCTATTGCCAAATATTGGCGATTAGCAATAGGATCATATTCATTATAAACAATAAATAAAAAACCTGAGCCGGGGAAGCTCAGGTTTTTTTTAACTAACCAATTATTAACCTAAATTATGAAATTATTTACTCTTTTACTCTGTTTGCTATTATTAACGCAAAGCAAATGCCTAAATGTATATTAAGACCCATGGATTAACATTTTTTAACAAGATTGGCAGGAAAAAGCATAAAAAATGGCCTCTAAATAATTAGAAGCCATTTATATTTATTTTGGTTAATATGGGTTGGTCAAATCTGTAAGCAAAGATACTTTCCCTACTTGGCATTACCATACGGTTTTCCGTAAAGCAATCATTAATTTTATATTAATCCCTTATCCTTGCAATACAATACCAGTTGTTCATTCTTGGTAAAGCCTAATACCTCTTTCATCAGGTTCAGTCTTTTCTCGATACTACTCAATCCCGAAGGTTTGATATTCTTTTCCTGCAAGATTTGAGGGATGTTCTTTTGAAGGACTCCTTGGGATAGGGATGAGATAATCTGGATATCCATATTGGTAAATTCATGTGAATTCTTTGACCTTAGGGCCAAGCGGATATCGGGTGATTGATAAATTTTGTTGCTGGCAACCGCTTTCAGCGCTTCTCTAAAATGTTGCCCATCATGCCTTGCCTTCCTGACATAGGCATCGATCTGATAATTTCTAAAGAGATCCTCAATCAAGCTGATCCGATCAATGGAAGAAAATACAATCACCTTCAGATCTGGTTGTACTTCTTTTGCGGCTTTTATCAAGTCCTTACCATGGGAAATCTTTTGCGGGACGATATCATCTTCGAAAACCAAGTCGGTAATCAGGAGGTCATACGGCTCTCCCTCGCGAACTGCTTTTTTGATCCAACTGAGGGCATCATCGCAGTAATAGACATATTTGGTATCCGTGACTCCCATTTCCTGTACCGTCTTATGGACAGAAAGGTTGGCCACCTCATGATCTTCAGCAATCAATACTTTTTTAAACATAACATCCTATTTTTGAATAGGGATGGAAATGTGAATTCCTAAACCTCTATTATTATTTTTCTCAAAAGTAAGGGTCCCTTTCAATAGATTTATACGGTTTTCCGTATTCTTAAATCCATTGCCATATTTTAAGGAATCCGAAAGTCCAATGCCATCATCTTTATAATGAACATGAAGGTTATTACCATCGTAATCAAATCGGACGATGACTTCCTGCGCTTTACTATGCTTCTGCATATTGACTAGCAGCTCCTGCAAGACCTGCTCTAGGTTGTCCTTTTGAAGGGCATTGAATTTTTCCCAAATAGCTTCCTCGTTCCCTGCAATCAGGATGGTACGGTCCTCATTTGAAAATGACTTCAGTAATTCGGAGATGGTCAGATGGAACTGAATATCATCCATCCCGAGGTCTTCAACTTCGTAGGATATATCCCTAGACTTATCATATAGGATTTCCAACCGGTCCAATAGCTCCTCTCGGTTGATATCATCTCGATTCTCTAATTCAGCCATTACCCTGTAAATCCCATTCGCAACGACATCATGGACTTTTCTGGAAGTTTTCAGTTGACTTTCCTTCACCCTATTTTCAGCTTCCAATTCCATTCGCTGTTTCCTTCTTTTATGCCAATTCAAGAAATAGAATGAAGTCAGTGCAGCCACAATCAACAGACCGACGATGAATACCCGCATCAGGTTCAATCTATATTGCTTTTCAGCAACTTCATTGCTAAGCTTCAGGTTGTTGGTTTTACTCTTTTCCACCTCGTAGCGGATTAATGCAAATTGATTTTTTGCAGTCATCCGTGCAATTTCGACGCTGTCCTGTATCTTATGGTACCTTTCTAGTATAGGTTGGTTTCTTTCTAGAACAGAAAGTTCCAACATGCGCTGCAGGGCATCCATTTGGGCATCTGGATTTTTGATAGCCTTAGCCGCCTCATATTGCTGCTTGGAATAATACAGCGCTGAATCCTTGTTCCTCTCCTTATAATAGTTCGCCATATGGGAATAACTCGAATTGAGCCCCCAAGGGTCTTTCTTCTTCTGACGGATCAGCATGGCCTTCCTCAATACGGGCAAAAACCTGTAATTCGTATCGACATGGCTTTTTGCCCTGGCATAATTCGTTAAGAATCGTGCATAATCAATGGAATTTGAATCTGTATTGGATAGTAGTTTTTTTAAGATTTCAATGGCTTTTTGATATTCTCTATTCGCTATATAAGTGGAAGCCAAGTTATTTTCGTAAACCTTTTTATTGGCAGGGTTTGCGGCATACCGTATGGCTAATTGATTGGCTTCAATTGATTTTTCAGTATCCTTTAGGGAAGTATAGACATTACTTAAATTGTTGTAGACCATTCCCAACAAGCCGTATTGAGCGGTATCGTTCAGGTTCAGATATTCAATGGCCTTGGTGGAGGTTTCCTGGGAACCATAATAATCACCAAAATCAGATTGGGTCACGGCCATATTGATCAAGCTTTCGGCCACACCGACACTATCATCCCTTTCCAAGAACAGAGATTTTGCTTTCTCAAAATAGACAAATGCACTATCAAACTCATTTTTGTCCAAGAAATCGTATGCCTGTTCGTAATACGGATTCTTCTCTGATTCTTGAGTAGATGTAATTTGGTTTTTACAGGATACTAAAAGCAGTAGCCCGGTCAAGAGTAATAATGGTTTCACAGGTAAAAATAATAATGGTCAAAAATAGCCAATAAAACAATTACTTTTCAGCACATAACACTAATAATCACAGGAATGAAAGATTATTTTGTTAAGCGAAACAACTGTTTGAACAGACATTGCTGTAACAACTCGGCTATCTTTACAATAACAAATTGTTACACAACCATTTATCTATGTAAATTTTACAATATCAAAAAAATACGATCTTAAAATAGGCTACCTTATTAAGTCCAGAATTTAAGCAAATATTTAACCAAACGACCATTAATAAGCTAAAATAAAACCTAACTTCACTTTAATTGAGGTAAAATTAATATTCGACGATTTAGGCTGATAAGTATTTTCTCCTACAAACAGTAGATATAACACTACGAAAAATGAATTTCCTACAACATTAGCCCCTTCTAATTATGGATTTCAACCAGCCTTTGTTAACTTAAATCATCAAAAGAAACTAACACAGTAAAGTAATATATTATGGGATTTTTAAATAGGTTATTTGGAAAACCTACACCTAAACAGGAAAATGAAAAATCAGAACAACCAACCAGCAAAGAAAGCCCTATAATTGAGCCAATAAAAACGGAGAAAGAATTATTTGAGAGTTATGCAGCTTATGGATTTGAAAAGCAAGTGGACTTTTCGGAATTAATTGAAGACAAGAGCTGGGATGCGGATTTGACACGTGGGTCAATCACTTTTGGTGATGGACTTGAGTTTCCATTGCAGATTATTGGGAGCTTTTCTTATTCTGTGAACACTTGGCTTTGGTCATGGGCAAATAGTCAATCAAACTTACCTGAAAACCTCCTAATTGATGCGAAAGCATTGAAGGAGTTTGGTGTGAAAAATAAAATAGATCAATTGAGGACTCCTGAATTTTCGATCAAACAGGAAGACTTACATCGATTGGGCCTAATCGCAGTCGGAATGTTTGATGCCGACGCCTATTACCTAGCAGATTATGGCAGTGGGGTCATGCTCATGACCGTAAAATCAGAGTTAATCCAACAGAACAGAAAAGATAATCATTACAGAATATTCACAACCTTCCCGCAGGTGATCTCAAACTTTGAAGTCGATCATAGGAATACGTTGATCCATTACCTGAAGAGCAAAGGCTATGAAGTCGAAGAGAGCGATACTCAAGTCATAGGCACGAAAGCTAATGAAAAATGTACTGCAAGCTTAGATTCCCTAAATCGCGTAGTAAATTTAGGAGGATAAAAAAAGAGGACTGTTAATGTCCTCTGATTTCTTTGATAAGCTGTCCCTTATTCATGCTGTGACGATTTTTTATACCGATTTCTTTTGCTTCTGCCAATAAATCAGATTTTGATCTTTCTTCCAGCTTTTTAGAATTATGATCGATGGTACCAGCAGCCTGGGCATTTGAGATTCGGGCAGCTTTTTCTTTACTCATCCCCTTATCTACCAATGCATCATAGGTTTTTGGTTTTTTTATCTGGGGTGTTTTTTCTCTGGGCATATCATTGAAAATTTGTTTATACCCTTTGAACATTTCATGGATTTTTTTGTTGGAATTTTTTATTTATAGTTCAAGCATTTCCTGTTTTCGAGAAAAAATTGTCGTCCCTATACTTGCCAACACCACACATAAGACAGACACCCATTGATTGATACTGAGGTATTCATGTAAAAATATCAGTCCAGAGAGTGCACCGAATGCAGGCTGCAGACTGGTCAAGATGCTGAATGTTTTGGCTGGCAGTCTTCCCAAGGCCATCATGTCTAATGAAAACGGCAATGCAGAAGATAAGATGGCCACGAGAAGCCCTTTGGAAAATTGCCCAGTATTGATGTTCAATATCGCGCCATCCATTAAGGCAAATGGAACTATAAAGACCGTTGCGATCATCATCCCGGTAGTAACTGCCTGTTTACCCTCCATAACTTTGGAAAGCTTGGCCCCCATCAGGATATACACGGCCCAGAAGACCCCTGCAAGCAAGGCTAATCCCAATCCTATCGGATCGATGCCATTGCTCTTCCAAGGAACGATCAGTAAAATTCCTGTCAAAGCCAATACTGCCCAGATGACATCTGTCCATTTCTTTGATAGGACAAAGGCCAAGAACAGAGGTCCTACGAATTCAATGGTAACACCTAAGCCCAATGGGATTCTTTGGATGGCCATATAAAAAATGAGGTTCATGACGGCAATGCCGATTCCGTAAAGGCCACAGTACATCCATTGTTGCTTGTTGAAGGTACGTAGCTTCGGCCTATTAATCGCATAGAGCAGAATGGCAGATAAGCCAATCCTCAAGGTTGTTGTCGCAATGGGACCAATGGCCGGAAACAACTGCTTCGCGAATGATGCTCCCCCTTGCACACAGATCATGGATAAGATGGCAGCAGCAACAGCAATATTGGTGTTTCGGATTTTGGCAAACATGGTCAATCGCTCTTTTTAAAATTGAATCCAAAAATAGCCTTTCATTTTTAGTAAACAGGCGAAATGAGAATAATTAATTCCCCAAACGACTTCCTGTATTTAATTTTCTTAACCAATATGTTAAATATAGTTATTACTGTCATTCTAAGCCTTTAGATTTAGTAAATTAGACTAGATGAATTATTTTCACCTAAAGAAAATGAAAGCTTAATATTAGAGCTATGGCATTAAAACCGATTATTATTTCCTTCCTTTTGTTCCTTTATAGTTTGGTGGCATTTTCCCAAGCTCAAAAGAGGTATACCGGCACAGTTTACTCCAGTGACAGCAGTCTGTTGATCAAAAATGTGGATGTCATTAACCAAAGAACAAAACAAACGCTGCGATCAGATTTTGATGGTTCCTTTGGCATCGATGCCCGCCCGTCTGATAGCATAACCTTTGTCCATCCGCATTGGAATAGCCTCAGTATCTTGGCTGAAGATCTAAAGCAGCATGTTTTCCTACAGAAAAAATCCATCGTGCTAGAAGAGATCGTCGTCATGGGGAATACCAAAGCTGCAAAGCTGAAGGAACTGGAAAGCATGAAAAAAGATATCAACGTTAAAGGGGGACTATATTACTCCGGTGAACCACCATGGTACCTGCTTCTACCCTTTGGCATGCCAACCGTTACTTACTTCTACGAAAAATTCAGTAAATCTGGTAGAAACGCGAGAAGGTTCAATGCTTTTATGCAACAAGAAATCAAAAATATGGAAGTGGACCAAATCTTCAACAAAGCAAGCATCAGCGATATTATCCCCATGGACGATGAAGAGCTGGAACAGTTTATGGTGGAATATAGACCTGATTTCGAAACTGCCCAATATTGGACCAGCTATGACCTGCATGTGTATATCAAGAAATATTACAAAGAATTTAAAGAGAAAAACCCTGCTGAAAGATTGATCCTAAAGTAGTTCTAGGGATTGCTTAAGGTTTCTTCTCGGTAAAGAAGCAACCTGTAAATTGTATTATAATCACAAATAATTTCTTTTAGTTAACTCATTTAGCTAACTTGCCTACGCTTTAGGGGTGTCTGCATTAATTGCAGGCTGAGATTTTACCCTTATAACCTGATCTAGATCATACTAGCGTAGGGAAAAGTAAAATGTCATTCATGGGTGCGTCCTGTACCTAAAGTAGACATTCCTAAAGCATTAATGCTTAAATAACTATTCAGGAATGTTACTTATTATCAATAATCAGACAAAACAGTACAAGAGATCTCCATTTACCTTGGAGGAATTAATGGATTTGGAGCTTAAAGGCAAAACCAAAGGTGTTGCTGTTGCCCTAAATAACCAAGTCATCCCTAGAGACAAATGGTCGGATACCTTATTGACTGATACTGATTCTATCCTAATCATAACCGCAACTCAAGGCGGATAACCCTTAAATATTTGAAGACATGACAGAACAAAAGATTACAACCAATGCTTTTCCAAATTCCAAAAAGGTTTATATTCCAGGTAACCTATACCCTATCCAAGTTGCAATGCGTGAAATATCCCTGAGCCCAACCAAGCTGAGCAAGGATGGTCTTGAAATAAACCCTCCTGTTACGATTTATGATACTTCTGGTCCATATACGGATGTGAATTCTGAAATCGATATCCGTAAAGGCCTGGACAGGATCAGGGAACAATGGATTTTAGACCGCAACGATGTTGAGATTCTGGATGGCATCAGTTCGGAGTACGGACAAAAAAGGCTCCATGACCCAAGCTTGGATGAATTGCGGTTTTCTTACAATCATAAACCGAAAAGAGCAGCAGATGGACAAAATGTAACCCAACTGCACTATGCTAAGAAAGGGATCATCACTGCAGAAATGGAATATGTTGCCATTCGTGAGAACCAAAGAATTGAACAATTACAGTCCGCTACGAAGGGAATAGCTGAACAACATAAGGGCGAAAGCTTTGGTGCAAATACGCCAAAACGGATCAGTCCTGATTTTGTGCGGGATGAAATCGCAGCCGGAAGGGCAATCATTCCAAATAATATTAACCATCCGGAAAGTGAACCTATGATCATTGGCCGTAATTTCTTGGTGAAGATCAACGCCAATATCGGAAACAGCGCTGTAAGTTCCAGTATCGAAGAGGAAGTGGAGAAAGCAGTCTGGGCATGCCGATGGGGTGCAGACACGATCATGGACCTCTCTACCGGAAAGAACATCCATGAAACCCGCGAGTGGATTATCCGAAATTCTCCAGTACCAATAGGTACAGTTCCTATCTATCAAGCTTTAGAAAAAGTTAAAGGTGTGCCGGAAGATCTGACCTGGGAGATTTTCAAGGATACCCTCATTGAGCAAGCAGAACAGGGTGTTTCCTACTTTACGATACATGCGGGTGTCCTGTTGAGATATATCCATTTAACGGCGAAAAGGGTAACAGGAATTGTTTCTAGAGGTGGTTCTATTATGGCTAAGTGGTGCCTATACCATCATAAAGAGAATTTCCTGTATACGCATTTTGAGGAGATATGCGAAATCATGAAAAAGTATGATGTAGCCTTCTCTTTAGGTGATGGATTAAGACCAGGCTCTATTGCCGATGCCAACGATGAGGCTCAATTTGCAGAATTGGAAACCTTAGGAGAACTGACTAAAATAGCTTGGAAGCATGATGTTCAGGTGATGATAGAAGGTCCGGGACATGTCCCTATGCACATGATCAAAGAGAACATGGAAAAGCAATTGGAAGAATGTGATGAGGCTCCATTTTATACCTTAGGCCCATTGACAACGGATATTGCACCCGGCTATGACCATATCACTTCAGCTATTGGAGCTGCAATGATCGGCTGGTACGGTTGTGCTATGCTGTGCTATGTTACACCAAAAGAACACTTAGGCCTTCCCAATAAAAAAGACGTTAAGGACGGTGTAATCACCTATAAACTTGCTGCCCATGCTGCAGATTTGGCCAAAGGACACCCTGGCGCCCAATACAGAGACAATGCATTGAGCAAAGCGAGATTCGAATTCAGATGGGAGGACCAATTTAACCTTTCACTCGATCCTGATACCGCAAGAGAGTTTCATGACGAAACTTTACCTGCAGATGCAGCAAAGGTGGCTCATTTCTGTTCGATGTGCGGCCCTAAATTCTGTTCCATGAAAATAACGCAAGAGATCAGGGAGGCAACCGAAGAAAGGATGTTGGAAAAATCGAAGGAATTTATTGAAAGTGGAAAAGAAATATACCTATGATCATAGTCGTTTCTCCAAACAGCAATTATCCTAACGAACCATTGCATGTCAACAACATGTTAGATAATGGATTGGAGCTATTTCATTTCAGGAAATATGCCTCATCGGATGACCTGGCTTTGGAGTATTTGGACAATATTGATGTTTGTCAAAGAAAGAAAATCGTACTTCACTCCCACCATCACCTTGCGACTGAGTTTATGGAAATTGAGCGTCTGCATTTCAATAGTTATGATCGGATAAGAGGGAAGCAATTGGAGTATAATGGTAATTACATCTTATCGACCTCCACGCATTCTATTCAGGAATTCAATGAATTGAACAAGACTTGGTCTTACGCCTTTCTTAGCCCTATTTTTCAGAGTATCTCAAAGCCTGGACACGGTATTTCGAACAATGTTTTTGAAGATATTGAACTAAAGGACAATGCAGATGTCGATTTGATTGGACTAGGAGGAATTGAATATCAAAACATGGAAAGAGTATTAGGCAAAGGTTCGGACGGAATTGCTTTGTTAGGGTCCATTTGGAATCAGATCGATCCAACTAATTATTTGATCTCCTGCAATGAAAAACTAGCATTATGGAAGGCAGACCAACTATGAAAACTAACTTAAGTCGAATCCAATACATATCTGATGGAAGAACTTTTTCGGACCAGGAAAGAAATATCAGGAAGGCTCTGGATTCAGGAATCAAGTGGCTACAACTCAGGTGGAAATTTGGAAGAGAAAAGGAACTTCATCAGCTTGCAGAATTGAGCCGAAAGCTCTGTGAACTCTATCAGGCAACCTTTATCATCAACGACCATTTATATTTAGCCAAAGACCTGGATGCAGATGGAATCCATTTAGGGTTGCAGGATGAATCTATTTTAAGTGCTAGAGCTGTCTTAGGCAATGAAAAAATTATTGGAGGGACAGCAAACAGCTTCCAGGATGTACTTCAAAGAATTCAGGAAGAATGCGATTACATTGGTCTTGGACCATTACGGTTCACCTCAACCAAACAGAAACTGAGTCCAGTTCTAGGATTTTCAGGATACCAGGAAATCATCCAAAGACTAAAAAATGAAAAGGTACAATACCCTCCAATTTATGCCATTGGAGGGATAAAAGAACAGGACTTAACCGAATTGTTGCAAGCAGGGATTTATGGCGTGGCTATATCAAGCTTGATTCAAAATGACCCTTCTGCAACTTCAAGAATGAATCAATTTTACACAGAAGATTATGTTGAAAATAGCCGATAAAACATTTCAATCCAGACTTTTCTTAGGTTCTGGAAAATTTGGAAACCTTTCCCAAATGGAGGAAGCTATTTTAGTTTCTCAAACCGAATTGGTCACCTTAGCGTTAAAAAGAGTGGATCACCAATCTGCCGAGGATACCTTGCTGAATTCCTTGTCATTACCCAATGTGGCCTTGCTTCCCAATACTTCGGGAGCTAGGAATGCAAAAGAAGCAATTTTTGCAGCCCAACTTGCAAGAGAAGCTTTTGAAACCAATTGGATCAAACTTGAAATCCATCCTGACCCTCGATATTTGATGCCTGACCCCATCGAAACTTTAATAGCTACCGAGGCGTTAGCCAAGCAGGGTTTTATCATCATGCCCTATATTCATGCTGACCCTGTTTTATGTAAAAAACTGGAGGATGCCGGTACGGCAGTTGTTATGCCATTAGGTTCTCCAATAGGAAGCAACAAGGGATTAAAGACCATAGACTTTTTGGAGATCATCATTGAACAGAGTCAGGTACCGGTAGTAGTCGATGCGGGCATTGGAACCCCCTCTGATGCTGCCCAAGCCATGGAAATTGGAGCAGATGCCGTATTGGTGAACACTGCAATTGCCACGGCCTCGGACCCTATTAAAATGGCCGAAGCTTTCAAGCTGGCCGTGATTTCAGGAAGGATGGCTTATGAATCTGGATTAGCAAGCAAGAGCTTCAATGCCAATCCATCTTCTCCACTAACTAGTTTTTTAATGGATCAATAACAGGATGGACATCAAAGAAACCTTAAACCAATACGACTGGAAAGAAATACAAAACAAAATACAGAATTGCAAAACCTCCGATGTTGAAGCATCCCTGATTCGGCCTAAGAAGTCTATCATGGACTTTCTGAACCTAATCTCACCTGCTGCAGAACTTTATTTGGAACCAATGGCACAACTAAGCAGCCAGTTGACCCAACAGCGTTTTGGCAAGACCATACAACTGTATGCCCCTTTGTACCTGAGCAATGAATGCCAGAACATCTGTACCTACTGTGGCTTCAGTATGGACAACAAAATAAAACGAAGGACCTTGAGCAATGCTGAAATCATCTTGGAAGCCATGGCTTTAAAAGAGATGGGGATCAATCATGTCCTATTGGTTTCGGGAGAGGCCAATAAGACCGTAGAAATCCAATATTTCCTGAACGCCATCAGTCTCTTGAAACCCTTTTTTTCAAATATCTCCATTGAGGTACAGCCACTCTCCCAGGAAGAGTATGCCATGCTCCATCAGGCAGGAGTACATTCAGTGTTGGTCTATCAAGAAACCTATCACGAGGAAGTCTATAAAATATACCACCCGAAAGGCAAAAAGTCCAATTTCAAATTCCGATTAGAAACACCAGATCGCATAGGCTCTGCCGGAATCCATAAAATAGGTCTAGGCGTTCTATTAGGCCTAGAGGATTGGCGGATTGACAGCTTCTTCAATGCGGTTCATCTGAATTACCTACAACAGCGATATTGGAAAACCAAATATTCCGTTTCATTTCCACGATTGCGACCCGCGGAGGGCATAATTGAACCCAACTTCATTATGGAGGACCGTCACTTGTTGCAATTGATCTGCGCCTATAGGATCTGGAATCCGGATCTGGAGATTTCAATCTCTACGCGAGAAAGTGAAAACTTCAGGAACCATATCATCGCATTGGGAGCAACAACCATGAGTGCTGCCTCAAAAACCAATCCTGGTGGATATGTCGTGGACCCGCAATCTCTGGAGCAGTTTGAAATTTCCGATGAACGAAGTATGGAAGAAATAAAGAACAGTATAAAGGCCAAGGGCTATGACCCTATCATGAAAGATTGGGACTCCTGTTTTTCTGAACAATTCAGCAACTCAAACAGCAACCATGGATAAAGAATTCAGTCGCTATAGCCGACAGATCTTCATGGAAGAAGTATCCATTGAAGGCCAGCGCAAGATTGGAAACTCAAGGGTTCTGGTGATCGGTGCAGGCGGATTAGGATCCCCTGTCATTCAATACCTTGCAGCAGCAGGCGTTGGGAAATTGGCTGCAATCGACTTTGATATACTTGAAATCCATAACTTAAACCGACAGGTGATACACCAAGAAAGCTTTATTGGAAGGCCAAAGGTCGAAAGTGCACATTCTTTTGTACGCCAATTCAATTCAGGAATTTCTTTCGAGCCCATCGACCAGAAACTAAATAAGGAAAACATTGCGGCTGTATTTTCGGGATACGACATCATCGTAGATGGTTCAGATAATTTTGAAACGAGATACTTGGTTAATGACCACTGTATCAAAATGGGAAAAACACTCGTTTATGGAAGCATATTTTCCTTTGAGGGTCAAGTGGCTGTATTCAATTATGAGGGCAGCAAGAACCTAGGGGATATATTTCCAAGTCCCCCTAATCCAGAGGATGTACAGAACTGTGACCAATTTGGGGTTCTGGGAGCTTTGGCGGGAATCACTGGAACCATGATGGCCATGTTGACCCTGAAAGTTATTCTGGGACTTAATGTCCCTGTAAACCAGTTGACCATCATCGATGGCAAAAACTGGAACTTCAACCAGTTAAGATATTAAAGAGAGTAATTAGTGTGACAATTACTAAAGGATAAGATGGCAGGTAAAAATCCTGCCTAACCTTATCCCTTTTTATTAAAAGGCAATATTAAGGTCAAAGAACCGAACAAAAAGCCAATACCTCCATGCTTAATCTTCCCTTGAACCATCGTCAGCCATGCGGACCACCTTTGGATGGAAGGATGCAACCACATCCAGCAATTCCTTTTGGGCATCCATGACCTCATGGATATTCTTATAGGCCATTGGCGCTTCGTCCAAATCCGCTCCGATCAAGGTTATCCCTAGATCTTCCAACCGCTGATTAAGCTCTTTTCGTGACAAGGTCTTTATCGCTTGGGTACGGCTCATCAATCGTCCTGCACCATGCGAAGCCGAATTGATCGCTCCCTCAGCCCCTTTTCCACGCACCAGAAATCCTGGTGCAGCCATCGATCCCGGAATGATTCCCATCACCCCTTTTGCCGCTGGAGTTGCGCCCTTACGGTGCACGATCAGCTCCTCTCCTTTCCACATCTCTTTCCAAGCAAAGTTATGGTGATTTTCCACCTTCGTCAATCGCTCAGCACCCAATTCAGAGAGCACCTTTTCATGGATCACTTCATGGCAGGCTGAGGCATAGTCCCCCGCTAGGTTCATGGCTAACCAATATTCTTGGCCTTCAGCAGAATCTAAGTCGAAATAAGCCAAATGCTTGGCCTCATGCGGCAATTGACAGAACTGCATAGCCATTTTGGTATAGTGATTGGCGATCATTGCCCCCAATCCACGAGAGCCAGAATGCGTCAATAGAGCCAAGTACTGTCCTTGAGGAACCCCTAATTCTTTATCCTCTTCATTAAATTCCATGATGCCAAACTCCACAAAGTGGTTTCCACCACCTGAAGATCCTAACTGTGTCCAAGCCTTATCTTTTAATTGCTTCACAAAAGGATTGGCATCAAACTGATCGTTCTCCAACACCTCGTGGTCAAGACGTTCATCTTTCAAGAAACCGTTCCCCGCACCAAAGCGCGTGGTTTTCATCAAGATCTTTTTCAGCTCGTCCCGATGGGTATCCACATAACTGGCCGGAAGGTCAAATATGGAGAGCGCCATACGGCAACCGATATCGACCCCAACAGCATAAGGAATGATTGCATTTTTCGTTCCCAATACCCCACCAATAGGCAATCCATAGCCTTGGTGTGCATCAGGCATCAAGGCACCGGCAACCGTTACCGGCAGTTTCATCGCCGTTTTCATTTGGCTCTTTGCCCCATCCTCAATTTGCTCAGCGCCATACACCTCGTATGGCAACTCTTCAGTCTTCAAGGGGATATTGTATTTTCCCAATTCCTCTATATTCAACAAGGCAAATGAGAGCGGTGAAAACACGGGATCTTCAGCAAAAGCTTTTGGATCATCCAAAACAGCTTTAAATTTCGTCAACATTTCCTCTTTGCTAAAACCCAATCGCTTCTTGTTGATCTTCAAAGCAACCCCAATAGCCAAATTCTCTTTATATCCTAAGGCAATCAAATCATTGCCATTAATTCTCTTATTTTCCATCTTTCATTAATTTAACAAATAATGACCATTTAATAAATCTGCAGGGCCTTATTACCCTGCAGGACTTCCTATTTATTTAAGAACAATTGTTTCAATTGATCTACGATCTGTCCGTTTCCAGAAACAGAAATCGTATTGATCTTGTCCGCAATCTTCTCCACGTATTCCATTTCCTTTAACCGGAACAACATCGCATTCTCTTCCAAAAGCTTCGCGGTATTCAGCAAGCTCCTTGTCGAGGCCGTTTCTTCCCTTCTGGTAATGATATTCGCCTGAGCTTTCTTCTCAGCGACCAACACTTGGTTCATGATATCCTTGATTTCTCCCGGAAGGATAATATCCTTGATACCCATGGAAATCAATTCAATTCCCAATCGCTGAACCGACCTCTTCGCTTCTTCCAAGATCACCTTTGCGATCGCATCCTTATTTTCCAATAATCCATCGAATGTTTGGTCAGATACATACGTTCTTACGATCATTTGCATCAAAACATATAAATGATTATCAAAGGATTGGTTTTCCAACAAGGCCATCTTGATATCTTTTACTTGATATTGGAAACCAATATTCAATCGTATCTGTACTTTGTCCTTAGTCAAGATTTCCTGACCTGGAATCTCCATATACATAGCTCTTTTGTCCACGATGGCCACCTGAATGGCATCAGCGTTTTTCCAAAAGAAGTATTCCCCAGCCAACAATTCTCTTTCAAATTTTCCATTTACAAAAAGCAATGCTCCTTGAAATTCTTCAATCTGATATCTGCTCACATAAGATTTGAACAAGTCTTTCCTTAAATAAGCCTTGTTGATGGATGAAGGTACCTCCAAGGTATCCATATTTTCAATTTGGAATTCCAAATCCTCCAATCCTTTCCAGAAGACATGTCTTCCCGCATTCAACAAGCCTACAAGGTTCTTGTTCTTGAACATCAAAGCGATTTCATTGTCCAAGACCTCAACGATTTCAACCAATTCTAAAAATCCAGGTACAGTCAACAAAACATCTAGATGATAAGCAACCTGAAATGGTTTCGCCATATCATGGCGCTCAAGGGATTCCCCAAAGCCTAACCAGTATTTTCCTTCAGTCACAACCCTTTTTACAGCATTGTTTTTGATGATCAATCCTACTTCGTTTCTGTTAATTAATACCTTTTTCATTGTTTTTCTATTTAATTATTTCACTCATTCATTTAATCCTAAAAAGCTATTGCCAATCGTTCATCGGTCCGGAACGGAACTCTAGGGTAGTCCTAGACCATCCAGCGACCTTGCCCTTTCCACACTGGGAGAACAGGTCTTCCGGTAGTTCAGGAACAATTTGCCTTTGGTCTAGGTCTAGCAAAAAGTTGCAAAGATCCTTTCCGACTGTTATTGGCATGAACATGCCTTTAACCGAACCATTGGCAATAAGCTTTTGATCTTTTTAGAGAAGACCTAAACTCGTCCATCGTGTTTTACCACGGAAATGCATCGTGTGAGGATGTTTATGGTCCTATTTCAACCATGGGTTTGTTATTCTAACCATTTGAATTATCCTGGAAACCAGGAGCAGGATTCGAACCTGCACTGCAAACAATTAATCTATAGACCCATCTCATAATCAGTATACTTCATCCTACTGGAAAAGCACTAGCCTGCCATACAGAAACAGGACACCAGGATTACGATTTGATCTCTACAGATTATATATCCTGTTGGACATATATCGTATAAAAAGCTTATCGCTTGTTTAATCAAAGAACATTTGTCATACCCGACATTACAAAGGTGCATACAGCACTACGCAACACTTATGCGTAGTAAAATTTTATTCAAATTATTTTAATAATATACATTTATTATACTGTGTATCAATTAATTAATTTAACAACATTTTTATAACATATTTACAAAAAGACATTACTACGCAAATACTTTGCGTAGTAATGTTAAATTATCTATCTTTATTTTATTCAAAAAGGAAAGGAAATCCATGTCTACAAACAAACTTGCTCTTATTCGATACAAAATCATCGACCAATGCCTTCAACAAACCCATAGGAAATGGACCTTGGAGGACTTGATAGAAAAGGTCTCGGATGCACTTTACGAGTTGGAAGGGATCAATAGTGGTGTCAGTAAAAGGACAATTCAAGGCGATATACAGTTGATGCGAAGCAATAAACTCGGATATAATGCTCCTATAGTTGTGAAGGACCGTCGATATTATAGCTACGATGACCCGAATTACAGCATTAGCAACTCTCCTATTTCCTCCATGGACATGGAAAAAATGAAAGAAGCCGTCGATGTCCTGAAACATTTGAATGGCTTTACATTTTTTGAGGAAATGAGCGATATGATTATCCGTTTAGAGAGCCAGATGTACGCTTCTAAGGGAGAAGGCAAGTCCATTGTACAGCTTGAAGCCAATCCTTTATTAAAGGGATTGAAATGGATTACCCCACTCTATCAAGCCATAAAGGACGAAAACCCTGTTTTGATCAAATACAAATCCTTCAAGTCAAAACAGCCCACAGTTGAAGTATACAGCCCCTATCTTTTAAAGGAGTATAGAAACCGATGGTTTCTAATCTGTTGTAAAAAGCACCATTCAAGCTTAACTACTTTGGCACTGGACCGGATGGCTGAAATTGACATGATGGCCAAAAATGGGTTTCAACCTTATGAAGGTGTTGATTTCGATCGATACTTTTCAGATACCATAGGTGTTACCAAGTCTGCCAAGGAGCGTGGTCAGAAAGTCATCCTACAGGTAAACGCCGCCAATGCACCCTATGTAGAGACCAAACCTTTGCACAGCTCCCAACAGATCCAAAAAAGGCATGATGATGGTTCCATTACCATACGGATAGACGTGATACTGAATCTTGAGCTGGAGCGAGAGATATTGGGATTCGGGGAATGTGTTAAGGTATTGGCCCCAAAAAGCCTAGAAAAGAGAATACTTTATAGGCACTACAAAGCGTTAAATCAATATGCCAAAGCCCAAATCATAAGGGAAGATACAGAGCCGCAGAAGCAACCTGATAAATAATGATATTACTCACTTTATTCCCTATGCTGTGAATAATGCTTAAATTTATCCTACTATTTTAAACAGATATGAAAAAAGCTCCGAATCCTGAGCAGAAGTCCAGAAAAATCACCTCTGGACCCGTACGTGAAAAGGCAAGAACGATGAACAGAATCGTCAATGCCGTCGGAAAAGTCTTAAAAAAACATGGTTACCCTGGGTTGACCATTGCAAATATTGCCACAGAAGCAAAAGTCGACCGTAAATTGATCTATACTTATTTTGACAACTTGGACAACTTGGTGGAGCTATACATCGAAAAGAGGGATTATTGGAAAACCAAGGCCAAATCCACTATTTCCCGATTATTGAGCCAGGAGATCATTCAGGATGATGAAATGTTTGCTCTCTTGCAAGGACAGTTCAATGCTGTTCTTAACGACGAGATCTTACAGCGAATCCTGCAGTGGGAGCTTTCTGAAAACAAGGAAATCCTCCGTAAACTAGCAGATAGCCGTGAAGAAATTGGCGCGGAACTCATCCGTAAATACGAAAAGGGCCACCCTAATTCCGATGTCGACACCTGCGCCATCCTTGCCTTGCAAACTGCAGGCTTATATTACCTAGCTCTTCACGCCAAAACAAATGGAAGCACCTTCTGCGGACTAGATCTGAATTCCGAAAAAGACCAAGAACGAGTTTCCGCTGCATTAAGAGAAATACTGACTAAGACCCAAACATGAAAAGAATCATCGAAATAGATCCTCAAATCAGCTTGAAAGCAATCGTCGAGAGTGATGCCATTCGAATGTACAACATCATCAATAGCCAAAGGGAATATCTTGGAGAATGGCTCCCTTTCGTCCAATTTACCAACAGAGTAGAAGACAGCAAGGGCTTTGTTGAAATGGCAATGCTGAGCCGAAAGCTTAAAAAAGACTATGTCTATAAGATCTGTTTCGATGACCGAATGATTGGCTTGATCGGCACCAAGGAAACCGATTTATTGAACAAAAACACGGAAATTGGCTATTGGCTATCCCAAGATTTCCAAAACCAGGGGATCATGACCCGCTCGGTGGAAGCCCTGATCCAGGAGCTTTTTGAAGAGCTTAAATTAGAACGCATACAGATCTGCTGCGCCATAGGCAATGAAAAAAGCATCAATATTCCCAAAAGACTAGGCTTTAAACTGGAAGGAACCAAAAGGAATGGGGAATGGATGGGCAATTTCCAATTTAGGGATCTTCTGGTATTCAGCAGGCTGAAGTCAGACAGACCATAGTTTTAGGATATCTAAACCCTCTTGTCTCTCATCTGAAATTTTCCCAGATCAAGCGTTCATAGACCACGAGCTCTTGACCAAGCTTTACCCTTGTTCGAGCCATATTCGGAAAATTCGGAATGTGTCCCGAATAAGACCAAAGCAAAACCAGGATAAAATAGTCAAAAAATTGTAGAATAAAACACAAGGGCAGCTCAAAATTTGAACTGCCCCTTATATTTTTAGTTTAGTATTACCTATCTATTATTTTGCTTTTTAGCTTCCTTCATCGGATTGCTCTCGGCCGATTGACCGCGAGCTGCCCGTCCATTCTGCTGGTACAACTCAAACCTGGAAGGTTGAGAAGTTCTAGGCCATGCATTGTTGGACTCATCTATATCCGCAGTTTCACGATACGGATCCAATTGAATGGAGGCAACTTGCTTGCTCTTTGCAAATACTTTCGTTGCTTCATTTTCATCCATTCTCCAGATATAAGCAGGGACTTGATCGATCTCTTTGCTTCCATCGGTAAAGGTCCATTCGATGATCAATGGCATGACCAATCCACCATTGTTCCTGAAGTTCAACTCATAGAATGTAGTCTTACCATTGAAGATATCTTTTTCTTTATCAGTTAGCTTATTATAGAAATCTTGGTAGCTGGTTTCATCGGCTGGCTTCACGGCAAAACGATCCCATTTATTATAGAAATCCAGAAGAGAGGTATCCTTATCGACCAAGAAAGCCATATTCTCTTCCATGTTTCGCTGACGCGTAATACTGTTCAGGTCTTTATCAAATGCTTCTTTTTTCTCCTGTTGCGTTTTCTTAGGGTCTGCTCCACTCATTCTATATTGCGTCACATTATCTAAGGAAATCTCAACCGGATCAGTTCCAAAGAACCAACCTCTCCAGAACCAATCAAGGTCTACGGCAGAAGCATCTTCCATGGTCCGGAAGAAGTCGGCCGGAGTAGGGTGCTTGAACTCCCATCGTCTTGCATATTCCTTAAAGGCATAGTCAAAGAGCTCACGCCCCATTACTGTTTCTCTCAATATATTTAGAGCTGTCGCTGGTTTAGCGTATGCATTAGGTCCAAATTGAACGATATTTTCAGAATTGGTCATGATAGGTTCCAACTGATCTTTTGGAAGCTTCATGTAATCCACGATCTTGTAGGCCGGTCCACGACGGGAAGGAAAATCCTTGTCCCATTCTTGTTCCGTCAAATATTGAAGGAACGTATTCAGTCCTTCATCCATCCAAGTCCATTGGCGCTCATCCGAATTGACGATCATTGGAAAGAAGTTATGTCCAACTTCGTGGATAATCACACCGATCATGCCATATTTTACGGCTTCAGTATAGGTACCATCCTCATCGGCACGGCCATAATTGAAGCAGATCATCGGATATTCCATACCATTTGCTGCTTCCACAGAGATAGCTACGGGATAAGGATATGGAATGGAGAATTTAGAATATGTCTTTAAGGTATGGGCAACAACTTTGGTGGAATATTTACGGTACAATGGGTAAGCCTCAGGACCATAATAGGACATGGCCATTGGTTGATTTCCCGGAACACCTTCATTCACACGCAAAGCATCCCAGATCAAGCGACGAGAGGTAACAAAGGCAAAATCGCGAACGTTCTTGGCTTCATAAACCCAAGTTTTCTTGGCACTGGATTTCTGTTGAATGGCTTTGTTAGCATCCTCTAATGTAACGATCTCAACGGGTTCTTTCGATTGCTGAGCCTGCTTCCATCTAGCCAATTGCGTCGAGGTCAATACTTGTGCATAGTTTTGGCATTCTCCTGTCGCTCCTACCACATGGTCCGCTGGAACCGTGATATTTACTTGATAGTCACCAAAAACTAACGCAAATTCCCCTCTTCCGGTAAACTGTTTGTTTTGCCATCCCTGAAAATCGGAATAGACCGCCATACGTGGAAACCATTGTGCTATAGTGTATAGGTTATTATCATCTTTAGCAAAATGCTCAAATCCACCACGACCACCTTCGACCATACGATCAGAGATCTTATAATCCCAATCAATCTTCAGCACGAATTTAGCGCCAGGCTTCAACACTGTGGGAAGATCAATACGCATCATGGTATAGTTGATGGTATATTTTAGCGCTTTATTGGCTCCATCGGTCACCTTATGGATATTGACTCCAAAACCTTTTTTCTCTGGAACCAATGATTTCAGTTCGCCTATTGACATTTTCTCCCTTAAGCTACTTTGGTCAAACCGTTTACTTTCGGCATTGTCCGCATGCTCGTTTTCATCTAGCTGAATCCAAAGATAGGTCAATGGATCTGGAGAATTGTTGGTGTAGGTAATGGTTTCAGACCCTTTCAGCACGCGATTGACATCATCGATCTCTACATCAATGACATAATCGGCTTTCTGCTGCCAATACATTGCCCCTGGTGCACCAGATGCCGTTCGAAAGATATTTGGATCCGTCAACAGGTTACCCAGTTGCTCAAACTTGTTCCCATGGTTGGAACCTGGGTTATGCTGCATCTGCGCTTGGGCAGCATATATGCCTGCCGAACCTACAAGGGCAAGGCAGATGGTTTTGATTATTGATGAATATAATTTCATAATGGAATACGTTCGAGTGCCATAATAAAGGAGATTCCGATAACGGCCGATGAGAGGAAGAAGCTCCAATCACGGTTGCTGACCGCAAAAATCTTGAGCATCAACTCCGAAAGCAGAATAACAAAAAAGACAATGATAAGTTGTCCAAACTCCAAACCTATATTGAAGGACAGCAGTGGCAGTACAATATTTGCTTCCTGTCCCAACAACGATTGCAGGTAATTTGAAAATCCAAGACCGTGGATCAGTCCAAAGAATAGGGTCATCGCATAAAGGACATATGGGCTCCGCTGCTTTCTTCTTTTGGGCAAATTATAGAATGCAGTGGCCAAAATGGTCACCGGAATCAAGAATTCCACCCAGGCGGTATCTACCCTGACGATCTTAAATGCTGCCAATGCCAAGGTGATGGAATGGCCGACCGTAAATGCGGTTACCAGCCAAAGAATTTTCTTCCAATCTTTTAGCGTATAACTGCAACATAAAACGAGAACAAAAAGAATATGGTCATAACCCGTCAGGTCCAAGATATGCTGCCAACCAAGCTGAAAATAGATAGAGAAATCGCTCATTAATTAGGTCTTGTAATAATAACATAGCAAAATTAATATTATTTTAACATAGACAAACGGATTTACTAATTTTAGGCAGATTTGCACATAATTGTTGCAAAAAATCAATAGAATGGATTGGAAGAAATTAAGACTAGGATTGCTGCTTGTTGGAATATTTACGGCATTTATTGCTTTTGCGCATCCTTTTTATGTTAGCATTAGTTCAGTAGACTTCAACCCAAGCAAAAAACGTATTGAGGTATCCTGCAGATTGTTTTATGATGATCTGGAAGTAGCCTTGAAAAACCAATTAGGCCAGCATATCGATGTAATCCATCCCAAAAACAAAGCTGCGGCAGATTCTGCCATTTCGAAATACATCCGACAAAATTTCAAGATCAATATCAATAATCATCCTCGAAACTTACAGTATGTGGGCTATGAGATTGAGGAGGATGTTGCTTGGTGCTATTTTGAAGTCAGCGATGTTAATTCGATCAGCAAATTGGATATTGTCAACCAGCTTCTTTTCCAGGATTTCAAGAATCAGTCGAACATTATGCATATCAAGGTCAATAATGTTAAAAAAAGCACCAAACTAGACAATCCTAAAAGGACGGCCAGTTTCAATTTTTAATTCGGAAGTGAGGCTGGGGATTTAGGGCCGGGAGAAAACGAACCCGCTAGAAACACAAAATGCTTTTTTCTCAAAAAGCACGCCTAATTTAATTTGTTTTGGTTTTGTAGAAGGGTTAACTTTTCTTGTTAACACTTCTATTTTGTGGGCTTGGTTGGTTTCCGATAAACCCTACATTCGTTACATAGAATGAGAATGGGTTCTGGATCATTTTTTCTTTTTTACTTCTTTCTTTTTTAATCATATTATTTACCTTTCTTTTATTGTTTGCTAGTAATATAACAAATTTTGAGCCAAATTCCAAATTTGGAGTAGATAAGAGATCAGAGAGCTGTGTGCTGAAGTGAATGTAGAGGCGATTGGGTAAATATTTTGAACCAGGATTAAAGGGATGGGAGGATGGGCCAGGAACTGGGCAAGAACCAGGATTTAAGGGATGGGAGGATGGGCCAGGAACTGGGCAAGAACCAGGATTTAAGGGATGGGAGGATGGGCCAGGAACTGAGCAGGAATCAGGATTAAATGGATGTGAGGATAGACCAGGAACATCTTGCTATTGTGTCGTTGGAAAGACCCCAATACTGTAGGGGCGTTTTGCAAACGCCCGTTGTTGAATCAGGATGCCATTAGACGCCGCTCAGGGTACTGGATGGGAGGATTGGACTGGAATAGGTCAAAGGATATCTTTGGGATACACAACCCTTAGCAGGGATGAAATATTTTTCTATAAATCCTCTAAAGCGGAAATTAATCCCCAGAAAATAGTTTCCTCATCTTCCGATTTCGGAATTATTGCATCCCCAAGAAAAAACAAAAATTGATTCTTCGCTTCACTCTGAATCCTTCATTAGCATATTTTGATTCTGACCGATCAGTGAGGAATCTGTCCGGCTCTCCTCCAACAGTTTCTTTCATTCTCCATCGAAGATGGAGTGCCCTTACGTCAATTCAATCTTTGTTTGTATTACTCCGAGATTCTTCGGATAAACTTCAGAATGACTAAAAAATTACCCTTTCGGAAAATTCACTGTCTCACTTCTCATATCTCCCATCTCAAATCCCCTCCTTAATTCGCCATATTATTCACCGCATGTCGATGGATAAACTCAGAGGGTGAGCTATGGAGGATATGTTTAAATACACGATTAAAATGGACGACGGTATTAAATCCGCATTGGTAGGCGACTTCGGAAATATTTTCTGTGGACTTGTTGATGAGCAATTGGCAGGCTTTTTCGATTCGGATTTCATTTAAAAAGGTTACATAGGTTTTCATGGTATGCTTTTTAAAATACTTACAGAATGCGGATGGGGTCATGTGGATGAGTTTGGCAACCGCATCGATACTGATTTCCCTGTTATAGTTTTCTAGGGAATATCGCAGGACTTCATTGATACGGACCCCGACTTTATCATTGAAGTTTGATTCAGGAAGTCCGGAATACAGGGAGATCATTTCCTTTTCATTGGCGATCAGGTATTCGAAGACCTCCAATACGCGCATGAGTTTAGGCAGACCCTCCTCTCGCAGTAATGATTGAAAGATGGACCTCACTGGCAGGCTATATTTCTGCAACAACTTTTTACTGGAATCCAAGGTTGTAAAGATATCCCTGATCCGATGCAGCTCCTGCATATTGAAGAAGGACTGCATCTTGTCGAAGGCAACAAAAATATGGACTACATGGATCTGGTCATTTTCAGCTCCTTCTTTAATAAAGATATGGGGGTCGTTGGCCTTTAAGATATAGATTTCATTTTCAAAAAAAGGCTGTATTAAGTTTCCGATAACGACCGAACCCCTACCTTTTAGGATATAGGAAATTTGAATTTCCTTATGCCTATGATAGTGGGTATAGAATTCCTCCCTAAGGTCTTCTTGAATATAAAACGAACCAGCTCCAAAAGCAGGCACAGTAAACTCAATTGGATACCTTGCTTCCATAGTCTTTAAAGCTTCCATACATTCCTAATTTTTGTCCCAATCCAACCGGTTATTGTTGTTTGGGGATAATGATATTCATAATTTAGTTATAACAAAAATATCATTTTTTTACAATCGCAGGGTATTTTTTGAATTTTTATAACATTATTTACGCAACAATTTTCTGACATCAATCATATTTCATTCATTTTCATACCTTTCGCTCGGTTTTATTGAATATCGATCCATTCGGAACTTGTAAAGGAATTCATTAAATTCGAAAAAAATAAATCAACATTAGTTATTATTCATGATCAGAGAGGCATTCATTATTGCTGCAGGTGGAGCTGTCGGAAGTGTACTAAGGTATTACAGCGGTCAGTTCATCAGCAAAAATTATCCCAGCCAGATTCCGCTTGGCACTTTAATCGTGAACCTCTTAGGCTGTCTGCTGATTGGGCTATTATTGGGTTATTTTGCCAAAAACCAAGGCTTGAGCAATGAATGGAAACTGTTACTGGTAACAGGCTTTTGTGGTGGTTACACGACCTTCTCTACCTTTGCGGCAGAAAACATCAATCTTATCCAAAACCAACAGACGTCGCAGGCCTTCCTATACATTGGCCTTAGCGTTGTCCTTGGATTGGCGGCAGTTTACTGTGGCTTGATGTTCTGGAAATTATTTCAATAAATCATTAACCCCTCTTCTTTGCAACCAATTCAGAATTCAACACCTTTTTCTGAATGGTATTATCTTTCATCTGCTGGGTTAAGGCAATGACACTTTCCTTTGCTAACTGCTCAATAGGCTGTTTAACATGGATTATGGGATGATAAAAGAAATCATATACCTCACTAAAGTCAAAGCACATTACATTTAAGTCCTTTGGGATCTGGATCTCTTTTTGGGTGAGGTATTTTAATCCCGCAACCGAAAGGGTATTGGTGGCAAAAACAATGGCATCAGCTTTCTGATCGTTCAAAATCTCCTCTAGGACTTGCCCTAATTCTTGCTGTTGCTTACTGAAATTAATTTTATACAATCTGGATTGGATTGCAGAGCTGGCATTCAAGAAACCTTGTTCACGGTCTTTCATATGCTGTAGGCTACTCTTGTAGGCAACAAAAGCCAGGTTCTTGTACCCCATTTCAATGAGATGGCCCACCGCGGTCTGCATGGACTCTTTATTATCTGTGATGACATAGCTGGAATTGACATGATCAAAATGCCTATCGATCAAACAGATGGGAATGCCCAAAGAAATAATATATTCGATGGTTTCTTCGGAGTGATCCGGTGGAGAGATGATAAAACCATCGACTTGCCTTTTAATAAAAACATCGACTAGGTTTTTCAATTTCTCCGTACTT
The DNA here is from genome assembly GCF_024296865.1 of Sphingobacterium sp. LZ7M1. Lineage (GTDB taxonomy): Bacteria > Bacteroidota > Bacteroidia > Sphingobacteriales > Sphingobacteriaceae > Sphingobacterium. The sequence continues at coordinate 1,449,364 of NZ_CP101134.1, read as the reverse complement.
TCATCGGAACTACCTATTATGGTGGTCAGACCAAAATGTCCAGACTCATCTTCTATTCCTCGTGCGATCGAAGCAAAGAAAGGATTTGAAATATCTGCAACAATTAGTCCGATGGTATTGGTTTTACCCGTTTTTAAACTTTTGGCGATATGGTTGGGCTGATAATTCAGTTCTTTGGCAGCCTGTCTGATCTTTTCTGCAGTATCCTTCCCTACTCTGCCCTTTTCTTCATTACCACTTAACACATAAGAAACTAATGCGGTAGAAACGCCAATTTTCTGAGCAATATCCTTTAATGATACCTTTTTTACCATTTTGTAAATATATTATTATTAATTCATAACTAACCTTGCATTACCATTTTGCAAAGACATTTTCACCCCAATGATCGATGACACGATTAACTGCTTCCGAGGCTGCTCCGTTCCCCCAATCATAGATAGTAAATTCTCCAATTCCAATTCCGTTGGAATCGGTATGGCCATCATGCCCATAGTTTTCCATCATAAAGCCGTAATCCTGTTTCCTCAGAAATGGCCAGCGTTTTTGCCATTGTTCCTTGGTTTCTTGATTCTCGGGAGCATACATCATGACAAAGGACGCCTTTAAGGCAGCAATGCCCCGTTGCATATAATCTTTCCGACCTAATTCTTTTCCATATTGCATGATCAGTTCAGCAAATAAGCTCTGCCTGGAATCATTCCATTCCGCATCTGCATTCATGACTCCAAAACCGCCCAGGGCATGTATATAGATAAAGGATGGTTGCCAAACAGCTTGCCACATTAACAGTTCATCCAGCACCCTTTTTCCTTTTTGTAAATAAGCTTGGTCCGCTGTAACCTTATAGGCTTCCATGGCTGCCTGGGCCGTATAATACATGCTCAGGGTATTTTGCTTGTACATATTATTCCTAGCAATTTTCCGATCCACTAAACTGTCATGTCCAAATCGGCTACAGGACCAATAGGTTTCAAAATCTTCCCAGCGTCCGACTGGAACAATTTCCTTTACGATTACATCAAGGGCTTTTAAAGCGGATGCTTTATATTTTTCAACTTTGCTTATCTGATATAATCTCAGCAAAAAACTTACGGACATGGCAGATTCTGGAGATTTGCTCAACAGCTCCATATCTTTCTGCTGATTTAGATCTAGCCATGCTGGAAAATAGCCATCAGGGAGTTGTATGTTGACCAATGCATCGGCATATCGAATGGCATAATCCAATAATCGGGGATCTTTTTCCAACTCAGAATACCAATCCAGCATCAATAGAGCCGTATAGCTCATATCCAGAATATGGTAAGGAGATTCTTTTGCATTCCAGGTATAGGGATTACGGTTTGAGTTGCCGAAGAAATGGGTATTCCAGCCTGCCGAGCGCCAATATTTTTTTCCCTCGACTTCTACTTCCTTCATTTCTGTGGCGATCAATCCCGGGAAAAAACCATTTCTCTGCGGAAAGGAAAGCGTCAATTCCTTGGTCATATTCGCATAGCGTATCAGCGAATCTATGTTTTTCCGCTTTGCATAGCGAAATAAGCCAGATGCAGAGCGTAAGGAATTGAACCAAGCTTGGTTCCAAATGGACCTAAACTCCCTTTCGTTGACTTCACCTGGATAATTAGGGCTTTGGGTAACATTTACAATAAAGGTGGGAGCTCCTACTCTTTTGCCATTCAGGTCAAATTCCTGCCATACAGCGTCTCGCCAATATTTGAAGGCCCATTGATAGGTATAGTCTACATAAGCATCGAGATTGTTATTATCGAAAGGCTCCCCATTTTGATAGAGTTTCTTACCCCATTGCTGCCACATAAACTGATTTATACCGGCAAACGGATTATCAATGCTAGCTGGATCTGAAGAGAATTTTACGTAAAAAGCCAGACGATAGGTTCCTGCTGGAAAATCTGTCTTTTCTTCTTTTTCATAAAGCACATGATCGGTAATCTTAGAATTTGCCTGGCCTAAGGTCATGAGGTTCTCATCGGCATCAAGATCTAGATACCAAGGAACTGTAGGTTTTGATGTTAACAGCGACACATCCGGAATGATGGCCAAAGACTTTTGGCTATCCTGAACAATCAAGGCCGCCGAACGAAAAACATGTTGGGTGATGATATGGTTATCTGTAGGAGTCAGATGAGGTGCCCAATGAAAACTAGGCTTAAATTCAGGCTTTACAGCGACATAGAGCCTATCTAAGCTTGTATCGGCTTTTATTTCCCAGGTGAATTCAAGCCTAAAAGTCTGTTTATCGATTTTTTTATACTTGATTTCAGGATTTTGATTTCCAATTTTGGAATACTCCAGATTGGATATGTACGGCTGGAGCAACTTTGGAATCCCTTGGCCATACGCTATGGAAGGATCCATAGCATGCAGCCAAGTTAACAAACCAACAAATATGTAAATCCAGTGAATTCTCATTTCAGTTATTGTATGGTATTTAGCATAGAACCATAAGCCAAATACTTAGCATAGCGTTTGTCAAACAAATCCTTCTTTTCAGGATTGGGCGAATATTCTTTTTCAAATCCGGCTCCCATGTTATCCATGGCCTCAGCCAAGGAAGGATAGATTTTTGCTGCAGTTGCAGCCAGCATACTAGCTCCCATAGCACAGGTTTCATCTGATCGATGGACCATAATTGGTCTTTGAAGGATATCTGCCAAGGTTTGCATGACATAATCCGATTTTTTGGCTATTCCCCCTATTCCAATGACACCTTGAATAGCGACCCCTTGGCGTTCCACATGTTCAACGATCGCCCGGGAGCCAAAACAGGTTGCTTCGACCAGAGCCTGAAAGATATGGACAGGATTGGTCCCCAAATCCAAATGGAACAAGGCGGCAGTCAGTGAAGGGTTTACATCTGGGGTCCTCCTTCCATTGAACCAATCCAAGGCCATTTCATCATCTTCTCGGATAGGCTGTTGCTTGGCCAATTCGGATAGTTCTGAAAGTAAATTTTGCTCAAGTTCATCCCTTAAATCTGAAATGGCTTGACTACCCAGAAATGCAGTTTTTTTCAGACTGTTCCTAATTGGCCACAACAGCAAGTTTTTCAACCAATTATAGACATCCCCAAAAGCGGATTGTCCGGCCTCCAGACCTATATAGTGTGGTACGATTGACCCTTGAACCTGTCCACAGATCCCTTGGACCAATCGATCTTGTAATTCTTCTCTATCAATGACCATCATATCACAGGTGGATGTCCCCATGACCTTGCACATATATCCAGGTTGGATTTGGGCTCCGATGGCTCCAACATGCGCGTCGATCGCTCCTACGCAGATCAAAACGCTATCCTTTAACCCTAGTTTATCTGCCCAATCTGCGGACAGAACTCCAACAATCTCATCAGCGGTAAATACCTCTTTATTAATGGATTGGTATATCCTTTCCAATTTAGGGTCTAAGTGGCTAAAGAATTCCAGCGGTGGATAGCCCCCTAATTCTTGCGCCCATAAAGCCTTATGCCCGGCCGCACACACATTCCTCTTTATTTTTTGCGCATCTTGTTGACCTGTCAAAAGATAGGGCAACCAATCACTCTGCTCAAGCCAGGAATTGGTAGCGTTGTAAACCTCTTCGTCAGTCCTGGCTAAGTGGAGCAATTTGGACCAAAACCATTCCGAGGAATACGCTCCGCCACAATAGCTGAGGTAATTGATTTCAAAGTCTTGCGCTTTTCGGTTGATTTCTTCAACCTCCTTGATGGAGCTATGGTCCTTCCACAGAAAAAACATGGCATTAGGATTTTCGGAAAATTCCGAAGTCAGCGCCAAAGGATGGCCACTGCTATCAATGGCTACTGGAGTGGAACCCGTAGCGTCGATGGATATGGCCACTATATTAGTCTTGATTTCATCTTGGACATTTGCCAAACAGCCCTTTAGACAAGCTTCAAGGCTTTCAATATAATCCAATGGATGTTGACGGAATTGACTCTTTTTAGAGTCGCAGTACAGTCCTTCTTTCCACCTCCTAAAGCTGGAGGTTGCAGACCCTAGCACTTTTCCATTGGAAGCATCGACCAGCAGAGCCCTAGCAGAATCGGTCCCAAAATCAACGCCAATTACATATGATTGCTTCATTTAACCTTCTATTAATGAACGGGATTTGACATATCTAATTTACCTTCCACTTTACCTACTCCCCAAATAGCAAACACGGCTATCACCACATAGCACAGGACTGGAATAATAAATCCAGTAGCCATTGTACTATGATCGGCAATCAGGCCCATCAAAGGCGGACAGAATGCACCACCTGCTACCGCCATAACCAAGAAGGATGATCCTTTTTTGGTGAGTGTACCCAAATTGTTGATCCCCAGTGCGAAAATGGTCGGGAACATGATGGACATGAAAAAGTAGGTCAAGAACAGTGCAAACACGGAAACCCAACCTAAATTCATGAACACCAAAATATTTAAGATGACATTCATGATAGCGTAAAAACCCAAAAGACGATGTGGGGCGATGAACTTCATCAAATAAGAACCTGTCAGCCGACCTATCCAAAAAGCTCCCATTCCACCAAAGGCAAGAATCAGGGAAGCTGCCTGTTCGTCGTTTTTAGGCATGAAGAATTCACCGAATGAACCTAGATTGGCCATAATATTAGAAATCGGGGTTTTCAAATCGTGAATGGCATCGATCACATAATTGATGAAAAATGAATTTGTTCCAGTCTGGGCTGCCACATATAAGAACTGGGCAATAACAGCGAAGATGAATACCGGATGTTTCAGCAAGTTCCGCATCGGTGGGTTTTCCTCGTATTCCCCAGCCTCTTTCTTCTCCTTGATTTCAGGAAGCGTAATGATCAGGAAGACAATAGCAACCAAAACTACGACACAGCCAATTCCAATATAGGGCTGCACCAAGGAGTCAAATTTGTCATGCTCGCCTTCGGCTTCTGTCCCAAAGATCATCAATCCACCAATCAACGGTCCCAATATCCAGCCCAAACCATTGAAGGATTGGGAAATGTTGATACGTCTGGCAGCTCCATCTTTAGAACCTAGGACAATGGAATAGGGATTGGCAGCAGTTTCCAGGAATGCCAATCCACAGGCAATCACGAACAAAGCGGCCAAAAAAGGGATAAATGCGGCCAGTTTGGCTGCCGGATAGAACATAAAAGCACCTATGGCAAAGAGCACCAATCCGAATATGATACCTTTCTGGTAACCAAATTTCTTGATAAAAAGGCCTGCAGGGATGGCCATTGCCAAATATCCGATGTATAAAGAGAACTGTACAAAGCCAGACTGCGCCTTGGAAACATGCAATAGATCCTGGAAATGCTTGTCCAACACGTCCAAAAAACCATGGGCGAAGCCCCATAATAGGAATAAACTGCAGATGAAAAGGAATGGAACCAATAGATAGTTCCCTTCATCATCCCGAAACAATGATTTCTTTAGGTTGCTCATGTTGCTATCTATAAAGTGGTCCAAATACCTCACATGCCCGATAATCTGCTCCTTCTGGGTTCATCCCGAAGGCTGCCCAGGTTGCAGGTCTAAACAGACGGTTTGCAGGAACATTGTGCATACAGACTGGAATCCGAAGCATGGCTGCCATCGTAATCAGGTCATGCCCGATATGGCCATAGCTGATGGCCCCATGGTTGGACCCCCAATTGGCCATCACAGAATAGACATCGGTGAAGGGACCTTCCCCAGTCAATTCAGGAACAAACCAAGTGGTCGGCCAGGTTTTATCGGTACGTTCGTCCAATACCTTATGCACTTTTTCTGGCACATCAACTGTATAGCCTTCAGCTATTTGTATAGTTGGCCCTAAACCTTTTATTAAATTTATTCTGCACATGGTCACTGGCATTCCGCCCTTACTCAGGAAGTTGGAGGAATAACCTCCACCTCTAAAATAATCACGGTTTGCAGGATACCAGGTTGTCGCCTTTAAACAGGCTTTTGCTTCTTTATCAGAGATTTCCCAAAATGGTTTCATAACTGGTTTTCCATTGCTGGACTGCTGCCCAGTACCGTCCAGGGTAGCGGAACCAGAGTTGATCAAATGAATAAATCCTTCTTTGGCGGCCCCCGTAGGTTTCCATCCACTTACTCTTTTTACGGCCTCTGGCGACCAATATGTCCTGACATCAGCAAATATTTGTGCCGTATTGGTCAAGAGGTAATTGAATGCCATCGACACGCCATTTAATGAGTCATTCTCCGTCGCGACCATAAAAGGGTTACGGATACCGTTCCAATCGAATGAGGAATTCAAAATAGCTTCTGAAAAATCACCATTCGGGAGGAAATCGGTCCATTGCCTTTGCCCTTGGAAGCCCGAAATAAAGGCATTGTGGCCCATAGCTTCCTCAGCATGGCCCATTTTCTTCAATGTGGGATTTCCGATCATAAGGTCACGGATGATCAAGGTCATCTTTACCACAAACTCCCAGTCTTCATCCTTCTCTTTTCTGTTTTTTACCTTATGCTTTTGATTGAAATCAGCCCCTTCCTTACAATGTTTTTTGGTCCATTCCAATGCTTTTTTGAATTCTTCTTCATCATAGATACCCAATTGTATGCGCCGAAGCACTTCCGAAGAGTCTACATATTCATTACGCATGCCCAGATATTCCTGAAAGAATTCAGCATTAACGATGGAACCTACAATGCCCATCGAAACAGAGCCGATAGCCAGATAGCTTTTACCGCGCAACATTGCCACAGCAAGGCCAGATTTGGCGAAGGAAAGCAATTTGTCCTTCACATCGTCCGGAACCTTGGTATCTCCCATATCTTGGACATCATGTCCATAAATACTGAATACAGGGAGGCCTTTTTGATTATGGGCAGCGACGGTAGCCGCAAGATATACGGCACCAGGCCTTTCTGTACCATTGAAACCCCAGATGGCTTTGGGCCGTATTGGATCCATATCCATTGTTTCTGATCCATAACACCAACATGGGGTTACCGATAAGGAAACTCCGACTTGTTCCAGATCAAACTTTTCCTGGCAATCTGCGGCTTCTTTGACCCCACCGATGCAACTATCTGCTATGACGCATTGTACAGGGCTACCATCGGGATATTTCAGTTCAGTTTCATATAGTTTTGCCACAGCCTTGGCCATGTTCATGGTTGTATCTTCCAGGGATTCCCGTATGCCGCCCCAGCGGCCATCGATGATGGGTCTAATCCCGATTTTTGGATATTTGTTCATAGTCTAGGGGTTTAGAAAGCAGATTGAATATCTTCAACGGTTATATTAAAGAACTTCTTTAACAGACTAGCTATTTGTATTTTATCTCCAACAAAATGATATACATTATGGGTATGACCCAGCTTTTCAGATGGTTTAAGGAAAGCAGCAGGTGAAACACTTTCGATTTCGTAGAAAGGTCCCATTTGGCTTCCATCTTCCAATGGTCCATCGTTATAGGCATTGACGGCATCTCCTAAGAACGGATCCTTTTTGGTGGTCCATTCCTGGTTCAAATAGACCTTGCTTGAGTCGATGCTGAATTTGGTTACGGTCAGGATTCCATTGGCTAGATCGTAGCTTCCGGCAATGTTTTTTGCTCGAGAAGGCGACAATCCCAATTTGCCTCTAGACTTCCCATCTGCCTTGAAATAGAGTACCCCTGCCTTATAGCTGATTCTATCCTTATCGATTTCTCCAAAATAATCGGTCGTGGCGACCTTTCCTTTCGCAGACTCTTCAAAAGGGATAAGAATAACAGTGCTGTCAGTCGGCATAAACATATCCAGGCTCCAAAGACAAGGTGCTCCAGTTTCTTTGGTCCATGCCTCTTTTCCAGTATTGCTGATGCTGTTTATGGTGCTAAAGCCTACCGTTTTTACCTGATCGGATAATTGAATGCCTAGATCGGCTTCGATCTGTGAATTGCTCAACATCTTGATATCCCTATTAAGCTTCATGCTGAGCACGGTACCTGCATAATTTTTCAATTCTGCAGTTTTCTCCATGCTTGCTGAATTTCCAGTTGCTGAGAGCAGGGTCCAAGCTTCCGTGTCAATGGCAGTTGGTGTTTTCCAGTTATCATAGACCATTTCACTGCCTTTTTCGAAGTATAGGGAAAATGGACCTCCTTCTGGACCTAGCCAGAGGCGGTCTTCCCCTCCATAGGCATTCATATGGGGATCAACCGGCGCAGAGAAGGCTTTGTAATTTACCCAGCCAAAACTTTTACCGTCCGGCCCATCTGCAGTTGAGGTAAATACCTTACCCTGATATTTTGGGGACACCAGGATCTGCCCTAGTCCACTTTCGTTGCTCAAAATCAAAATGCTATCATACTTCTGCAGGAATTGCAGGTCGTAGCCAAATTGCCCTTCATTATAGTTGGTGCTCACGGTATCCTGGATTGATGATTCTTGTTTTTTGGTTTCTTGGCAGGAGCTTGCCAGCAAAACTGCCGAAGCTCCCATAAATGCATGTAGCCATGTCTTTTTCATAGAAATTTAGTTTACTTCAAGATCGTTTTTGGATGGTAGATTTGGAAATTTGTTATGGGGTTCGGATTGATACCAATAGGCTACAGAGATCATATCGGACTTCTGCGGTAGGTATCTACCTTCCGAACGCCATCCTAAATCCTGTATGGTCACTTTAAGGTCCCCATCAAACCTCACTGGATCCATGATATGCCAACGGTACATTCCGAAGCGCGCCTGGGACTCATATACGCCATCAGGACGAATTACTTGGTGCAAGCCAGCGTATGGGGTGGAATATTCTTGATATTGCCTTGTGGCCTTGTTTTCGAAGTTGTAGGAGCCACAGAAATAATCCTCCAGTCCTGTTCCAACTATCGTTGCATAATCCTTATCACCATCCATAAAGAACTTAATCTCTCCTTCTCCCCACCAACCTATGTTGTTGACACCTACCCCTAAATATGTTCCTACGTACTGTCCTTTCCCTTTGATTCCATCGATTATAGTGTGCAAGGAGCCTTGAGTAGGATTGGATCGACGGTATTGGGCATGGAAATACCCTTCATCTTCAGGAACCTCTGTAACAGCATAATCTATCTGGTAATACAGGTTCATGGGCTCACTGGAAATATTCTCCATAGTAATCTTGGCACTTTTCCGAAATGGCATTTTCCAGTAGGAATTGAATGCACTTCCCGGATTAACGGTCATAGCCAAGGAATTCAATGGGGCGAAACGATGCCAAGCCATCCCAAAGAATGGCCCTACTGGAGATTCTACCGAAGGAGTTGACTCGCCGTCCCAATAAATCCTGAAAATCGTGTGGTTCCAATTGCCTGTTGGAGTCATCCACATGTGCTGGATTACACCTGATTCATTGATTTCGGCCATGGTAAAGGTCTCACCGGGCGCAATCGTGATATAGGGATTTACCTTCCAACCCACTCCTAGCTCCCTAGATGCATGTGAAGCATTGGCAACATTCTTTTGACCAGCCTGTTTCGCTGGATCTGCCATTCCTCCTTTCCCCTTGGCACCGGTAAAGTTTTCTGGACTAATTGATCTGGTTTTGGCATTGGAAAGTTTGGAAAGGTTTCCCAAACTCATATCTATTCCATTAAATGGCTGCTTTTGCTGGGCATAGGTCATGCCACAGAGCAATAAGGAAGCTAATAACAATTTAATTTTCATGATTTATTTATTAGTTGATTATTCAAATGTCCAATCGGAAGCCACATTCTATTTTTGAAAAGAACTACCAAATCTTTCGGTTAGTAAAGGGTTTTGGCTATTGCTTTAATCGTTTAAGCATCTTAAGCATAAAGGAAGACTGCTCAAGACAATTAGATTAAAACAAATGCGGAACTTTTCAGTTTATAATTACACAATGTTAATGCTTAAACGTTTAATATCAAAATAAAATCTTAAAATGTTAAGTCCGAATCTGATAAGAACCAATGGTTAGAAATGGGATTTTACATCAAAAACAGGATTTGTTTTAGATAGAATAAGATTTTGAATGAAGTATTTCGTTTGTAACAATTTATTTAGGAGGAAAGGGATAAAAAAAGAGCTGCTTAATGAAAGCAGCTCAATTGAGTTTACTAAAGGTTGATTACAAATATATCTTGTTATACTTAATCATTGATCAATGCTCTATCTAAGTGCACATAGCCCCCATCCACATGGATTAACTGCCCAGTAGTATGGCTTGATCGATCAGACAGTAAGAATACGGCCATATTGGCAATTTCTTCCACCGTAGTCATCCGGTTTTCAAGCGGAATCCTGCTCGTTATTTTTTTCAATGTTTCTTCTGGATTAGCAATGGTTTTTATCCAACTTTCATATTGCGGTGTCATGCTTTCTGCAACAACTATGGCATTGACACGAATGGAATATGGAAGCAATTCAACCGCCCATTCCCTTGTCAAAGCATTCCTTCCACCATTGGAAGCAGCATAACCGGATGTCCCTCCCTGTCCAGTTTCGGCAGTTTTAGAAGTAATGTTCAATATACTTCCTTTGCTTTTCTTCAATTCAGGGAGACAGTGGTGCGCCATCAGATAATAATGGACCAAACTATTGTGCAGCGACTTTACAAAAGAGTCATAATCGCCATCTTCTAGGCTCACACCATCATTCAAACCTGCATTATTTACCAATCCATCAATCCTGCCCCACTTACCTATTACAGCATCAACGGCCTTTTTACAGTCTTCTGGATTCGTTAGTTCAGCCTGCACCGCGAAAGATCTAAAGCCTTTTGCAGCTAACTCCTCCTCTACGGCAAGGTTGTCTTTTTCCTTTCTTCCAATAATTACCGGAACCGCTCCTTCCTCAGCTAAAAGCTCAACAATTCCCTTTCCAATTCCTTTGGCACCACCGGTAACCAAGACCACTTTATCTTTTAAATTTAAGTTCATATAAACTATTTTAAACCGTAGAACTTCACTGCATTATCTCCCCAGAAACCTTTCAATTCCTGTTCCGTAAAATCACCTAAGCGATGCTCAACAATCTTGAGCGCGTCCTCATAACTACCGGCCAACAGGCATACCGGCCAATCGGACCCGAACATCAATCTTTCCTTACCAAAGCATTGAATGACATGGTCCAGGTACTCCGTAAAGTGATCCAACTTCCAATGTTTCCAATCTGCCTCAGTGCCTAGTCCTGAAATCTTACAATGAACATTCGGATAGGAAGCCAATTGTTCGATATAGCTAGCCCATTCCGTAAATTCCTGGGATTTGATTGGTGGTTTAGCAATATGGTCCAAAACAAAAGCTTGATCCGGATTAGCTGCCACGCATTTTAAGGAACTCTGGTAATGCCTTGGGCGCAACAGAAGATCATAGGTGTATTTATATTTGGTCAATGCGGCAATTCCGCGCAAGGATTCATCCCGATGGAGAAAGTCAGGGTCATCCTCACCTTCAACGATGTGCCTGAATCCTTTGATGACCTGATGTTTTGAGAAGCTTTGGAGATGCTCTTCTACATTTTCAGACCTGAGATCCACCCATCCAACGATACCCTTGATCAAGGCATAGACTTGGGATAACTCCAGCAAAAACGCTGTTTCCTGATGGGATTGGTCTGCCTGAACAGCAACAACACCATCAAAACCTAGTTGCTTGAGGGTTCCAGAAATATCATTGGGAAGGAAATTCCGTTGTATTACCGACATTTCATCTGTAATCCAAGCGTCCTTTACGGGATCAAATAACCAAAAATGTTGATGAGTATCTATTCTCATGGTCTCTTTTAATTTTTGTAGAAAGCGATTACTTCCTGACGCTGCTCGCCAAGATAATCAGCCCCCAATTCAACCACATCTCCTTCTTTAAGATAAATTGGAGGATCAAAGCCTAAGCCAACCCCAGCAGGCGTTCCTGTGGAGATCACATCCCCTGGCAACAGGGTCATAAACTGAGAGACATAGGAAACTACAAATGGCACATTGAAGATCAGGTTGGCGGTATTTCCGTTTTGATAGGTCTTGCCATTCACTTTCAACCAAAGTTTTACGTTGTTGATATCAGGAATTTCATCAGTAGTCGTCATAAATGGGCCCATAGGCGCGAATGTGTCACATCCTTTCCCTTTATCCCAAGTTCCGCCACGCTCCAATTGGTACTCACGCTCTGAAACATCATTGTGAAGAACATAACCAGCAACATAGTCCAAGGCTTTAGATTCTTCGACATAAGTTGCTTTCTTACCGATAACAATGCAGAACTCAACCTCCCAGTCGGTCTTCACTGAATTCTTAGGAATCATCACTTGGTCATTAGGACCTACCAATGCAGTAGTGGATTTCATAAAGATAATTGGCTCTGCTGGGATCTTAGCCCCAGTTTCCTCCGCATGGTCTTTATAGTTCAAGCCAATACATACAATCTTGGATGGTCTCGTGAATGGAGCTCCCAATCGAGAATCTGCAGGAATCTCTATCAGTTTCCCATGATTCGCTTTCACAAACTCTTCCAGACGGGCAAGTCCATTGTCTGTAAAAAACTCTTCGTTAAAGTCTCCGCCAAATGCCGAAACATCATAATTCTTTCCATCGATGTTCACACCGATCTTTTCTCTTCCTGATTCTCCGTATCTGATTAATTTCATTTTTCTATACTTTTAGGGACAATAGACACGAGACATAAGAACAATCAAGTCACCAAAGTCTAATGTCTTTTATCTATTGTCTTATGTCTATTTTAATTATTCAACTTAACAAAACCTCCATCGATAGCATAGTCATTACCAGTAATAAACGATGCGTCATCTGAACAAAGGAACAAGGCTAATTTTGCAATTTCTTCCGGCTCTGCCATACGTCCGATAGGTTGGGTTTTAGAGAGCTTTTCAAACATTTCGGCCTCTTTACCAGGATAGTTTTTGGCGATGAATCCATCCACAAAAGGCGTATGTACTCGTGCCGGGGAAATGGAGTTTGATCGGATATTATCTTTCAGGTAATCCTTAGCTACGGACAAACTCATGGCAAACATAGCACCTTTACTCATGGAATAAGCAAAGCGATCTGGGATACCTACTAGGGTTGCAATGGAAGCCAAATTCAAGATTGCTCCACCACCATTAGCTTTCATCACCGGAACGACCGCAAATAAGGCGTTATAAGCGCCTTTTATGTTCACTTGGTAAATCCGGTCCATATCTTCCTCAGTACACCCTTCTAGGTTGCCTACATGAGCAATACCGGCATTATTCACCAATATATCCACCTTGCCAATCTGTTTTACCACATCCAGTACTTCAGCTTGCTTGCTCACATTACAAGTATGGACTTCACATTTTCCACCTTCGTCTTCAATCAACTTCTTGGTTTCTTCCCCACCAGTTGGGTTCAGGTCCAAAATATGTACAACTGCTCCCTCCTTGGCAAACAAAGTGGAAATGGCTTTTCCTATCCCACTTGCCCCGCCTGTCACAATCGCTACTTTATCTTTTAGCCTAGACATAATTATTTCTATTTAAATGTTTTATTATTATTTACTAAAGTGAAACTCCACGTCTCCAAGGAATAAAATCATCCTGACCAAGCTTAACTGCTTTTGCTGTTTCTTCACCACTCGCAACCGCAATGACATAATTCAAGATGCGGTGTGCAGCTTCCTCAATGCTTTCTTCCCCATCGATGATGGTCCCACAGTTCAGGTCGATTGCATCGTTCATTTTATTGTAGACTTTAGTATTGGACGACACCTTGATAACAGGAGTAATCGGATTCCCTGTTGGAGTTCCCAAACCGGTAGTGAACAAAACTACATTGGCTCCAGCCGCAACTTCAGCCGTGGTACTCTCTACATCATTTCCAGGAGTACATAGCAGGTTTAAACCAGGACCGTTTGCCAATTCAGGATAATCTACTACAGCTGCCACGGGAGAAGTCCCACCTTTCTTTGCAGCTCCAGCTGATTTAATTGCATCCGTGATCAATCCATCGCGGATATTACCTGGCGATGGGTTCATATAGAATCCAGAGCCATCAGCTTCCGCTTTCGCGTTGTATGTTCGCATTAACTGAATAAACTTCTCTGCGGTAGGTTCATCTATACATCGATCGCTCAATTCCTGTTCAACACCACACAACTCTGGGAATTCCGAAAGGATGACCGAGCCACCTAGGCTTACAAGCATATCCGAAAGGTATCCTAAAGCCGGATTTGCCGAAATACCGGAAAAACCATCCGAACCTCCGCACTCCAGCCCAATGCACAATTTATGCAACCCTGCTTCTTGGCGTTCCAGTTTATTTGCCTCTACCAATCCAGTAAAGGTGGATTTGATAGCTTTCTGCATCAACTCCTGCTCTGTCCCTTCAAACTGTTGCTCAAATACAAACAACGGTTTATCAAAATGGGGATCTCGTTTTGCAATCTCAGCTTTCAAAATAGAAGCTTGGGCATGCTGACATCCTAGGCTCAACACTGTTGCTCCGGCAACATTGGGATGCGTAATGTATCCAGCCAATAGGCCACATAGGGCATCCGAATCCATCCTAGTTCCACCGCAGCCCATATCATGGTTCAGGAACTTCACGCCATCTACATTGGAAAAAAGCCTCTTTTTAGACTTATTTTCTCTCGCGGCACTCAGGTCCACAGACATCAGATCATCTATGGAAGCTCCACTTTGATATCTGGAAATCAACTCATCAACCTCATCCGAATAATCTTTCGATTCAACTTGGTAACCTAATTTCTCTTCCAATGCCGACTTCAAGGTCAACACGTTCCTGTTCTCACAGAACACCAATGGAATAACCAACCAATGATTAGCCGTCCCTACCAATCCATTACTCCTATGGTAGCCTCGAAACGTTCTGCCTAAGAATCCAGAAACATCAGGCTTTTGCCATTCTAATTTTCTATCACCTAGTTTAAAATCGTCAGCGGCATGGCGCAGGTTATTTACATCCAATAACTCGCCACTTTGCAGGTCTTCATTCACCTTTCCCACCAAAACGCCGTACATATAAACCTCATCGTCCTTTTGGAAAGGATCTATGGTAAACTTATGCTTGGCGGCCACAGCTCTTTTCAGGCTGATTTCTTTCCCTTCAAATTCCAGGGAATAGCCAGCTGGCAGGTCACGAAGAGCCACCAGGACATTATCTTTAGGATGGATTTGTAAAAACTCCAATCTCTCTTTTTCCATTTGGTACTATAATTCAAATATTTGTTCCATCATTACCCATTTTTCGCCAGGTTTAGATCCTGGAATAGACTCCTGATATTTCCACATCAACTGCTCCCAAACCTGCACAGCAGGATTCTCAGCGTCCATCTTATCTTTTCGCTCAAAGCTAAAGCTCTCATCAACCTCCATGATCATAAACAGGCGATTAGCAAAGCGATATATATCCATCACCGTTACACCAGCATCAGTAATCGACTTTTTGATTTCAGCAGAAACTCGCCTATGGTGATCTTCATATTCGGCGATCATTTTTGGATCATCAACCAGATCCAAAGCCATGGCATATCTTTTAATACTCATAATCTTTTTATCAATGTCCCTGTTTAACAATCAGCTTATCGCTCTTGTTTTGGGTAGCAAACAAGGCCACCACTAAGAAACAAACCAAAACCACAAAATACCCGTATTGCATATGACCGGTCAAATCTGACACATACCCCAACACCGGAGGCAATAAAGCCCCTCCAACGATGGACATAATGATCAAACTTGATGCAGATTTAGTATCCGCACCTGTACCCTCTACTCCAATCGCAAAGATCGTTGGAAACATGATCGACATAAAAAATGCTATGGCAACCATACTGTAAAGCGTGATGACTCCTGTACCAAAAATACACAATAAGGTCAGTAAGGCCGAAATACCGGCATAATACAACAACAGCTTCGCCGGAGCGATATAACGCATAAAGAAGGTCCCAACAAATCGCCCTAACATAAACATCAAGCCAGCAACCCCTGCATAGTATTTAGCATCTTTCGCTTCAATACCTGATACTTCCACGGCATATACGATCAAAAAGCTCAACACACAGACCTGTGCACCAATATAAAAGAACTGTGCAAGGACGGCCCAAGCAACGTTTTTATGCCTCAAGGCCTTTAAAAAGCCTTTTCCTTCGCCCTCTTCTTCCTTTACTTCAGGCATCTTGATGAAGAAAAAGATCAATGCAACTACCAAAATAATGACCCCCAAAATAACATAGGGCCCTTTTACCACGGCCGTTTCCGTCTGTATATAGGCCAAACGCTCCGCATCAGTCAAGGCCGCAACCTGTTCAACGGTTTTGGGATCTTCCGTCAGAATAAACTTCCCTCCGACGATCGGAGCAACAAAAGCAGCCAAACCATTAAAAGATTGGGCGAAATTCAGACGTTGGGTGGCTGTATTAGGATCCCCTAAGACAGTCATATAGGGGTTTGCAGCGGTTTCCAGAATCGTGATTCCACAGGCCACCACGAATAAAGCAGAAAGAAAGAACATATAGCTCATCGTGTTGGCTGCCGGTACAAACAAAAAACACCCTACCGCAAAAAGGATCAATCCCACTAAAATCCCCACCTTATACCCATACTTCTGCATAATCAGACCGGCCGGAATACCCATGACCAAATAAGCAATAAACACTGCTGAATCCACCAATGAGGCTTGGAGATGGGTCAAACTGAACGCACTCCTGAGGTGGGCTATCAATATAGGGTCCAGGTTATGGATAAATCCCCAGAAAAAAAACAGGGACGTGATTAATACGATAGCTATAGTGTTACTCCTATTGTTCATAGTGTGGAATATAATTGAGAAACTAAATACGAGATATTTCAGCAAAAAGTATTGAACTATATTACCTAATTAATAAACTATTTTACCATTCACAGCCTTTGCAATTCAATTTTTATGAATAAATTAGACATTATGATCATCAAGCAACTCACTGTTCCAAAAACAGAGAATCAAAGTTTCCAGATGCGAAGGGATTATTTCCCCAAGCATCAATCCATTTGGCATTATCATGAAGAATGGGAACTGGTCTATGTCAAGAAAGGATCGGGAACTCTTTTTATTGGTGACCGAATAAAGAGTTTCCATGCTGGAATTGCTGTGCTTATCCCATCTCAGATCCCTCATTATTGGCTTTTTGATGAAATATCCAATCCAGAAAAGCCTGACGAAACAATAGATTGTGTTGTTGTCCATTTTATCCAGGACTTTGGAATAGAGAAGTTTTTGCAAGCACCTGAGTTAGTACAGATCAAACAGCTGTTGGATCAAACGAGTAGAGGCAGGTATATCCCCATTGATCAGGATGGTTTATTTGACCTGCAGATCCAGAAATGCATCCAATCCAGCGGAATGACCAAGTTTTTCCTCTTATTGGAATGCTTGCAGGAGGCATCCAACCTAGTAGCCGAGGAATTGATCAGTACAAATTATTCCATTCTCAATCAGTCAGAAGACCAATATCGGATGAACAGCCTGATGGGCTACATTCGTGAAAACTACAAACACAGAATCATGCTTCAGGACCTGGCCAAGGTTGCCGGAATGACCGAAAACTCCTTTTGCCGCTATTTTAAGAATAAAACCGGAAAAACGCCGGTGCAATTCATTAACGAAGTCAGGATATCACATGCCTGTTTTCAATTGCGGAACAGCAACATTAGCCTGAAAGAAGTATGCTATGACTCTGGATTCAATAATTTTGTGAGCTTCCACAAGTCTTTTAAGAGCATTACGGGCACCACGCCCAATCAATTCAGGACTTAATTACGAAGTAAATAAGTCCTTGATATTTTTTCTCGAATGCTCCCTTTTTTATTTTTTCAATTCATATTAAACGATATTTTTGCAGGCAGAATCACACTGCCATGAACAAACTATACAGATTTTTAAATTTACATTTTGGGGAAGAAGCGAAGGATAAGGTTTTGGAAAACGTCACCTCCAGCATATCTTTTCGCGGGGCCAATGTATGGATTTTGGCATGTGCCATTGTTGTTGCCTCGGTTGGACTGAATGTCAACTCCACGGCTGTCATCATCGGCGCCATGTTAATTTCTCCATTGATGGGTCCGATTGTTGGCGCGGGCTTTGCCTTAGGGACCTATGACTTCACCCTATTGAAGAAATCGATCAAGAATCTGGCTATCGCCACGGTTGTCAGTCTATTCGTTTCCTTTGTATACTTTCTTTTAAGCCCTTTTAAGGAAGCGCAATCAGAATTACTGGCTCGTACCGCTCCAAACATTTACGATGTCCTCATAGCATTCTTTGGTGGCTTAGCAGGCGTAATAGCATTGACCAGGGTGGAAAAGGGAAATCCTATCCCCGGGGTTGCGATTGCTACCGCACTCATGCCGCCCCTCTGTACAGCTGGATATGGTCTCGCCATCGGAAATTTCAGTTATTTCGGAGGAGCACTGTACCTTTACACCATCAACTGTTTCTTTATCTGTATCTCCACCTTCTTGATTGTTAAATTCCTGAAATACCCTAAGGTAAAATTCGTGGATGAAGCCAAGGAAAAACGCATTACAAGAACCATCAGCACCCTGATCTTGGTGATCCTAATTCCAAGCTTCTATTTGGCTTACCTCCTACTACAAGAAAAGAAATACAGCCAAAACGTTGATAATTTCATCCAAAATGAATTTGTGAACAAGGGCTACACCTTGATTTACGAGAACACCTATTTCAACAGCAGGCCCAAAAAGATTGAACTTGCTTTCCTGGACAAGAAATTCGACTCCTTGGAAATCAAGGATCTCAAAATGAAGTTAGCTACTTATAATCTAGAAAATACGGATCTTCTGATCAGACAGGACAGCACAGATCTCAAAAGAGATATTTTGGCAGAGATCAACAGGCAATCTAGAAATGTCTCTGAAAAGGATGTGACGATCCAGAACCTAAGGAAAGAACTCGCTTCCTATACCTTCGATGACCAGAACCTAATCAAGGAAATCAATATCCTATTCCCTGAATTGGCACCCTACAGCATAGGAAAACAACTGGTCGTTGTATCATCCGACAGCAGTCATTACCAGAATATCATTACATACAATGCTCAGAAGGATATAAACGCTGAGGAACTTGGCAAATTAAAGAAATGGCTGGAAAACAAATTGGAAACTGGCAATATCCAAATCGTAAGGGCAAATTCACAATAAAAAAAGGGAGGCATTTATCAGCCTCCCTTTGTTAATTACTTATATTCTTTCTTGGAATTTAAGGCGAGATATCCAAATACCCCCGCCAATAAAGAAGTCAATAAAATGGATAGTTTAGCTTCAGAAACATGGTCTGGATTGCTAAACGATAAGATGGCGATAAAGATGGACATGGTAAAACCAATACCAGCCAACAGCCCTACTCCAATAATATGCTTCCAATTACTTCCTTCAGGTAGAGAACTTAGTTTAGCCTTCGTACATAAAAAGGAAGTTAACAGGATACCGATCGGTTTCCCGACCAATAATCCCAATGAAATCCCCAACCCTAAGCCAGAAGTCAGTCCGCCCAACATTTCCTTTTCCAGGGTTATATTGGTATTGGCAAAAGCAAAAAGTGGAATGATCAAGAAGTTAACCGGCTTGGTCAAAGCATGCTCCAAACGCTCCAATGGCGATTCAATTGCCGTATCATTGGTAGGAATGGTCATCGCCACCAAAACCCCAGCAATAGTAGCGTGGATACCGGAATGATGGATAAAATACCAAATAAAAACACCCGGAATCAAATACAGGTAAGGATTCAGCACATTGAATTTGTTCATCAGGATCAATACAACCATACCCGCAACTGCATAGTATAGATAAGTCAATTCAATTCCCGAAGAATAGAAAAACGCGATCACCAAGATAGCGATCAAGTCATCCACGATAGCCAAGGCAGCTAGGAATATCTTGAGACTGGAAGGAATCCTGTTTCCCAACAGATTGATCACCGCCAATGCAAAGGCAATGTCCGTCGCCATTGGGATACCCCAACCACTTGCCGTTTCCTGTCCAGCATTAAAGGACAAATAGATCAATGCAGGCACAACAGCACCACCAATAGCACATAAAATCGGTAAACTCGCTTTTTTAGGTGAAGACAGTTCACCTTCCACGATTTCACGTTTGATCTCCAACCCTACCAATAAAAAGAAAACAGCCATCAGACCATCATTGATCCACAGCAGAACTGAATATTTCAAGTGAATGGATTCCGTTTCGAAACCTAGTGGCAGGTCCAAAAGATTTTGAAGGGCTGCCGCCAAGGGACTATTTGCAATGATCATGGATAGGATAACACATAGAAACAACATGATCCCACCCGCGTTACTCGACGCAAAGAAATCCTTAAAAACGTTCAGATTAATTAATTTAGCCATAGGTAATTATATATTTTTATTTTTCTCCCAAATCCCCACATCTGAAAACTTCGTTTCAGCATTATTAAATACCGGATCCTTTCCTTCTTTTCGTTGTTGGTTATAATCCTTGAAAAGTTTCAAGACCTTATTATGCAACAAAATAATGGCGATCATGTTTAGCCAAGCCATCATTCCTACGCCAATATCGCCCAGATCCCAGGCCATCTTGGCTGTTGAAATACATCCTAGATAGACCGAACCCAATATCATCACCCTCAAAACCCAGATCAAGGCAGTCCTGCTCCTGTTTTTTCCTATAAAGCTCACATTACATTCGGCGATATAGTAATAGGCCATAATCGTTGTAAAAGCAAAAAACATCAATGCGATGGCAATGAAACCCGCCCCTAAGGAAGGAAAATGCTGCGAAACGGCCAATTGGGTAAACTCCGGACCTGCTTCAATACCTGGGATGTGCTGCACAATAAATCCGCCAGCGGAATCTGCTACATTATATTGCCCTGTAAACAGGATCATCAACGCCGTAGCCGTACAAACAAATAAAGTATCCACATAAACTGAAAAACCCTGCACCAAACCCTGTTTTACAGGATGGCTCACCTCGGCAGCTGCTGCAGCATGTGGCGCAGTACCTTGACCGGCTTCATTGCTATAGATCCCTCGTTTTACACCCCAAGAAATCGCGGAACCCACGATCCCGCCAAATGTGGCATCCAAATTCAAGGCTGACTGGAAGATCAGTTTAAAAACTGCCGGAACTTGCTGGATGTTTAGGATTATGATGACAACGGCCATTAAGATATATGCACCAGCCATAAATGGAACCACATATTCGGCAACCTTAGAGATTCTTTTTACACCACCGATAATGATAAAACCCAATAACAGCACCAAAAAGATCCCGATAACCATTGGAGAAAGGTCAAAAGCTGACTTCATGGCCAAGGCAATGCTATTGCTCTGCACACTTGGCAATAAGAAACCCGTACTGATGATGGTCACAATGGCAAATATCCAAGCAAACACCTTACTCTTTAACCCTTTTTGGATATAATAGGCTGGTCCACCGCGGTATTGCCCATCCTTTTCCTCTTTATACAATTGACCAAGAGTGGCCTCAATAATCGCCGATGAACTTCCCAAGAAAGCAATGATCCACATCCAGAATACGGCGCCTGGTCCACCCATACCAATGGCTGTAGCCACACCAGCAATGTTTCCTGTCCCCACCCGACCCGATATGGCCAATGAAAAAGCCTGAAAAGAGGATATTCCCTTTTTGGAACTATTGCCTTTAAAGAGAAGGCGGATCATCTCTTTCAAATAAATTAGTTGTGGAAATTTAAAGCGAACCGTAAAATACACCCCTGCCAAAAGGCACAAGTACACCAAGGCATCACTCCAAACTATACTATAAATTTTGTCTATAATTTCCTGCATAAATCCATCCCTCAATTGGTAGGTCCGCTAAAATATAGAATACTTCCAACGCTTTACAGAATTATTGCATAGATAATCTCTATATGTCACGCTAATTTTATAGAAAGAATTGACCCAATTTTTCTATAAAATACAAGCAGAAAATTTAAGGAAAGGATAATTTTAACTAATATCAACACAAAAGAAAAAGCATCTTGCTCCAGTTTTACCTTTCTTCAAGATGCTTCTTACATTTCAGAAAATATGTTCTATTTAGATTTTTCTTCTGTAGACTTTACTGTGGTCTTATGTTTCCATGGATCTCTAGGCCTTTTTTTACCGTATGAACCCATGATGATCTTTCCTTTTCTACTTTTTTTATCTCCTTTTCCCATAAGCTTGTTATTATGTAATTGTTAAATAAAAATATATTTTGGATTCTCAAGTTACTAAAAATGAGACATATTACAAAATGAACAAAAAGGAAATAGGCGAAAACAAAACAGGGTTATGGCAAAACCATAACCCTGTTTAAATACCCCATGGAGGCGAGTTTATCCTCTACTGTTGTAGTTAGGTGCCTCTTTAGTAATTTGAATATTATGAGGATGAGACTCACGCAATCCAGCACCTGTGATACGAACAAACTTCGCTTCTTGTAATTTTTCAATGGTTGCAGCACCACAGTAACCCATGGAAGCACGTAATCCCCCGATATATTGGTAAACTACCTCTGCCAAGGTCCCTTTATATGGTACACGACCTACGATTCCTTCTGGAACCAATTTCTTGATATCATCTTCCACATCTTGGAAATAACGGTCTTTAGAACCTTTTTCCATAGCTTCTACAGAACCCATTCCACGATAGGACTTGAATTTTCTACCTTCTAATAGGATAGTTTCACCTGGTGCTTCTTCAACACCGGCAAACAATGAACCAGCCATAATGGTATTTGCGCCGGCAGCAATTGCTTTCGCAATGTCTCCTGTCTGTTTGATACCCCCGTCAGCGATCAATGGTACACCAGTTCCTTTTAAAGCCTTAGCGACTTCATAAACGGCATACAATTGAGGAACACCTACACCAGCAATGATACGGGTTGTACAGATTGATCCGGGACCAATACCCACTTTAACCGCATCTGCACCAGCGTCTGCTAACATTTTCGCCGCATCTCCCGTTGCAATGTTTCCTACGATCACCTGTAGGTTAGGATATGCTGCCTTTACCTCTTTCAATTTATTGATAACACCTAGGGAATGTCCGTGTGCAGTATCAATTGTAACCACATCAACACCAGCTTTAACTAAAGCTTCAACACGTTCTAGGGTATCTGGCGTAACTCCTACCGCTGCACCAACCAATAGACGACCATGTTCATCTTTTGCTGCATTAGGATAGTGTTTGTATTTCTGAATGTCTTTAAAAGTAATCAATCCTTTCAAGACACCGTTTGTATCAACTACTGGTAGTTTTTCAATCTTATGGTTCTGAAGGATCTCTTCAGCCTTGATTAGATCGGTCCCTTCAGGAGCAACCACCAAATTGGTTTTGGTCATCAGTTCACTGATCGGGCGGGCCATATCTTTCTGGAAGCGAAGGTCACGGTTTGTAACAATCCCAACCAGCTTACTTTCCAAATTAATAACCGGAATACCACCGATTTTATGATCTTTCATGATCTGAAAAGCATCACCTACGGTTGCATTTTCCAATAAGGTAACCGGATCTTGGATCATTCCGCTTTCTGAACGCTTTACTTTGCGCACTTCAGCTGCTTGTTCCGCGATCGTCATATTCTTATGTAACATACCGATTCCGCCTGCCTGAGCAATCGCTATCGCTAGATCAGCACCTGTTACGGTGTCCATAGCGGCCGATACCAAAGGAATATTTAATTTGATTTTCTTAGTTAAGAATGTACTTGTGTCTACGTCACGAGGTAAGATTTCTGAATATGCAGGAATTAATAATACATCGTCGTAGGTAAGTCCTTCTTGTACGAATTTTTGTGGATCTAATTGCATAGCAAATATTAAATGGGGTTTCCTATTTGCGAGGCAAATTTACGAAAATTTATAAAATAATAAAACTCTAAATAACTATTTACATAAAATCGACATTAAGGTGCAACTACCGGAAAACAGGTAATTGAGCAATTAGTTAAAGGAATGTTAAATTTTTGGCAAGCTAATTGCTATTCATGTATAAATTAAAGTTTAATTAACACAATATTTATGAAAAAGACATTACTATCATTAGCAGCTGCAGCTGCATTAGTTTTTGGTTTTAACGAAGCAAAAGCTCAGACTCCTTATAAAACAGCAATCGGTTTAGCTATTGACTTAGGTGATGGCGCAACTTTGTTTGGCCCACAGATCAAACATTCATTCGGTGGAAACAATGCTGGTAACGCGCAAGTTTTATTCGGTGATAACTTCACCGCGGTTGGAGCTGACTACTCTTACAACCAACAATTCGCTGGTACTAACGGTTTAGGATGGTATGTAGGTGTTGGTCCTCAGTTAGGTTTCGGTGGTGATGAGACTTGGTTTGCTGTACGTCCAGCTGCTGGTCTTGAGTACAAAATCCCTGCTGCTCCTTTAGCATTACATTTTGACTGGAAACCTTGGTGGAACCTTTCTCACAGCTCAAACTTTGAAGCTGCTCGTTTTAGCTTAGGATTTAAATTCACTTTGAAATAAGCTGAATCAAAATGTATAAAAAAGGCTTTTCGTTATCCGAAAAGCCTTTTTTAATGGATCAAATCCTAGACACTAAAAACCCTTGAACCATTCCTGGAACATAGGCCCAACCACTGGAACTGCATTTTCCTTCCCATTGATAGCGCCGATCAATCCGATTACCCAAAAGATAAACAGTGCGATAAAGACTAGATAAGCTACAATCCCTCCTACCCCTGGTATATAGTGCAAGACACCTGCAACCAGGCCCAGGATAAACAAACCTAGGTTTTGGCGAATATGGAACTTGACAAAGGGATCGTTCTTGTCCCTGTTCATCAAAAATGCCACTAACAAACCAATCCAAGTCAAGTAGGATACGACAGCTAATGTCTTATTGTCTTGAATCCTTTCCTCATTCATTTTCAAATCATTTCTGTTCATATTATTTCTGTTTATTTAATTAATAGTCCGTAAAAAGCCAATGTTCATCGATCAGAGTTGCAAACTTATCAAAATGGACCAGAGGAAAACATCCCTGAATTCAGGGCATTTTAGGGTAATCGAAAATGCATTGATCGGAAGAATGTGGAAAAGAATGCTTGGCTATCGCCAAAAAGTTTAACCCAATAATAACACAGAAAATTAGGAATTTGACGATTCCATTCTAATTGAAAATGAAGACAATATTTAATAACAACTTTTTCCGTATTAAGTTTGATATACTATTTTCATTATATAATTTTTTTATACCTTTGCGAATCTTGGTAAAATATTATTAAGCTTAAAAAAAACATAAAAAACCATAATTTATTACGATTAGACAATGAGTAAAGGGCTGATTAAATTTTTGGTGATAGTGGTTTCCTTAGCGTGCCTCTACTCCTTATCATTCACTTTTGTAACTAGAAAAGTTGAGAAAGACGCAGCGGAATACGCCAAAGGCGACATGGCTAAAGAAAAAGCCTACCTAGATTCCATTGCTGGTGAGGAAGTATATAATATAGGTATCGCTAAATTCACTTATCGCGAAGCAAAATCCAATGAAATTGCACTAGGCTTGGACCTAAAAGGTGGTATGAACGTTACAATGGAAATTTCATTGAACGAATTGATCGCCAATTTAGCAGACAATCCTAAGGATGCAAACTTCAACAAAGCATTAGAAAATGCAGTGAAAAAAAGTAAAACGACCAACACTTCGTTGATTGATTTATTTTTAAATGAATATAAAGCGACCGGTGCAAGCACGCCGATTGCTTCTTTCTTTGCTACAAAAGATAACTCCGCTGTAATCTCAGGTAACAGCTCTGAATCGGATGTCCGTAATTTCTTGGACAAAGAAGCTGACAACGCTATCCAAAACTCCTATAAAGTTTTGCGTACGCGGATCGATAAATTCGGTGTAGCTTCTCCAAACATCCAAATCCAACAAGGAACCAACCGTATCTTGATCGAATTGCCTGGTGTAAACGATGAAGAACGTGTTCGTAAGCTTTTACAAGGTTCTGCGAAATTGGAATTCTACGAAACTTACCAAAACCCACAAGTATATTCTTTATTAGAAAATGTGAACAGAACATTGGCAACGACCTTGAAAGCTGATAAACCAGCTGCAAACGTTGCTTCTGATTCTACTGCTGCTACTACAGCTGCAGACAGCACTAAGAAAGAAGATAACTTATTGGCAAAATTAGGGGCTAACCAAAAGTCTTCTGACTCTGCAAAAGCTGACTCTTCAGCTCAACCTAATGCAGCTGCTCTAGCAGACAATCCTCTATTTGCTGTATTATCTCCTTCTACCTTCAGCCAAAACGGCCAACAACAATTGGCACCTGGTGCTGTGGTAGGATATGCTAACTTGAAAGACACTGCTAAAGTAAATGCTTTGCTTGCTCGTCCAGAGGTAAAATCGATTATCCCTGCTAACTTGAAATTGTTATGGGCTGTAAAACCTGAAAACAATGCAAAGGATTTCCTTTCGTTATATGCGATCAAAACTACTGGTGCTGAAAACGGTCCTGTAATGACGGGCGAGGTTATTACCGATGCTCGTGACGGATTCGACCAACAAAACAGCCCTATCGTTTCTATGGAAATGAACGCTGATGGTGCTCGTCAATGGAAACGTGTAACTGCCCAAGCGGCACAAAACAGAGACGCTATCGCTATCGTATTGGATGGTGTCGTGTATTCTGCTCCTGGAGTAAACGAAGAAATCCCTAACGGTAATTCTCAAATCTCAGGTAACTTCACTATTGAAGATACCAAAGACTTAGCTAACGTATTGAAAGCTGGTAGGCTTCCAACAACTGCTAAGATCGTTGAAGAAGCTATCGTAGGTCCTTCATTAGGTCAAGTGGCGATTGATTCAGGTGTAAACTCAGCAGTTATCGGTATCATCGTTGTTATGGCGTTCATGATCGCTTATTACAACCGTGCAGGTATTGCTGCAAATATTGCTGTAATCTTCAACGTATTCTTCTTAATGGGAGTTCTTGCTTCCTTGAATGCTGTACTGACCCTACCTGGTATCGCAGGTATCGTATTGACGATGGGTACCGCGGTGGATGCAAACGTACTGATCTATGAACGTATGCGTGAGGAACAAGCACTTGGTAAATCTCCGCGTCAGATTGTTGCCGATGGTTATAAACATGCCATGCCTTCGATCCTTGACTCGCAGATCACTACATTCTTGGTAGGTTTGATCCTATTCTTTACAGGTTCTGGTCCTATCCAAGGTTTTGCAACGACGTTAATGATCGGTATTATTACCTCTTTGTTCACAGCGATCTTCATCACACGTTTGATTTTCGAATACATGTTGAGCAAAGACATGAAAATCACTTTGTCTTTCCCTTGGTCAAACCATACCTTGAAAAATGCCAACTTCCAATTCATCAAGAAAAGAAAAGTTGCATACGGAATTTCAGTTATAGCGGTGATCCTTTCATTTGCTGCTATCATGGTCAAAGGTTTCTCTTACGGAGTTGACTTCCAAGGTGGTCGTACGTATACCGTTCGTTATGATCAAAACGTTGTTCCTGATAATGTTCGTGAGAACCTAGACAATGTATTTGGTACAACAACAGAGGTTAAGACTTTCGGTAGTGAAAACCAATTGCGTATCACTACTTCTTACCATATTGAAGAAACAAGCGATGAAGCTGACAATGAAGTATTAGGTAAATTGAATGAAGGACTTTCCAAAATTCAAGGAAACAAATATGAAATCCTATCGCAACAAAAAGTAGGACCAACCATTGCAAGTGACATCCGCGACCGTGCTATCTATGCGTCAATCTTATCGATTATCGTAATTGCAGCATATATCTTGATTCGTTTCCACAAATGGCAATATTCAGCTGGTGCAGCTATTGCAACAGTTCACGATGCGATCATCCTATTGGGGCTATTCTCGATCTTAGATGGTATCGTACCGTTCTCATTGGATATTGACCAACACTTCGTTGCAGCGATCCTAACCGTATTAGGTTACTCGGTGAACGACACGGTGGTTGTATTTGACCGTCTACGTGAATACTTGAAGAAACCAAATGCACACCATGAGGACATGGGTACTACCATCAACAAGGCGATCAATTCTACATTGAGCCGTACCGTGATTACATCTTTGACTGTAATCTTCGTGTTAGCTGTATTGTTCGTCTTTGGTGGCGAGGTTATCCGTGGTTTCTCATTCGCTATCCTTGTGGGTATCGTAGTAGCTACTTACTCTTCTATCTTCTTGGCAGCTCCTGCTATTTATGACCTAAGTGCTGGTAAACACTTAGCAGACTCTGCAAAAGAAAAAGACAAAAAACAAGCTAAAGTAGTAACTCCATAATACTTGGAATCTACCTGAAAAATAGAAGGCCCTGAACATTCAGGGCCTTTTTTTATGCAATCTTAAATCCTTCGGTCAGAATAGGCCATTTATTATGTCAAAATAATGTTTATTCTAGGATCGCAGCCGGCATACTCTATATTTTTTATTAGTTTTGAATCTTAAACACAAGACATGAGAAATAAATTAATCCTATCCTCTCTTTGCCTTTCTTTAGGTGTATTAGCTGTGGGATGCAATAACCAACCGCAGAAAACAGAAAATACGGAAGCGCATGATGAACATGCCGGCCATGACCATGCTGCCCATGACCACTCAGCACATGAGCAAACGCCACAATCAAGCAACCCTGCTCCTGCTGCTCCCCAAACAACAAAAGCTGCGGCATTGAGTATCCCTGAGTTCAATTTTTATAAAGTAAAATCTGGAATCTCTTATACCAAGGCCGATCTGCCGGCTGGAAAGAATACCGTATTCGTACTGTTCGATCCAGGATGTAGCCACTGTCAAAATGAAACCAAAGGTTTAGCAAAGAATTACGATAAGATCAAGGACATCAATGTGATCTATGTATCCATGAATGACCCAGCTCTGATGGCGCAGTTCTTCACAACCTTCGGTAAAGAACTTGACGGAAAACCAAATGTTCAAATGCTGTGGGATAGAAACCAAGAGTTTGTTCAAAAGTTCCATATCCCGAATATGTTCCCTGCCAATTATGTTTATGGTCCAGACGGCCAATTAAAAACTTATTGGGAAGGTGAAAAAAACATCAATGAAGTAATTGCTGAATTTAACAAATAATGAGAATTGCCATCAATGGTTTTGGCCGTATTGGCCGCCATACCCTCAGAAATCTACTGAACAGAAACCTCGACCAGATGGAGGTTGTTGCCATTAATGACCTTGCAGATGCAAAGACATTGGCACATTTATTCAAATACGATTCGGTCCATGGGCCATTGAATCGAACGGTAGATTTTGATGGAAATCATTTGATCATTGATGGCAGATCCATCCTGATATTAAACCAGAGAAATCCAGAAGACCTACCATGGAAAGATCTGGATATTGACGTGCTGGTGGAATCTACAGGTTTCTTCGTCAAGGCAGAATTGGCAGCAAAACATCTGGACGCTGGCGCAAAACAGGTGGTCATATCTGCTCCTTCTCCCGACAAAGAGATCCCGACCCTAGTATTAGGCATCAACGATAAGGATTTTGATTGGAACAGCCCAATTTTCTCTAATGCATCCTGTACAACCAACAATGTTGCGCCATTGATCAAGATCTTGGATGAAAACTGGGAAATAGTAGATGGCTATATCACAACGGTACATTCCATGACCGGTGACCAGAATTTACATGATGCACCCCATCGAGATCTTAGGAGATCTAGGGCCGCATCAGCATCCATTATACCGACAACCACCGGAGCTGCAAAAGCCATCACCAATGTCTTCAAACATCTAGATGGTAAACTTGGAGGCGCCGGAATCAGGGTGCCTGTCCTAAATGGTTCTCTAACGGACTTCACCTGCAACCTAGCCAAAAAAACTACGGTGGAAGAAATCAACCAAAAATTTAAGGAAGCTGCAGAAGGTGAATTAAAGGATGTACTATACTATACGGAGGATCCCATCGTCTCCGTCGATATCATCAATAATCCCTATTCCTGCGTCTTTGATTCGGAACTGACCAGTATTGTGGGAGGCTTGGTCAAAGTTGTAGGCTGGTATGATAATGAATTTGGCTATTCTAACCGCTTGGTGGATATCCTCCAAAAATTATCGAATCGATGATCCGATTTATCCAAGTTGATGATGCTTTGCCGTTAAGAAGCGCTGTATTGCAAAAAGGCAAAGCTCTGGAACTTTGTATCAACCCCGAAGATTTAAGGCCAGACAGCTTCCATTTAGGGCTGTATGACGATGAAAACCAATTGCAATGTATTCTGACCGTTCACAGAACCAACAATCCCAAGCTTCCACATGAAGGGTACCGTTTGCGGGGAATGGCAACTGCCCCCGAAGCCAGAAGAAAAGGCTATGCAAAAGAATTATTAGGAGCGGCGATCTACCATATCAAATCCCAGTTACATGGAGATTATCTATGGTGCATTGCCCGTGAAACAGCATATCCCTTTTATTTGGATATGGGATTTGAATTTATATCTGATGAATTCGAATATAAGGATGCGGGTAAGCACAAGGAAATGTATATCCCCTTTTACTAAGTGCCTATAACTCCCCAGCAACTCCCAGTCCAAACAAAGCAAAATCATATTTAACAGGATCCTTGGGATCCAAGGACCGCAGATTTTCGGTCAGTTCCAAGGCTGTTTTCCAATTTACTTTATCCGATTGGATCAACCCAAACTTCCGGCCTACCCTTTCCACATGCACATCGCAAGGACAGATCAGGTCTTTGGCATCAATCCTCTTCCAGATCCCGAAATCCACGCCCTTATCATCTTTCCTAACCATCCAGCGAAGGAACATATTCAAACGCTTACAACTTGATTTCTGCATTGGCGAGCTCACATGCTTCCGGGTCCTTTCCGGAAAATCCGCCAAAGAGAAAAAATAAGATTTGAAACCATTTAAGGATTGCTCCACAGTAAACTCCTCTCCTGCCTCCATCTGCAAAAAGGCATCTTCCAAGCTATCGAAATGATGGTAATGGTAATGGAAAAAACTGATGAAGTAAAGGAGATCGGTATCATTGAAGGTCCTATGTTTGAAACCTAACATATTTTTCAGATCATGCCCCTGATGGTTCAGCATAAAATCATAGGGACTGCCATCCATACGTTGGATAAGCTCATTACATTTATTGATAATGGTTTTCCGTTGTCCCCAAGCCAATATGCTCGCAAAGAACCCCATGATTTCAATATCCTGCTTTAATGAAAATTGATGCGGAATACTGATGGGGTCATTAGGAATAAAATTCGGTTGGTTGAATTCCTCCACTTTACGGTCCAAAAATTCCTTTAATGATAAATCCATTGTTGCGAAAATAAGGAAAAAAGACAGGAGTTTCGAGGGAGAGTTTGAACCAGGATTGAAGGGATGGGAGGATGGACCAAGATTTGGGCATGAACCAGGATTCAATGGATGGGAGGATGGACCAAGATCAA
Organism: Sphingobacterium sp. LZ7M1; assembly: GCF_024296865.1. Classification (GTDB taxonomy): domain Bacteria; phylum Bacteroidota; class Bacteroidia; order Sphingobacteriales; family Sphingobacteriaceae; genus Sphingobacterium. The sequence continues at coordinate 1,417,923 of NZ_CP101134.1, read as the reverse complement.
AATTCCCGTATATGTTCGGCATATTTGATAGGAGCGTATCGCCTACAGCCACTTTATGATTTTGTATGTATAAGCGTACAGGTCCTCCATCTTCGATGGGGATGACAGCAGGTATTTGGACATTTACTTACAGATTCTTCACTTTTCGTTCAGAATTGGAAATGTGCTAAAGAGCATTCTGAGAAACGCGAAGAATCTATACGGTTCTCCTCCCACCGACCCTGTCATCCTTGACCGAAGGTCAAGGAACTGTACGCCAATCGCAGCTATAACCGAGGGCTAAGAAACTGTATGTGACAAAATAAATGATGGAATTATTATTGGAAGTTTGGATTGTTCCGAGATGTTTCGTTCCTCAACACGACAGAAAAAATAAAGATTTCCAGCGGAATGTCTGCCATAATCTTGGTCTATCCTCGAATCTCTTGAATCCTGGTTCAAAAAAAAGCCATCTTTCGATGGCTTTCATATCATTAAGAATTGATTTCTTTCCAGATCATGTCCTTCAGTTGCTGGATATTTTTTCCGGTAACGGAAGAAATAAATAGGTAAGGAATTCCTTTCGGTACTTGAAGGGCCATTTCCTTTTCCAGTTCTTCATCCAGCATATCCGATTTACTGATTGCCAAAAGCTTTGGCTTATCCAATAATTCCGGATTATAGGCGGTCAATTCATTCAATAGGATCTCGTATTCTTCAGCGATGCTACGGTCAGTATCTGCAGGCACCAAGAAAAGCAGTACCGAATTTCTTTCGATATGTCTCAGGAAACGGTGTCCTAAGCCTTTACCTTCAGATGCCCCTTCGATAATTCCGGGGATATCGGCCATTACAAATGACTTCCCATCACGGTAACTTACGATCCCTAGATTTGGCACCAAGGTCGTAAAGGGGTAATCTGCAATTTCAGGTTTTGCTGCCGATACCACAGATAGTAAGGTCGATTTACCCGCATTTGGGAATCCCACCAAACCAACATCTGCCAATACCTTCAATTCCAGGATCATCCACTCTTCGATACCCGGTAATCCCGGTTGAGCGAATCTCGGCGTTTGAACGGTAGAAGACTTAAAGTGCCAGTTACCCAAACCACCTTTTCCTCCCGGAGTCAAGATCTTGGTTTCTCCATCTTCGGTGATTTCGAACAGGACCTCTCCAGTTTCGGCATTCTTGGCAACGGTACCTAGTGGCACCTCCAGGATTTCATCCTTACCGTTTGCACCGGTACGCAAAGCACTTCCCCCAGATTCACCGGGTTCAGCAATAATATGTTTTCTGAATTTCAGGTGCAATAAAGTCCAGTGCTGATGCGACCCTTTCAGGATAATATGTCCACCGCGACCACCATCACCACCGTCAGGTCCCCCTTTTGCCGTGTGTTTATCACGGTGCAAATGGGCTGATCCGGCACCTCCGTGTCCAGAACGGCAACATACTTTTACATAATCAACAAAATTTGACCCCTGAGCCATATCTCTCCCTATTCAGAATATTTTTATTAATAATTATCGATAACGTTTGAAAGGTCGGCAAAAATCGTTTCGATTTCACCGATACCGTTCACTTTTGTCAACTTACCTTGATTTTCGTAGTAAGGCAACACATGAATGGTCTTTCCGAAGTATTCTTCGATACGTTTTTTCAATTTGTCAGCTGCATCATCCGCACGTCCTGAAATCTCCTGACGCTTAGCGATACGCTGGGTAAGTTCCTTTTCATCCACATCCAATGCAATCACTCCAGTGATCGATGTATTGTTCGCTTCCAAAAATTTATCCAATGCCTCTGCTTGAGCTACTGTACGTGGGAATCCATCAAAAATAAACCCTTTAGCTTCAGGATTGTTTTTCAACTCCTCTTCCAACATAGAAATTGTAATCGAGTCAGGAACCAAATTACCATCAGCAATGATCTGACTCACTTCTTTGCCCAGTGGAGTCTGATTTTTGATGTGCCCTCTGAACATATCTCCAGTAGAAATATGGTGCAAGGCATATTTATCGATCAATTTAGCCGATTGGGTCCCCTTACCTGCCCCCGGAGGTCCGAATAAAACTAGGTTTAGCATAATGTGTTGTTATTTTTTTAGATGTAAAAAAACAAAAGCCTAATCCCGTATAAGAATTAGGCTCTTTCCAAGTGCGCTCAAAGGGAGTCGAACCCCTAACCTTCTGATCCGTAGTCAGATGCTCTATCCAATTAAGCTATGAGCGCGGCAACCAATACTATACGACTGACGCCCTTTCTGTTTTGGTGATGCAAATATAAGGAAATAATATCCTCAGCAAAATTTTTTTTCACATTTAAAACCAATTCCTTTCAGCCTCAATGACTTATTTTTCCCCTTTTCGCTACGGGAATTCAATTTTTAAAGGAAGATGTTATGGCTGTGTTTATAAAAGAAAGTGCGCTCAAAGGGAGTCGAACCCCTAACCTTCTGATCCGTAGTCAGATGCTCTATCCAATTAAGCTATGAGCGCATTCTTTAAAGGACAAATTGTCCTTTGAGGTGGCGCAAATATCGGGACTTTTTTAGATTTTCCAAATCCTTTTTCCCTTTTTTGATCATTTTCAAACTATATTTTGCTTATCGTGTTGATATTTATATATTTAAAATTATGGCGGAACGTATAATTAAAAGCAACAAGATCCGGATTGGAGATATCAGTATCTCCTATTATATCAAAAAGGCCAGCGAACAACCTGAAAAAACGATCATTTTCCTACATGGTTTTCCCTTCAATAAAAAAATGTGGCGAGATCAGCTCGAAAGTTTAGAAGATAACATTACTGGTATTGCAGTCGATATTCGCGGACATGGAAATACAACAAAAGGTCATGGATTTTTTTCCATCGATGTATTTGCTAAAGACCTCGGCGTATTCATGCGCAAACTTGAAATTGACAAAGCTGTCCTCTGTGGGGTTTCCATGGGAGGCTATATAGCCCTAAGGGCCTATGAATTGTATCCAGATCGGATTTCTGGACTGATCCTCTCCGATACGCACAGCAAACCCGATGAAAATGCAGGTAAACAGAAGCGTTTTGATGCCATACAGGCAGTATTGCAATATGGTCGCAGACCTTATGCCATTGGATTTATTGCCAACCTGTTCTCGAAAAAAAGCATTGATTCCAATCCCGAAGCCATCGAATTGATCAAGAGCAGTATCCGAAGGAACAGCATCGAATCCATCTGTGCAACCTTGCTGGCACTGGCAGCCCGAACGGACACTACGGAAGTCCTTCCAAAGATCAATGTTCCCACTTTAGTGGTTCGCGGAAAAGAAGACAAGATCACCCCCGCCAATCTCATGGAAGAACTGTCAAAAGGAATCAAGGGTTCAAAATATATTGAAATGGAAGATTGCGGGCACCTTCCAAACCTGGAACATCCTGAGGAGTTTAATCTCCACATGAATAAATTATTGCTAGAGGTCGATTAAACGACCTCTTTTTCTTTCTCTTTTTCTTTAGGAGTTTTGCTGTTTTTCTTGGTCTCCTTCTTTTTTATCGGTACATCAGGAACCACTTTGTCCGTTAGCTCCTTCCCTTTCTCGATCATAAAAGATGCTTTGTCATAGTCCCAAATCCCTGCGATATTATGGGGAATATTGATCACGTAATCGGGCTTGTACAGTTCAACCGATAGTTGGCTCAATCGTCTACGCATCATAAAATAGGACTCCTGAAGCATGGATATGGCATTCAGTCCTTTTGCACCATTGTATGGCCCATATTCAGCATCCGGTTTGCCATCGAGATTGACCGCAATAATGATGTTCCTTCGCTTCCTCCTGACGTAATTGATGGGCAATGGATTGATGACCCCTCCATCCACCAGGTTCCAGTCCTCGCTTTCTATACTGGTAAAAACAGCTGGAATGGCAATGGAAGCCCGAATGGCTTTGTAAACGCTCCCTTTATCAAACACAACTTCTTTTTCGCTTACCATATCGGTCGCGATGGCCCGAAATGGAATATCCATATCCTCGATGTTCTTATCCGGGAAGATTTCTTTCAGGGATTCAAAGACCCTCTCGCCTTTGAGCAGCCCAAACTTTGGATTGGTAAAATCCATCAGTTTAAAGACCTGCCTTCGGGTAATGGACCGCATCCATTCTTCCAGTTTCCCCATTTTCCCTTCGACATAGGCCGCTCCAATCAAAGAACCGATCGAACATCCTACCACCTCATCAATTTCATATCCTTTCTCCTCTAAACTACGAATTACCCCAATTTGAACCAGTCCACGAGCTCCGCCGCTGCCTAAGACCAATGATACCTTGCGTTTACTTTTTAAGAAGTTCATCCTTAAAGTTAGAATTTATTTCCCGAAGCTCATTGTCATTTTGATGTATGTTTTTAATAGATGTTTGCAACATATAAATATCATTGTTACTTTTGCTAACACTGTTAACTAAATGCAGCATGGGACTTACAGAAAGAAAACTCAGACAACAGCAAGAACTTAAGGAACAGATCATCGTCTGCTCCCGAGAAATCGTCGAAAAAGAAGGTTGGGCGTCACTTTCCATCCGAAAGATTGCAGATGCCATCGAGTATTCTGTCCCTGTGATCTACAAGCATTTTGAAAATAAGGAGGCTATTTCTGCTTATTTCGTAAAGGAAGGATTTATCCAATTACTGGATTCCATCAATCAAGAGATAGACCCTCAAGAAAACATCGCAACAAAGATCAAACAGCTTTCGGTTGGATATTGGTTGTTCGCCGCAAAATACCCCAAACATTATGAGATCATGTTTGGTCTGGGAATCCCAACCTGCGAAAAAACCAACGAATCGGAAGAGATAAAAAGGGTATCTAACCTGATGTTATCCCTGATCGATGAAGCGATCAAGGCCAGCGGAAAGAAGGACCTTGACCGATACCTCAAACTGAAGACCCTATGGTCTATCCTGCATGGCATTGTCGCCATGGACTTGCTAGCTCTGAGCAGCAAGGAAAACATCTGTCCATCGGCTGTCCTTGCGGACGCCATAGATGGCTATATCAAATCTATATTGATTTAACGTAAAATACTATCATAAATTTCAAGAGAATGAGCTTACTACAAGATTTACAATGGAGATACGCTACTAAAAAAATGACAGGAGCGGCTGTAGAACAAGAGAAAATTGATTACATAACCGAGGCAGCTAGGCTTGCCCCCACTTCTTCTGGCTTACATCCTTTCAAGGTAATCGAAATCAGCAACCAAGAGATCAAAGAACAGATTCTCCCTTTAGCATATAACCAATCGCAGATCGTTGACTCTTCACACCTGTTGATCTTTGCGGCATACGATGAATACACCCAAGAGCGCGTGGATTCAGTGTTCTTACAACAGGAGCAAGAACGCGGATTGCCTGCTGGCTTCGCAAATGACTATAAGAACAACTTGATGACCAGGTTCAATAGTCAGACGAAAGACCAGCATTTTGAACACGCTGCACGCCAGGCCTACATTGGTTTTGGTATCGCGATTGCCGCTGCTGCTGAACAACGTGTTGATGCCACTCCGATGGAAGGTTTTAACAGCCAAGCCCTGGACCAATTCCTAGGACTTAATGAATTAGGTTTACGTTCTGTAACCATCTTGGCTTTAGGTCACCGCGACGAATCAAAAGATTGGTTGGTAAACTTGAAGAAAGTGAGGATTACCAAAGAGAACTTCGTGATCAGCAAAAACTAAAAGTTCATCCAACATATTTGAAGAGGCCTTGATAGATTCGTGGCCTCTTTTGCATACCTTTATTCCGAACTCGATCAGACGACCGAAAAGGCCTCCAATTTTTAAGGGCAAAGCCAAGGCTTCAGAAGAAAGTTTTTTAGCCAATTTACCCATTCAAACTTTACCCTTATTCGAGACATATTTCGAATTTTCCGAATATGGCTCGAATAAGGGTAAAGCTTCTCCCGAAGCTTATTCTTAGCCAAAATCTTATCCACAACAAAGAAAATGCGACAAGTTATGCCGCTAATTTTGCCTCGAACCAGCCATTTTTTGTATATTAAATCAGTAATCAACAAGACAAAACAGATGAATAAAAGCTCAAAAGAAAAGATGATCGCTGGCGAACCCTATATCGCTTCGGGAGATGAACTATATAAAGAAAGGCAACATGCCAAAGTGGAATTACAGAAGTTCAATCTAATGGACCCTACAAAGATCAAGGCGAGAAACCAGATCATCAAACAATTGTTTGGGAAGACCACAAGCCGATTCTTTATTGAGCCACCATTCTATTGTGATTATGGATACAATATTGAAATCGGTGATAATTTCTATTCCAACTATAATCTGACCATTTTGGACTGTGCCAAGGTAAAGATCGGGGATAATGTGATGATCGCTCCAAATGTAAGCCTGTTCACCGCTGGACATCCCGTTGATCCTGTATTGCGGGTTGAAGGTTGGGAATATGCACTACCCATTGAAATTGGTGACAATGTCTGGATCGGAGGCAATACGGTGATCAACCCTGGTGTGAAAATCGGCAGCAATACAGTGATTGGCTCTGGTTCTGTCGTAACCAAGGACATTCCCGAAAATGTAGTTGCGGCAGGAAATCCTTGTCGGGTATTGCGGGAGATCAATATCAGGGATAAGGTATACTACTTTAGGGACTTGAAATATAATTTTGAGGAAGAGTAATTTGGGGATAGACCCCAAGCGGCAATGTCGTTAAATTTAGGTTTTTTTGTGTCATGCTGAGGAACGAAGCTTCTCGGAGAAATGCGAACCTTCAAAAAGAAATACATTCATTGCTGTATTGGCGAACAGGTCCTTTACCTTCGGTAAAGGATGACAAGCATATTTTTATAAGAACCGTACAGATTCTTCACTGATCGTTCAGAATCGGAAGTGTGCTAAAGAGAGATTCAGAGTGAAACGAAGAATCTATTTTTGTGTTTTTAGGAAAATTTGATCATTCCAAAATCGTAAGTTGAGGAAACTATTTCAAATGAAGATTTGATAGTTCCTAGACCCTTCGTTTCACCCCCAGGTGTCACTAAAAGTTAAAAACTTGTCATCACAGGAATCCAAAAAATAAAAATACCTGAGATTGGGGATCTCAGGTATTTTTCCAAACCAATTATTAACCTAAATTATGAAATTATGAATTTACTATCTAAACGGTAACTAAATCGCTTTATTATAAGCGATTGAATATTTTTTTATTTTTACTGGAAGGTCTAAAAACAAAAATACCCGGAGCGGAGAACTCCAGGTATTTTACCAAACCAATTATTAACCTAAATATTTTCTATTTATCTAGATAGTGTATTAACGACATATACCTTGCCATATTGTGCGAAATCATAAAAAAAAGACCGCTTTTTTTGAAGAATATACATATCACATTGATTATCAGGAAAATAGTTTTATATTATTTTGAAATAACTTCTACAACTTTATCACTTAATTTAGTAATATCGGACTTCAGACCGACCATTATTGAAAGCACATTAACCGGATTTCCCTGCATTTTCCTAAAATTGTGCAGGTAACCTACTTCCATGCCCAAGAAGAATCCCTTGAACTTATAGTCCGACCCTACCCCCATTTTTATGGCCGGGGATATACTGTACTCGTAATTAAGTTCTACCGTACCGTCCCCTTTATCTTCAGAACGCGGTTCCATATTAAGCGCTCCGGAAGGACCTAAATAAGCATAGGTATTCAAGCGTTCCCATTGCTTACGCATCCCTCCTGCCAAACTCAATACATACATCGTAGACCTTGCATTCTTTAAGACCCGGTTGTATTCTGAATCATCCAATAGTTGATCGTAGCCGAAACTCAACATGTACAGGGTGGGTTGCAGGTAATATTTTGGATTTTTCAAGGAGATATCCAGACCCATACTTCCCGTAAATAGCTTTGTGGTGAGGACGTTCTTGGTTTTCCCCAAAGGAAATGAAAGGCCCGTTCCTCCAAAATAGTACACTTTACGGTAATGTAGGGTATCAGCACCTGTTTGTGCAAATGCTGAAATCGCCATAAAAAAGCAAAAGCAGATCAATACAATTTTCTTCATGAAATAGACTGTTAAAAAACAGAACGCTAAACATAAAGAAATTGTTTCAAGAAGAAAATAAAAACTGATTAGAAATAGTTTTTCGACTGGGGTCCTTGACTGAACAAAAGGTCTATAGTACTCAAATTAGGGAGAAACCCATTCTTATCTTCAAACAACTGATAATATGGCTTTTGTTGCTGTATTAGGGAAGGCAATTTAGGATGGATTGCTTTCCGAAAATCTATTTGGTTAGGCGATTCTGCCTCATATTTTTCACTGAGCACAATTTCACGGTTGATCTTTAGTAATTTAAGGATCAGCTTCAATTGGTCCACATTAAACTCCAGGAGATGGCTATATTCCTTTTCGTAAAATTCACGGAAATCATCCTCATAGTATTCAAAATAGGCCGAGCTACGGTAAGCTGTCTGAATACTTAACCAATGCAGCCTTTGCCAAGGATGGTCGTAATTGATCAAAACATCCTTCATGACCTGTCTCTGTTTTTTACCGTGCTGTATAGGCACTAACAAATCCAACACCCCATTTGCTGTAGCAATTTGGGTTCGGGTACGGAAGGTCTGTTTGGGAAAGTTTTCAAACTGTTCCACGATAATGGGACCATCGTTATTTTTTATGGTTTGTAAATAACTGATATTAGGCAGGTAGAGTGCCGGTAAAAGAATTCCTGTTGACATAAACGAATATTCACTTCAATTTGTCCGCAAAAATAACTTTATTTGGGGATATTTGTAAAGTACTTTAAAATTGGCATGAAGGAAAAACTGATTTACGGGACATTGTATTTGCTATCACTTCTGCCCTTTTGGTGCCTTTACCTGATCTCCGACTTCCTTTTCGTCCTGATTTACTATGTATTTGGCTATCGTAAGAAAGTGGTCTTTGAGAACCTGAGGAATGCATTTCCAGAGAAACCCGAGGAAGAGATCAAACAAATAGCCTATAAATTTTACCGTTATTTTCCCGATCTATTGGTGGAATCGGTAAAAATGGCGACCATCAGGCCCGAAGAAGTCATCAAGCGCATCGAATTATTGAATCCTGAGGAGGTATATCAATATACGGACCAAGGGAAAGGGGTGATTGGGGTGACCTCACATTATGGGAACTGGGAGTTATCGATCCACCGTTTGTCGTTGATGATGGATGTACCCGAGCTGATTGTCTACAAACCTTTAAACAATAAAGTCTTCAATAAGATTCATAATCAGATCCGTTCACGGTTTGGAGCAGAAATGGTTCCCATGAAACAGATCTTAAGACATATTATAAAGTTGAAAAATGTTCCGCATATTAGTATGTTTGTAGCGGACCAGACACCTACCTATCAGGATTCTGATTATTTCATGGAATTTTTGAACCAAGACACCTTGGTTTATACAGGTGCCGAGCGTATTTCACGATTGACGAAGTTTCCGGTGGTTTTCTGTGAGGTCAGGAGAAAGAAGAAAAGAGGATATTACAGCTGTAAGTTTACCACCTTGGTGGAAAATCCAGATGTGTATCCAGAACATGAGATTACCCATATCCATAATAGGTTTACGGAAGAAATCATCCGTTCCGAACCTGCCTATTGGTTATGGTCCCATCGTAGATGGAAGCGTAAAAGAAGAAATTAAATGTCAAATTACCCGAAAGTTGCCGTTGTCATATTAAATTGGAACGGGAAGTATTTCTTGGAGAAATTCCTTCCTTCGGTATTTAATAGTACATACCCAAATATAGAGTTTATTATCGGCGACAATGGATCGACCGATGATTCCATTAGTTATGTGGAGGAGAACTTCCCCATGTTCAAGATCATTCGCAACAGCGAGAACTTAGGTTTTGCTGGCGGATACAATGAAATCTTGAAGAAAGTGGAAGCGGATTATTACATCCTATTGAATTCAGATGTAGAGGTTTCAGAGAACTGGGTTGAACCAGTCATCGCATATATGGAGCAAGACCCATTATTGGTAGCCTGTCAACCTAAGATTCAGGCATATCATAGCAAGGGGGAATTTGAGCATGCAGGCGCTGCCGGAGGCTATATTGATTATTTTGGATTTCCATTCTGTCGAGGGCGGATCTTGGATAAAGTTGAAAAAGACCAAGGCCAATATAATGATGCCCAAGAGGTGTTCTGGGCGACAGGTGCCGCACTGTTCATTAAATCCAAGGCTTGGAAAGAAGCAGAAGGATTTGATGCTGATTTCTTTGCACATTTTGAAGAAATCGATCTTTGCTGGAGATTAAAGCGAATGGGTTACAAGGTGGGCTATTGTCCAGATTCCATTGTCTACCATGTGGGAGGAGGAACCTTAAAAACCAGCAATCCGCAGAAGACCTATCTCAACTTCCGGAACAATTTGGTCATGATGCAAAAGAACCTACCGGTTGCTGCTGGGATTTGGAAAATATCCTTAAGATTATGGTGGGATCTTTTTGCTTTAATCAAGTTTCTTTTTGATGGAAAAACGGCGGATGCTTGGGCTGTAAGCCGTGGTCATCAGTATTTTTTCAAGAATTTCTTCAAAACAGCAAAGAAAAGAAAGAAATATGCACAAAAAGAGAACAATAAAGGACAATATAAGAACTCCATTATTTGGGATTATTACATGAATAAAATCCATAAATACAGCGACCTTCATGAAAATAATTTCCATTAATCGCGAAAGTCCTGAATTATCTTTTCCCATATAATTTTCATTGTTTAGCAACACATTACGGGAGTAGCCAAATTTTGTTTTAAATTATTTTACCCTTAATATATTTTGTATTTTCGTGGTCTATGTCAATTGATATTCAAGCGAAGATAACAGAACTTACACGTGAGCTGAACGAATATAATTATCAATATTATGTTTTAGCGCAACCCTCCATTTCCGATTACGATTTTGACCATAAATTAAAGGAACTGGAAGCGTTGGAACTCCAATATCCTGAATTCAGAGACCCTAACTCCCCTACCCTAAAAGTTGGCGGAGATATCACACAAAGATTCCAAACGGTTCGTCATAAATGGCCAATGATGTCATTGGGCAATACCTATAACGAACAGGAGTTAAAAGACTTTGACAACAGGGTCAGGAAGGTAGTTGGTGATCAGGTTCAATACGTTGCTGAATTGAAATTTGATGGTCTTTCCATTTCTATTTCATTTGAAAATGGAAAATTGGTCCAGGCTGTCACCCGCGGGGATGGAACCCAAGGTGATGATGTGACCAACAATGTGAAGACCATCCGCAGCATACCGCATCAACTGAGGAAAGGCGACTATCCTGAAAGCTTCGATATCCGTGGGGAGATCTTTATGCATAAATCGGCCTTTTTGAGGTTGAACAAAGAAAGGGAAGAAAATGGAGAGCAGACCTATGCCAATCCAAGGAATTTTGCTTCTGGGACCATCAAGTTACAGGACTCCTCGGAGGTTGCAAAAAGACCATTGGACTGTTTCCTTTATTTTCTGTACTGTGATAACAGAAACAAATTATTCCACGACCACTGGCATAGCATTGAGGAAGTGAAATCATGGGGATTTCCAGTTTGCGAACATAGTAGACTGTGCAATTCCATCGAGGAAGTACTGGAATTTATCCATCATTGGGATGAGGCCAGACACCAACTTTCCTATGAGATCGACGGAATCGTGATCAAAGTAAATGACTTTGCACAACAGGAAGAATTGGGCTTTACGGCAAAATCTCCGCGTTGGGCAATTTCCTATAAATTTAAAGCGGAGCGGGTTGAAACGATCTTGAACAGCATCAGCTATCAAGTTGGGCGTACAGGGGCGGTGACTCCCGTAGCGAACCTGAAACCAGTCCTGTTGGCTGGAACAACAGTAAAGCGGGCTTCACTGCACAATGCCAATGAAATCGAGCGACTGGGCTTGCACGAGCATGATACGGTCTTTGTAGAAAAGGGCGGCGAGATCATTCCAAAGATTATTTCAGCAAACGTTGAAAAGCGTCGCGACGGAGCTAAACCATTTGAATACCCTACTCAATGTCCAGAATGTGGCACAACCTTGATCAGGGAAGAAGGCGAAGCAGTTCATTATTGCCCGAATGAGGATGGCTGTAAACCGCAGATTGTAGGAAAGCTGCAACATTTCATCGGCAGAAAGATGATGGATATACAAGGCTTAGGCGATGAAACCATCGAAACGTTCTTCAAGCTAGGATTGATCCGAAAAATTTCGGACATCTATACCCTAAAAGATAGGGAGCCTGAACTGGTCGGCATAGAAAGATTCGGGCAAAAGTCCATAGACAATATGCTGAAAGGTATCGAGCAATCGAAGAATAAGCCCTTTGAGAAAGTATTATTTGGTTTGGGCATCCGACATATCGGTGAGACCGTAGCCAAGAAATTGGCGCAGCATTTCAAAAACATCGATGCGATCCGTGCTGCTACCGTAGATGAAATTCTTTCTGTTCAGGATATAGGCTTGCGCATAGCCGAAAGCATCAATGCCTATCTGGTTAATCCAGAGCATTGGGAAGAGATCGAAAAACTAAAGGCCATGGGTTTACAGTTTGAGATTGAAGAAAAGGAAGTGTTATTAGCTAGCGATAGTCTCTTGGGCAAAACCTTTTTGATATCGGGCGTATTTGCGGACCATTCCCGGGAAGAATTGACAGAACTGATTGAGTCGCATGGCGGAAAGATGTTGAGCAGTATTTCTTCAAAACTGAACTATCTGGTGGCAGGAGACAAAATGGGACCATCGAAATTAGCGAAGGCAGAAAAACTTCAGGTTCCGATGATCTCGGATGTTCAGCTCCTGGCGATGATCAATAAATAAGAATAAAATAAATAAATAAATATACATAAACGATGAACGAGCTTCAAGGTGCGGGAGTGGCATTAGTCACTCCATTTCACGCAGACGGCACAGTAGATTACGAAAGCCTCGGCAATCTGATAGATTTTCAGATTGAAGGTGGCATTGATTATTTGGTTTCATTGGGTACCACTGGAGAAACAGCTACCCTAACCCAAGATGAACGAAAGAAGCTGTGGCAATTTACTTCGAAGCACGTTAATAAGCGTATTCCATTGGTAGCTGGAATTGGTGGAAACAACAGCTATGAAATCGTGGAGCAGATCAAGAACTTTGAGATCCTTGACTATGCTGCGATCCTTTCGGTTTCTCCATACTATAACAAACCAACACAAGAAGGCATCTATCAGCATTACAAAGCAATCGCGGAGGCATCTAAACTTCCTATTATCCTTTATAATGTACCAGGAAGGACGGGCAGCAATATAAGTCCAGCGACTACCGTTCGTTTGGCCAAGGATTTCAAAAATATTGTAGCGACCAAGGAAGCATCGGGGAATTTTGCACAGTTCAGTGAGATCCTTCGAGATAAACCAAAGGACTTTCTCCTGATTTCTGGGGATGACCCCGTTACATTGCCTATGATGGCGATGGGTGCGGCCGGAATCATTTCGGTTGTCGGCAATGCCTACCCTACCAAAGTTTCAGCCTTGGCACATCTATGTCGCGAAGGAAACTATGTGGAAGCAAGGGCCATTCACTTGGAATTATTGAAGATCATTGACCTTTGTTTTATTGAGGGAAATCCTGCTGGTGTCAAATATATCCTAGAAAAGAAAGGGATTGGCAAAGACCATGTTAGGCTTCCATTGGTTCCGGTAAGTGACAAGACCAAGGAAGCAATCGATGCAGAGATGCAGCTACTAGGTTAAAAAAAATATAAGGTTGGCAATGGAAATTCGCCAACCTTTTTTATTTTTAGGTATTCTTTTTGTTACCAAATAGAAACTGAATCAAAAAAAATGGAAACAACTAACCCACAACCTAGCACTAAAGGTTCAAAGTTCAAGAAATTCATCAGCTGGTTTTTACTTATTCTATTTCTGGCTTTTGCTGGATTTGTTTATTTCAAATATTATTTTGTATTTGGAGAAGGCGTTAAATCTGGCGTTTTGAATTATGCGGTAAAAAAGGGAAATTTATTCAAGACCTACGAAGGAAAGCTGATCCAAGAGGGAATCCGTTCGCAAAAGACCGGGACCGGTCTTTCGAGCAATGAATTTGAATTCTCCATTGAAAACGACTCAGTTTTCCATATCTTGGAACTAAATAGCGGGAAAGCCTTTGACCTTCATTATAAGGAATATCATGGCGTATTACCATGGCGTGGGAATACACGCTACGTGGTAGACAAAATCATTCAAATGCGTGATGCGAAGACAACTACCTTTTAGTTGATCGGAAATATATATCAGAAAAATATTGGGGCTTCAACCGACGTTAGAGAAGGGACTAACAAAGGTTGAAGCCCTGGTCTTTATAGGGAAAAGTGGTAATGGGATCTGCCAAAGAATAAACTTTTCAGAAAAAGATTGCAAAATTAAATTTCGTGAACTATATTTGCGGAGTACTTCGATAGTGGTACGCTAATCATTACCTCTCTAAAAAGATGGTCTTGATTTATAAAGAAGTGGCGAGAGACTGGCTCAATGACCCACTGGCAACCTTCAATAAGGATTGAAAAGGTGCCAATTCCTGTCCGAGGCAATAAAGCCCAGGAGCATATAAATGAAATAGACTATGACTTCAAAATTTTCAAAATCGGAATTAGTGTATCTTGTTGGAAAACCAGCAACAGATCTCAACATTCAATTTATTTCCAGCTGTATTATTTGCATTACCCGAATGCGATAGTCGTCACTATGTTTGAGCACGAGGAAAAAGTGCAAAAATAATAGAGTACAGACGACCAATAGCATAGCAAGAAAGGAAATCATATATTCAATTTACTAACATCAATAATCAACATAAAAATGGCAGACAACAAAAATCTTAAATTTGAAACACTACAAGTGCACGCAGGTCAAGATGTAGACCCTACAACTGGATCCAGAGCATTACCTATATATCAGACTACCTCCTATGTTTTCGAAAATGCGGAACATGGCGCGAATTTATTTGCCCTTAAGCAATTTGGAAACATCTATACGCGGATCATGAATCCAACTACGGATGTTTTTGAAAAACGTATCGCGGCATTAGAAGGTGGTGTGGCAGCTGTAGCTGTGTCTTCTGGTCAGGCAGCACAATTCTTGGCCTTGACCAATATCCTCGAGGCAGGTGAAAACTTTGTTTCAGGATCAAATCTTTACGGAGGTACCTATAACCAGTTCAAGGTTTCTTTTAAGCGATTAGGCATTGAGGCAAGATTTGCTGAAGATTCGGATGCAGATAAAATTGAAGCCTTGATCGACGATAAAACTAAAGCGATCTATGTAGAAACGATTGGGAATCCGAGTTACAATATTCCTGATTTCGAGCGTATCGCATCGGTTGCCAAGAAACATGACCTACCATTGATCGTGGACAACACTTTTGGTGCTGGCGGTTATCTGTTCAAACCATTGGAGCATGGCGCCAATGTGGTTGTAGAATCGGCAACAAAATGGATCGGTGGTCACGGAACGAGTATTGGTGGTGTGATTATCGATGGCGGTAACTACAACTGGGGAAATGGTAAATTCAAACAATTCTCAGAGCCTTCTGAAGGTTACCATGGTTTAGTATTCTCGGATGTATTCGGTGAAGGCGGACCGTTTGGGAACATTCAATTTGCTATCCGCGCTCGCGTTGAAGGATTAAGAGATTTCGGCCCTGCCCTATCTCCATTCAATTCATGGCTTTTGGTACAAGGTCTGGAGACCTTGTCTCTTCGTGTTCAACGCCATGTTGACAATACCTTGGAAATCGCACAATGGTTGGAAGCACATCCACAAGTAGAGCAAGTAAGCTACCCAGGATTGAAAAACCACCCATACCATCAGAATGCACAAAAATATCTGAAAAACGGATATGGTGCGGTATTATCCTTTACCATCAAAGGTGGAGTTGATAAGGCGAATGAGTTCATTGACTCTTTGGAATTGATCAGCCATTTGGCGAACGTAGGAGATGCGAAATCCCTGATTATCCATCCTGCGGCAACGACACACCAACAATTGAGTGCAGAGGCGCAGAAAGCAGCTGGAGTTGCTCCAGGTCAATTGAGACTTTCGGTGGGTATCGAGCACATCGACGATATTAAAGCAGACTTAACACAAGCATTTGACAAAATCAAGTAAGTGGGGGCTTAACTGATTTTTTAGGAGGAAGATAATTAAAGAGAATGAGTGTAAAGACTTTCGGATATAGCCAAGACTTCGAATTAGAGAGTGGTAAAAAACTGGCAAACCTACAGATAGCCTACCATAGCTATGGAAAGCTAAATGAGGATAAATCCAATGTAATTTGGGTATGTCATGCATTGACTGCAAATTCAGATGTTTTTGACTGGTGGCCAGGATTATTTGGCGAAAATGAGTTATTCAACGATAAGGATTATTTCATTATCTGTGCCAATGTACTGGGCTCACATTATGGGACGACGAATCCCCTATCCATTGACCCTGACACCAACCTACCCTATTATTCGGACTTTCCTCAGTTCACGATCAGAGATATTGTTAAAGCACATGGACTATTAGCTGATCATCTAGGGATCCAAGAAATCAACACCTTGATTGGAGGATCTCTAGGCGGTCAACAAGCTTTGGAATGGACGGTATCCAAAACCATAAAGATCCATAATCTGATTGCTATCGGAACAAATGCGTTTTTCTCACCGTGGGGTATCGCATTCAATGAAAGCCAAAGGCTTGCGATCGAAGCAGATTCCAGCTTTAAAGAGCAAAGGAATGATGCTGGATTGAACGGATTAAAGGCGGCCCGCAGCATGGCATTATTGTCGTATAGGACATACAATGCCTATGGAACGACCCAAGTGGAATCGGACCATGACAAAACAGACGCTTACAAAGCATCCTCCTACCAAGCCTATCAAGGGGATAAATTAGTCAAGAGATTCAATGCATTTTCCTATTGGTATTTGACCAAAGCCATGGATAGCCATCATCTAGGCAGAGGACGTGGACAGGTGGAGCAAGTATTAAGCTCAATTGAGGGCGTCAATGCCCTGATCATAGGTATTCCTTCGGATGTGCTATTCCCTCCACAAGAACAGGAATTCATCGCGAAACATATTCCAAATGCGGAATACTATGAGCTGCATTCCTTTTTTGGACATGATGGCTTCTTGATTGAAACAAAAACCCTGACTCAAGTCATAGGCAACTTTCTTGAGAAACATAATACAAAAGCAGAAAATCACTTAAATTTAATTAAAGAATAATGAGTAAGAAACTTACCATCGGGATGTTTGGATTTGGTGTGGTGGGACAAGGTTTATACGATATCATAAAAACAAAGAACCTAAACTTAGAGATCAAGAAATTTGTTATCAAGAACGCGGATAAAAAAAGGACCTTGCCTGCGGAATTGTTTACCACAGATGCCAATGCTATTCTGGAAGACCCAGAGATCAATACCGTTGTTGAATTGATCGATGATGCCGAAGCTGCTTTTGAGATTACAAAAAGAGCATTGACAACAGGAAAGAATGTTGTTTCTGCCAATAAAAAAATGATCGCTACCCATCTAGAGGAATTGACCGAGATCCAAAATCAACATGGTACTTCCCTATTATATGAAGGAGCAGTCTGCGGTAGTATCCCTATCATCAGAAACCTAGAAGAATACTATGACAACGAGCTTTTACACTCTGTAAGCGGTATCTTCAATGGTTCTTCCAACTACATCCTTTCCAAGATCTTCAATGAAAACCAAAGCTATGATGAGGCATTGAAAAGAGCCCAGGAATTAGGATTTGCAGAAACTGATCCGACATTGGATGTTGGTGGATATGATCCCAAATACAAATTGGCCATTGTAGCATCTCATGCCTATGGCATTTACATCAACCCGGACGAAATCCTGAATTTAGGGATCGACACATTGGGCAATGCCGATATCAGATATGCCAGAGAGAAAAACTATAAAATTAAATTGATCCCTTTGGCCAAGGAGATAACAAATAACAAGGTCGTTCTTTATGTTCTCCCTAAATTTATCTCCAAAGGCAATATCTTGCAGAATGTAGAAAACGAATACAATGGGGTATTGGTTAAAGCTGCGTTTGCCGATGAGCAATTTTTCTATGGCAAAGGAGCCGGTGGCCACCCTACAGGTTCTGCAGTACTTTCAGATATTGCTGCATTAAGATATGATTACAAATACGAGTACAAAAAACATTTAGAGGCACAACAGGTGGAATATTCAACTGACTACGCTCTAAAAGTTTATTTCCGATATGAAGATGAGGATGTTTTGGAAAACATTGATTTTATCAGTATTTCTGAGCGGTTCTTTAGCGATGATCATAAATATGTGATTGGAACCATTAATCTTCAAGAAATTATCGCCAAGCGCGAAATTATCCATCAACAGGGTAATTTTTTAGCTGAAATCATTTAATTCCATTTTAAATTAAGATAGAAAGTGTTTTTCCTGAAAAGGATTAACACTTTTTTTGTTTTAGAACGATTTCTATTTAGGCCATAAAGAGGTTGAAATACAATCAGATACCCTTCTATTTCATTTGAAAATTTTTGTTTTTTGAAATAAAAAAACAACTAAATGGATGACAATTACGTTTTCAGGGTAACATTATCATTACAATAGCGGATTTTGGCATTTAATAGGTTAAATAATTGTTAATACATTTGCTTTGTCATGGTTTTTGCGTTATATTATTCGTATATTATTATATAAACTTAAAAAACAAATTGATCATGAGAAAGTGGAATGTGTTAGTACTACTAAATGCAGTATCTATTGGTTTGTTTGCACAGGACAACACCAACGCTAGCACGAGTGAGGGATCTGCATTACCGTATTTAATAATCGGAATTATAGTTTTGACCGTTGCTATATATATGTTATATAGTCGACAAAAACGGAAATTCAACGATTAACAACGTATTAAAATATACGTATAATAAAAAAAGGCCTGATTAGATCAGGCCTTTTTCGTTGTATTGTGTTTGTATAATATTTCAAGATATTAAGCTTAGTCTCTTTTCAGTCCGAATTTTTCGATCTTACTGTACAGGTGACTTCTTTGTATATCAAGGTCATCAGCTGTCTTGGAGACATTCCAATTGTTTCTTTCCAATTTGTATTTAATGAATTCGCATTCAGAGAAGTCTTTAAAGTCTTGGAAAGAGGTAAATTGCTCCATATCAAATCCATTGCTCGTATGGTTTCCGGCAAGGCTATTTGCAGTGATCGGACCGCCTGGGTTAGCAAATTTCAACACATCTTCTTCGGTGATTTTCTTATCACACAAGATGATCAAGCGTTCGATCATGTTCCTTAGCTCACGGATGTTACCGCTCCAAGGCAAAGATTGAAGGGTTTTCATGGCATCTGGTGTAAAAGCTTTGACAGGCATGCTATACTCTGCACACACTTCTTCGCAGAAGGCATTGGCTAAAGTTGGGATATCATCCTTACGTTCGGCCAAAGAAGGCACATGGATCAAGATAACACTAAGACGGTGGTACAAGTCCATACGGAAGTTGCCCTCTTCAATCTCTTTCAAAAGATCTTTGTTGGTTGCAGCAATCACACGCACGTTGACATCGATTTCTTTTTCGCCACCTACCCTAGTAATTTTGTTTTCCTGTAATGCCCTCAATACCTTTGCTTGAGCAGAAAGGCTCATATCACCGATCTCATCCAAGAAAAGGGTACCATTGTTAGCTTGTTCGAATTTTCCGATTCGCTGTTTTACCGCTGAGGTAAAGGATCCTTTTTCATGGCCGAACAATTCAGATTCGATCAATTCAGAAGGGATTGCGGCACAGTTAACTTCGACCAAGGTTGAGCTAGAGCGAGAGGATTTCTCGTGCAGCCAACGCGCGACCAATTCTTTTCCGGCACCATTGGCCCCTGTGATCAATACGCG
Source organism: Sphingobacterium sp. LZ7M1 (assembly GCF_024296865.1). GTDB lineage: Bacteria > Bacteroidota > Bacteroidia > Sphingobacteriales > Sphingobacteriaceae > Sphingobacterium. The sequence continues at coordinate 1,397,980 of NZ_CP101134.1, read as the reverse complement.
GGCTTCTGTTGGGGCAACTTTGTCAATGGTATCTTTGATCAAATTGATACCCGAGGAGTCACCAAGGATTTCTTTAGTTTTGGAGATTTTACGTTTCAGGACTTTTGTTTCCTTGACCAAGGAGCCTTTTTCCAGGGCATTCCTTACGGTTATCAATAACCTGTTGAGGTCAAGAGGTTTTTCCAGGAAGTCGAAAGCACCTTTACGAGCAGCTTCAACAGCTGTTTCGATGGTACCATGACCTGAGATCATGATGAACGGGATGTCGGAAAATTCTTTAGCAGCGGTCAGTACTTCCATACCGTCCATTTTGTTCATCTTGATATCACATAATACCAAGTCGATTTTTTCTTTCTGCAAGATCTTCAGACCGTCCTCACCGTTGTCGACATCGAGGACTTTGTAGTCTTCATATTCCAAGATATCACGTAACGAGCTACGGATTGGGCGCTCATCATCTATAATTAAAATTGTTGTCATAACTTAACACACTTGTTTATAGGCAATAGAAAATGTACAATAATTAAAAAAAAGAAGCAAACCTTGTAAGCCGGGTTCTGTATTCTAAAATAAGAATTTCTATCATTTATCTAGGTCTGCATTCACACACAGACTCCATCAACCTACCCATTGCAAGTGCCCGAAGGCAGAAAACGAGCCGCTTCCTAATCTTGCAACCTATTTGGTCTTTCAACATACGAGGTTTACCGAGATGTATGTCGCCATACAAATCCGTGAGCTCTTACCTCACGTTTTCACCCTTACCCCGAGGGGCGGTATATTTTCTGTGGCACTTGCTGTCTGATAAAAAATCAGCCTTCCCGTTAGGAAGCGTATCGCCCTATGTTGCCCGGACTTTCCTCTCCATGTAACATGCAGCGATAGAACCAGTTTGCTTCAATGTGCAAAACTACGAAAAATTCAATGGAATAAGGCTAAACATACATTTTTGATAGAATTGAAAAATAATTAACAAGAAAAGTAAATATTTTTCACTTCGCCTGTAGCGAGCTAAATTTTATTGTCGTTATATGATAAAACATAAGTCGACAAGATGTTCTTTTTAATTATTTATTAAACATTATTTATAACTTAACATGAAAACTACTACATTTTTAAGGACATTATTAGCTGTTACAGCAATGGCAGGCGCATTGACAACTATTTCTTGCACGAAAAAGGAGGATCCAAAACCAACAAAGAAAAAGACCAAGCTAGTAAATGTGGTCTACAGAATTAACTCTCAGGAAAAAGATTTGAAGTTAAAATCTTTAGTGGTAACTGGATACAAAGGTCAAGATTCAACTATCGCAGTTAAAGACACAGACAAACTTCCAAGAGAAATCAGATTGAGAAGACCGGCTCCAGCTAAGAACGCTGCATTGAAAATCAAAACTACAGTAGACAAACCAGGAAAAGTGAACCTAGAAATTTTGGTTGACAACAAATCAGTAAAAAAAATAGAGGCTAACATTACTGACATTAAAAAAGAAGGTCTTTTAGAGCACAAGTTTTAATCATATAAACCCAAGAACAAGAAACTACTTTTTCCAAAATAATTACCAAGGCTGTACGTAAAAGTTACAGCCTTTTTTATTGTCAGCAAGTTTCTCTTAAATATCTTGTGCGATAGCAAAGCCAGCGGCCCATGCCCATTGGAAATTGTAACCACCTAACCAACCGGTGACATCCACTGCTTCCCCTCCAAAATAAAGCCCTTCCTGCTTTTTACTTTCCAAGGTTCTTGGGCTCAATTCATCAGTGGCTATCCCTCCTCGCATAACCTCAGCCTTATCATAACCCTTATCTCCGGCAGGTTTAACTTTAAACTTATGGATGCTCTCTGATACCAATTTGGCATCAGCCTTACTCAGGGAGGCTATTTTTAGCTGAATAGGCAGGAACTCCCCTAAGGCATCTACCATCTTTTTAGTAAAATGGTCGTTCAATAACTGCCCAATAGTCCTTTTTCCAGCATTGTTTCTTTCTTCCTTGATCAGGTTTTCCAAATTGAATTTCGGCAAAAGATCAATGGTAAACTGTTCTCCAGGTTTCCAATAGGAAGAAATCTGTAGGATTGCTGGACCGCTTAGTCCCCAATGGGTAAAGAGTATATTTTCTTCAAAGGAGATCTTATCGTTATAGACTCTGGAGAACACGGAATTTCCCGCAAGCGAGGCATACCAATTTGCATCTTTACCAGTAATCGTCAAAGGGACCAAAGCAGGTGCAGTCTCTACTATCCTATGGTCAAACTTACGCGCCAGCTTGATGGCAAAATCGGATGCCCCTAATTTGGCAACAGGTAAACCTCCGGTAGTTAAAACGACTTTAGGTGCAGATATTTTAGCTTTTTTACCGTTTTTCTCATAGCTGATTTCGAATCCGGTATCTGTTTTCTGCACATCAGTCACTAAGGTATCTAACCAGATATCCTGCCCTGTATCATACATCAACTTGGTAAATACCGCGACAATATCCTTGGCTTTATTCGAGACTGGAAATAATTGACCTAAGGTCTTTTCATGGCCTTCAATATTCCCAAATTGTTCGAAGAAGGTAATGGTATCTTCCACCGTCCATTGGGAAAACACAGCATTAAGGAATTTCGGATTTTCTGAAACGAAATTATCTGTTGAGGTATATAGGTTTGTAAAGTTACATCGACCACCACCAGAGATCAGGATCTTGGCACCAGGTTTTTCATTGCGTTCAATCAACAAAGTTCTTTTTCCCAGCAATCCTGCCTGTACTGCGCACATCAGTCCGCAGGCACCAGCTCCAATGATTATCGCGTCATAATCTTTCATTAGGAAATCAGCTCTCCTTCCAAAGAAATGGTTCTTTGTTCTGCCCAAGATTTTTCTGCTAGCTCCAATATGCGAATGACATCGCGCGCTTGCTCAGGTTTGATAAACAAATCTTCCTCACCTTTGATGGTAGCGACAATATTCTTATAGAAATCTTGTCCTGACCCATATTCGCTTTCAATTTTCTCTTCCACATCTTTTCCATTTTCCAGAATGGAAAGGGTACCCTGAAAAGCTGGATCTTCCATACCCCAGTCTTGGATATTTGCGGGAACCGCACCATCACGCAATAAAGCTTCCTGAGCATCTACGCCCCATTTCACAAAACAGCCGTTCATACCATAGACCGCATATCTGGCAGTAGGGATTTTAGCTAGCATCTGTCCTTTAAGGGACACCTTAATCCCTGGAAAAGACAGGATAAATTCGAAATCATCAATAGCCTTGGCCCCATCGCGCTGAACACGGAGGTCAGCGAAAATGGATTCTGGTTTTCCAAAGACCTGCAATGCTTGATCGATCAAATGAGCACCTAGGTCATAGTGTATTCCTGACCCCGGAAGGTTCTCCTCACGCCAAGCTCCAGCTCTCAAGAAGTTCCTGAAACGGTCGTAACGCGCTTCATAATTCACTACCCGACCCAATCTTCCAGATTCAATTACTTTTTTAACGGTTTTGAAGTCTGAATGATAACGTGCATTGTGATGTACGGAAAGTAGAAGTCCCTTTTCTTTTGCCAATGCAATCAATTCATCAGCTTCAGAACTATAATTAGTAAATGGTTTTTCAACGATCACATGCTTACCTGCTTCAAGAGCAGCTTTCGCTAAACTGTAATGCACATCATTGGATGTAGCGATCGCAATGATATCCACTTCAGGATCATTGATGATATCATCTGCCGACAATACTCCGATAGCATTGGGATAACGCTCGGCCAACATTTTCTGTTGTTCCGGTTTGCGTGCGGTGACTTTGTATAATTCTAGATCAGGGTTGCCATCAATAAATGGGGCATGAAAAACATGCCCCCCTATTGAAAATCCGATTAATCCGACTTTAAGATTTTTCATAGTTACATTCTTTCCGGTACTTGGATCCCTAGCATGTTCATGCTTTCCGCAATAATCCTTGCTGCCGAAGCAGACATTTGCAGACGGAAACCTTTGACATTTTCGTCTTCAGCTTTAAGGATCGTTTCCTCGTGATAAAATTTATTATAAAGTTTTGCTAGATCATAAGCATAGTTAGCCAATTGCGCAGGACTGAATTCTTGCGCAGAAGCTTCGATGATAGCAGGATAATTTGCCAATGCCTGGATCAAGTCGCGCTCATAAGTTGAAATGGATGCAGGTGTTTTCACATCGGCACCAGTATATTCCGCTTTGCGAAGCACTGATTTAATCCTTGCATGGGTATATTGTACAAATGGGCCGGTATGACCTTGGAAATCCACGGATTCATTTGGATCAAAAAGCAAGCGTTTTTTAGGGTCTACCTTTAACAAGAAATATTTAAGGGCCCCCATACCGATGGTTTGGTAAAGCGAAGTTTTTTCTTCTTCATTAAAGCCTTCGGTCTTACCTAATTCTTCTGTTCTTTCCTTGGCCGTTTCTATCATTTCAGCCATTAGATCATCGGCATCTACGACTGTTCCTTCTCTGGATTTCATCTTGCCGGAAGGAAGGTCCACCATCCCATAGGATAAATGGTAAAGGCCATTTGCCCATTCCTTGCCTAGTTTTTTCAAGATGGCGAACAACACCTTGAAATGGTAATCTTGCTCATTTCCTACAACATAGATGGATTCATCCATGTTGAATTCATCATATTTCAATTGCGCAGTACCTAAGTCCTGAGTGATATATACCGAAGTACCATCACCTCTAAGCACCAGCTTTTGGTCAAGGCCTTCATCGGTTAGATCGATCCAAACAGAGTTGTCTTCTTTTTTGAAGAAAACACCTTTTTCAAGACCTTCTTGTATGATGTCTTTACCTAAAAGGTAAGTTTCAGATTCATAATAGAATTTATCGAAATCTACACCCAGTTGTTTGTAGGTTTTATCAAATCCAGCATATACCCAGCCATTCATGGTTTTCCAAAGGTTGATGACCTCTGCATCGTTTGCCTCCCATTTTTGGAGCATCACTTGTGCTTCTTTCATCAATGGAGCATTCTTTTTAGCTTCATCTTCGGTTTGGCCATCTTGTTTCAGCTGGTCAATTTCCTTTTTGTATTCTTTATCGAATACCACATAATATTTACCCACTAAATGGTCGCCCTTTAAACCAGCGGATTCAGGTGTTTCACCGTTACCGAACTTTTGCCAAGCAAGCATTGATTTACAGATATGTATCCCTCGGTCATTGACTAAGTTGGCTTTTATCACCTCATAGCCGTAAGCTTTAAGGATTTCAGCCACGGAATAGCCCAATAAGTTGTTACGAATGTGACCTAGGTGCAAAGGTTTGTTGGTATTTGGGGAAGAATATTCCACCATCAGTTTTTTACCGTTTTGAGGGTATTTTCCGAATGAATCAGGGAGGATGGTTTTGTTCAACAGTTCTATCCAGTATTCATCAGAGAAACTGAGGTTCAAGAAACCTTTGATCACATTGAAGTCGCTGATCTCTTGAATGTTTTCTTTTAGATAAGTACCTATTTCATTTCCAGTAACTTCCGGAGATTTTTTAGAAAATCGGGTAACCGGAAATACAACTAAAGTGATTTGACCTTCAAACTCTTTTCTAGTCTCTTGTAATGCGAGTTGAGAAGCAGGGATTTCCGCTCCATACAATGCATTTACCGCTTCAACTGTCTTCTCAATAAGCAGCTCTTGGATTGATTTTGCCATGTAAATATTTCGTAATATTCGTAACTTTCTGATAATGAATTTAAAAAATAACACGTTGATTATTTAGGTATTCATCGTGAAAGCATATCTTTGCCAAAAATAATAAAAAATGCAGAGCTATCAGGAATTTCTTGACTTAAGTGTTGGTTTTCCGCAAGACGGATTCGATATCATCGATGACGAATTGTACTTCCACGATTTGAATTTGATGGAAATGATAGAAACGTACGGTACTCCCCTACGTTTTACCTATTTACCCATTATCAGCAAAAAGATACAACAAGCGAAGATCTTATTTCAAACAGCCATGTTGAAATATAATTATCGCGGATCATATAAATACTGTTATTGTACTAAATCATCGCATTTCAAACACATCGTTGAAGAGGCATTGAAGAATGACATCCATTTGGAGACCTCTTCGGCTTTTGATATGCCAATGATTGATGCGCTGGAGAGACAAGGAAAAGTCACCAAGGACATTACAGTAATTTGTAATGGTTTTAAAACCTACCAGTACAAACAATATATCGTCGATATGTTGCATGATGGATACCACAATATCATTCCAGTTTTGGACAATAAAGAGGAATTCAACATGTATGATGATGAAGTTGAGCTTTCTGAACCTTGCAACTTAGGTATCCGTATTGCAGCGGAAGAACAGCCAGATTCACAATTCTATACTTCCAGATTAGGGATCCGTATGGAAGACGTTATCGACTTCTACAACAGCAAGATCGTAGATAACCCGCACTTTAAAGTAAAGCTATTACACTTCTTTATCAATTCGGGTATTTCTGACACACCATATTACTGGAATGAGTTGGAGAAATATGTGACCCTTTACTGTAAGTTCAAAAAGATCAATCCTGATCTGGATACCTTGGATATTGGTGGAGGTATGCCATTTAAAGACTCATTGGTTCATGATTTCGATTATGAATACATGGTCAATGAAATTGTAAACCGCATCAAGCAGATCTGTGCGCACCATGAGGTGGTAGAACCAGATATCATTACAGAATTTGGTAAATACACCGTTGCGGAGGCTTCAGGTATCCTTTATAAGGTATTGGGCAGAAAACAACAGAATGACCGTGAGAAATGGTTAATGTTGGATGGTTCGTTTATCACCAATCTTCCTGATGTTTGGGCTCTGAACCAGAAGTATATTTTGTTACCGATCAACAATTGGGATTCAGAATATGAGCGTGTTAACCTTGGTGGTATCACCTGTGATGGCCAAGATTACTATAACCAGGAAGCACATATGAACTCGGTATTTATGCCGAAAACAAGAAAAGTACAATACCTTGGATTCTTCCATACGGGAGCTTATCAAGAAGTATTGAGCGGTTACGGAGGTATCCACCACTGTTTACTGCCATCACCAAAGCATGTTTTAATCCGCAGAAATAGAGATGAGACATTTAACTATGAGGTGTTTGGCGAAGAGCAAAACTCAAAACAAGTCATGAAATTATTGGGATACCAATAAGCAAGAAGATTTTGAAATAAAAAAAGCAAGTTAACATACATTAACTTGCTTTTTTGTTTTATCGCTAAAACATGCTACCTTTCATCCATCCAGCAACATTAGCCCACTGATCTCTTTTCGTAACGGTCGAGGCAATTGCATAAATACCTCAGGTTTTAAATTTAGTTTTAGGTTTTTTGAGCCTGCAATTGGTAAGACCCAAAACAAATTTTGAAATCCCCCGCCTAACCACTTTCCATCATTAGCGAGGTACTCTTGATACTTCTTGTCCAAATCATTAATTGTTTTAAAAAACGACTGGATCGAAGAATCTTCAATTAAATACATGACTTACTGTTTATGTTAAAGAACTAATGTAAAATTATAAATGATATTTAACTATTCGTTAATTATTTTATTATTTATTGATTAACTTTTACATAATTATTGATATTAAGACTAGGATACTTTAACTAATTCATTTATTGCAATCAGATTACAGATAATACTGTAAATTGTGCCGCATTAACATGAAAAAAATATTTAAGATACTTATGTATATCATTCTTGCCTTAGTCTTGATCATCGCTGTGGCAGTATATTTATTGAGCCGGTCGGATCAAATGGGCGCTTTGGCTTCTGCGGATCGATTGAAAAGAATGGAGCATACCGCCACCTTTAAAGATGGGGTATATGACAATCTAGAAAAAACACCAGCAATCAAGGAAGGTGTAAGCCAAGTCGCTGTATTCAAGTCTTTTTTCTTTGAAAAGGATAAAAGGAATGTTCCTTCAAAACCATTACCGGTAGAGATTACTGATTTAAAAAATATTCCCTTGGACCAGAATGTCTACGTGTGGTTTGGTCATTCCTCCTATTACATGCAATTGGATGGAAAAAGAATATTAGTGGATCCCGTATTGAATGGGAATGCTTCACCGATTCCAGGCAGCGTGAAAGCATTCAAAATGACCCATAAATACAAGGCGGAGGATTTTCCTGAAATCGATATCCTTATCCTTACCCATGATCACTACGACCATTTGGATTATCCTTCCATATTGCAATTGAAAAGCAAGGTCAAGGATGTCGTGACAAGTTTAGGTGTTGGAGCCCATTTTGAAAAATGGGGCTATCCTACTGAACGGATCCATGAGTTATATTGGGGTGAAAAGTTAACCCTAGACAGCTTGCAATTCACTGCTGCGCCAGCAAGACACTTTTCAGGCCGTTGGTTAAAGAGAAATACCAGCTTATGGTCTTCTTTTGTCGTTGAATCCGATTCGTTGAAGATATTTGTAGGTGGAGATTCTGGCTATGGCAAACATTTTAAGGAAATTGGTGAGCAATACGGTCCTTTTGATGTTGCTATCCTTGAAAATGGACAATACAATGAATTATGGAAATACATCCACCTGATGCCTGAGGAAGCTGTTACAGCTGCCCAGGATTTACTGGCGAAAAGAATCATTCCTGTTCATAATTCTAAATTCCCACTTGCCAACCATGCTTGGGATGATCCTATGATCCGAATTAGCAAAGAAGCTAAAAATAAAAATGTTCCCATTTGGACTCCAAAAATGGGACAGCTTATTTACTTAGATAAAGATAATGACACCAAAGAATGGTGGATAGGGGTTGAATAAACCCCTATGATGTTTTTCTATAGTTCCAAATGGCAAGGCCATTCAGCAAAATGGCAAATCCTATAATGATCAAGAAATGATGCTGGATATCCTGAAAGTCACTTCCCTTTAATACAATCATACGGACCACTTCAATGAAGTATGTTACAGGGATCATTTTCGTCACCACATAAGCCCATTGAGGCATGCTGTCAATGGAAGTGAACAGGCCGCTCATCATCATAAAAATCATGATGAAAAAGAATGCGACCGACATCGCCTGTTGCTGGGTTTCGGAGATCGTAGAAATCAACAATCCTAAACCTAAAATCGCAATAAGGTAAATGGACAGGTATCCATACAACCAAAACATATTGCCTACTGGCACTAATCCATATATAAATCTGCCGACCACAAATAATCCAACCGTAAAGACAAACATTCCGATGATCCAAAATGGAATCAGCTTACCGAGGATGAATTGATATTTCTTGATTGGGGTTACATTGATCTGTTCAATGGTTCCAACTTCTTTTTCCTTTACGATATTCAGGGCGCACATATACGAACAGACCATGGTCACTAAAGCGACCAGAATCCCTGGTACCATAAACTTATTGTAAATCAGATAGGGATTGAACCAATTGGAAGAGGTGACATCTATCAGTGAATTGGCAGAAACTCCATTTTGATTGACCCATTTAGTCCGGATATCTTCATTGAAATCCATTATGATCCTACTGAGATAGCTTGATCCCAATCCAGCTTTTACTCCGTTGATGGCATTAGCGGCAATAAACAGCTCTGCAGACTTCTCTTTTATCAGATCTTTTTCAAAGTTTGTTGGAATTTCAAGTATTAAATCCGCCTTTTCACTTTCGATCTGCTTCAACGCTTCTTTAAAGGATTGCCCATAAGCGGTCAACCTAAAATATCCAGAGGCTGTCATCTTAGCAATCAATTGCTGTGAAGCCGGAGAATGATCATGGTCTACGATAGAAACATTGATGTTTTTCACCTCGTAATCCGCTGCAAAAGGTAGAATGATCAATTGCATGATAGGTGCAACAAATATCAAAGGGAGCAATGCTTTATTTCTAAAGATCTGCTTAAACTCTTTTCTCAACAAAAACAACAATGATCTCATTCTAACCTTGTTTTAAAATTTTTCAAACTTAATACCAAAAGGATAACTGTCATCCCTATCAAAATCAAGGTTTCCTTCCATATGGCAGCAATCCCAAGACCTTTCAGCATAATGGATTTTACGATGATATAATACCACTTTGATGGAACCAAATTGGATACCAGCTGCAATGGCATGGGCATGTTTTCGATAGGAAACATAAAACCGGTAAACAACAGGATCGGCAGCATCATCCCCATCATGGAGATCAGCATTGCTGCCTGTTGGGAGTTCGTCACATTGGAAATCAAAAGCCCTACTGACAAGGCACAGATGATCAACAGCGCACTCTCAGCGACCAACAAAATAAGACTTCCATGAATTGGCATGCCCATGAGCGTCACGGCCATGATCAGGATAACTGCCAAGTTGATCAATGACAACATAAAATATGGCAGAGCCTTAGAAACTATTACCAGAAATGGATTAAAAGGCGAAACCAGCAAGATCTCCATAGTGCCCATTTCTTTTTCCTTCACGATAGAAACAGCTGTCATCAGCACACAGATCAACATAAGCACCAATGCCATAATACCCGGAACAAAGTTCATCGCTCCTTTTAGCTCGGGATTGTAGAGCATCCTCAATTCGGTGTTGATGGAATAAGGCATTTCCTGTCCCTGCATCAGATCCATCTGATAATCCATGATGACAGCATTTGCATAGTTCTGAAGGGTACTGGCCGTATTCGGGTCAGAACCATCGGAGATCACCTGGATTTGGGCTTTTTTCAGGTGCATTAAATCCTCATTAAACTTTGCTGGGAACACCACAGCAAGCTTAATATTTTCCTTTTGAAAGGAGTCCTCAATATCTTTATAGCTCATCAAAGATTTCGTGACTTGGAAATTCCGATTGGCTTCAAACTTTCTCGTTATTTCCTGAGTGGCTATATCTTGGGAATAGTCACAGATTACGATTTTTGCATTCTTAACCTCGTTGGTCAGGGCGAATCCGAACAATACGATCTGCACGATCGGTAATCCAAACAACATCAGTAAAGTCTTTCTATCCCTGAACACATGGTAGAATTCCTTACGAACGAAGGACATAAACTGTTTCATCTAATCTCCCTTCCTTTTAGCGGCGCGAGCCAGTTCATAAAACACGTCATCCATGGTTTCCGCTTTATATGTTCTTTTAAGGTTTAGCGGGCTATCCAAAGCTTTTATCTCTCCATCCACCATCATCGAAATCCGGTTACAGTATTCCGCTTCGTCCATATAGTGGGTAGTGACAAAAATGGTTATCCCACGTGCTGCAGCAGCATATATCAGGTCCCAAAACTGCCTTCGGGTAACGGGATCCACTCCCCCGGTCGGTTCATCCAAGAAAACAATCTTTGGATCGTGGATGACAGCAACGGAGAAGGCCAACTTTTGCTTCCATCCTAAGGGCAAGGAGGCTACCAATTTCTTGGCTTCATTTTCCAGACCTAAGGTCCTTAACAGTTCAGTCCGTTTATCTTTCAGCTGCTTGTAATTGAGGCCATAGATACCGCCGAAAAAATCAATGTTTTCATTAACCGTCAAGTCCTCATAGAGCGAAAACTTCTGGCTCATGTAGCCTATATTTTTCTTGATTTCCTCCGTCTGTTTATAGATATCGAAACCAGCAATATTGGCATTTCCAGAACTTGGTTTTGAAAGACCGCAAAGCATTTTCATGGCGGTGGTTTTGCCTGCACCGTTGGCACCCAAGAAACCAAAGATTTCACCTTTATAGACCTCAAAACTGATGGAGTTGGTCGCAATGAAATCGCCAAATTTCTTAGTGAGCTTATCAGTCTTTATTACAACTTCGTCTGTCATGTTAGTTCATTAGGTTAATGAAACAATCCTCAATATTGGGTTTGATTATCTTGATATCCAATCCCAGATGGTTTTGATTTCCAAGAGATTTCAGCAGCATTTCTTCTGCATGATCGCTATCTTCTTTGAAACTGATATGATGGTACTCACCAAAGGCATTGCAGGTTTTGATATTGGGATTATTTCTGAGATCAACCAATAGTTTGCCCATATTATTAGCTTTGATGGCATACAAAGGGTCTGGATACTGCTTTATGATTTCATCTGGAGACTCAACGCTTAGAATCTTGCCATTTTGTATCAAGGCAATACGCTCGCAAAGGGTAGCCTCGTCCATGTATGGGGTTGAAACCAAGATCGTAATCCCTTGATCCTTTAGCCTAGCCAACATGTCCCAAAACTCTTTCCTCGACACCACATCAACTCCTGTTGTCGGTTCATCTAAGAATAAAACCTCGGGCTTATGGATCAGGGCGCAGCACAAGGCTAGTTTTTGTTTCATTCCCCCAGACAATTTACCCGCCCGTCTATCCTTGAATGGTTCGATCTGCACATAAATATCCTTGATCAGATCATAGTTTTCCTCAACCGTAGTTCCAAAAACTGACGCGAAGAAATTAAGGTTCTCCTCAATGGTTAGGTCTTGGTACAGTGAAAATTTACCGGGCATATAGCCAACTAGCTTCCTGATCTGTTTATAGTCTTTGACAACATCTAAACCTGCTACACTTGCAGTACCTTCTGTAGGCAACAGAAGAGTAGTCAAAATCCTGAAAATACTTGTCTTTCCTGCTCCGTCCGGACCAATTAGACCAAATAGCTCACCCTTTTTCACAGAAATATCCACATGATCCACAGCGGTGAGTGACCCTTTATTGTAGGTTTTTACCAGATCAACTACTTGCACCATATCCATATCAGATAAACTTTATTTCAGCATACATGCCAATCTTATACCTTCCATCATTCTTTACCTTGACTTTGATAGCATAGACTTGATTAGCCCTTTCGTCTTTGGTCTGTATAGTCTTCGGAGTAAACTCTGCTTTACTGTTAATCCAAGTGATGATCCCCTCAGAAGTATGGTATCCACCGTTTCCATCATCAGTCAACACCTGAACCTTTTGGTTCAACTTGACATTTGGAAGCTGATTGCCGGTAATATATGCCCTCAATATCATGCTGGACAGGTCGGCGATCTTATAGAGTGGTTTTCCCATGCCTGCAGATTCGTTCACTTCGGCATATTTAGTCAAGACCGTCCCTTGGACAGGATTCACGATTTTAGATTTCTTTAATTGATCTTCCAATTGATAGATCTGCACTTCCAAAGGCACGACCTCCTTCCCTATACTTTGATTTGAAATCGAAAGGCTGGATTGTTGTGCTTCTAACTGTCTATTGAGCAATTTTATCTGCGCATTGATATCATCTAACTGCTTAGGGGTCGCTGCGTCACCAGCGATCAGGTTTTGGGTCCTAATTCTCTCCCTTTCTAAGTGCTGGATTTGTTCTTTAATGGCAGATAGCTGGACAGGTATATTCGGTTTCCTACTTAATCCAGCCCCAACCTGAGCCTCTAATTGGCGCTTTTTTAGATAGGTCTGCACCGTATCTATATAGCCAATTTGTTGCCCCACAGCTAACTGGTCCCCTTCTTCTAGATTAAACTCTTTGATGGTTCCATTCGCCTCAGCAGAAATTATGGTCTCTATTGCCTCAAAACTCCCTGAGGCATCGAAGGTATCTTTATCATTTTTACAGGATCCCAAAGCCAGTATTCCAGTACTTAGGAACAAATATATTTTCAGTCTTTTCATTATGATTAGTTTTCTGCTTTTCCAGATGTTGTTTGTAAGTTATATTGAGCCATTAAGAGTTGAACTTCATGCAAGGCGAGGTTCTGTTTTGCCTGTTCCACCACATTCACCGAAATAAGGTAATCGTTGCTGCTGGCAGTGCCATAATTCAACTGGTTCAATGTAGAATTCTTTACTTGCTCCCGAAGGTCGATTATCTCTTGATCGGTTTTCAGCAATTCTTGAAACTTAGACAGTTCTGTTTGCTGTTGCGAAAGGCTCATTTTTGTATTGAATAGGAAAGTTTCCTCTTGCACATCCAATATCCGTTGGTTGTTCTTTATGATATTCTTTTCATTTTTCTGGGTATAGAAACTGTTCAGGTTCCAAGCCAAACGCAATCCGGCAATATAAAAGCCTTGCGTTTCGGGATTCAGCATATTCAATGCCGGCTGCCCAACACCACCTTGAACAAATAGGCTAAATTGTGGCAAAGACTTATTATCAATCAATTTATTCTGAACATCAAGAGATTTCCTTTGTAAAGAAAATAAGGTCTGTTCCGGCCTATGGATTTCATAATTCCATTGCAAGGCAGCTGGAGTCTGTAATTTGGTGTCAGGACCTAGCTTTTGTCCAATCATTACACCTAGAACTTCCAGATAAGCTTTCTTGTTGAAATCCAATTCTGTAATTCTTTGCTCAGCTTTCAATTTTTCCGCTTTCAGATTACTAGCAGAACTCCTAAGCGCAACACCATTGGCAACCGCAGTTTCCATTTTTTCAATGCCGCTCTGTAGGTCTTGGACACTCAGATTAATCTGTTCTTTTTGTCTATCCAAAAGCAATACGGCAAAATAAAGGTTATTGATCCTTTCTTTCAGCTTGTACATTTCCACCTCAACTTTTTGGTTTTCGACGGCAGAACTGGCATTTAGGTTTTCCTTTTGGTCCTTGAGATTAAAAAGACCAGTCAAGGATTGAGTCAGCTCAGCATAAACCTTATATTGACTCTTGCTTATGCTTGGGATATCCATATTGGGAAGCTTAATAGGCATCGATGTCACATCAGATTGATGTGTTGCCTGACCGGCCACAGACAACTGTGGCATGACAGCCTTTTGAGCATTATCCAAGGAAAACTCATTCGTCCTTGATATGAGATCTTGTTGCTTGATTAGTGGGTAATTGGAGCGAGCTAAAGTGTAGCAATCCTCCAAAATCAGTTTCCCTATCTCACTTTGGGCAATAGCGAAGCTATTCCCTATTCCCATAAAAAGAATAAAACTTAAAACTTTCGTAAAGATATTTACCTTAATCATATATTTTAATATATTGATTTAAACAATTGACCAATTTATAGACAAAAAATAGACTATGCTTTAAACATAGCCTGCACCCAAATGGGAATCAACTTCTTACGTTCTTCCATCAAGGCAAAAAATTCATTGTTGTTGAGCCCCGTTCCGTTCATGATCATAGGTTGAGCAATAAAAGGAAACAGGACCATACCCAAAACGTTCATAATAAATTGAATAGGACTAACCTCCTTCAGGGTTCCATTCTTTATTTCCTCATCCAATTGTTGGACAAAGAATGATTCTCCTAAGATTTCACGGACAGGAATTTTCTCGAGAATATTATTGACATTGGATCGGATCTCACTCACGATAAATCCAGGAATCTCGGGTTTATCCTTTATCGAATCGATATAATGCTCAGCAATGGCACTGACTTTCTCCAATAAGGTAGACTCATGGTCATTTAATACCAAGACCAAGCCTTTCATAAACTCACCTAGTGTTTCCAGCATAATGAGTTCGAAAAGCTTTTCCTTACTTCTGAAATAATAATTTAAAAGGGATAGGTTGATTCCTGCTTCATCAGCAATATCTCTGGTCCTAGTCGCTGCATATCCTTTCTTATGAAATACAATGCGCGCTGCTTCTTTTATTTTGTCTTCGGTTGATGTATCTAATTCCTTCTCTTCCTTCTTATTCATCTTTTGGCTTTTCACTTGAGATTGCCCAAAGGTAAGAACATTTAAGAGAATTAAACAAATATTTTAATCAAATGACCAAACTTTTTAAAGAAAATGAACTAAACAACCAATGGAAGCTTATTTTTTATGTAAAATCATCCCATGATCAAACCTCAAACTGTCCATATTTTTGAAAACAAACTTCGAATCGATCTCTTCCACATCGCCAAAGCCTTCAATCAACCCTTCTGGAACAATTCCAAAAACTGTCTCCCTAACAGAGTTTACCCCTTCTGACATAAAACTATATTCACCCACCAATAAAGAATCCTTGATTACTCCTCGGAATTCTCCATGGTTCTTGTCTTTTTCTTGAAAATTATAGCTTAATGGTCCAATAAGAGAGTCGTTTTGACTTTTCAGATCCAATAAAATCGTATCTCCATTTTCATCAAACACATATTTTCCGGCCAATTCTGAAGCGGTCCATTCATCTGCCACAGCATCATTTTCTTTGTTGTCTTTAGCCTCCTGTCCAGAATTATTACAAGCACTCATACTTAATACCAAAACCGGGACAACAAATAATGACTTAGCGATATTTCTCATGTTTATCTTTTTTTTATTGTTATAACGTATAATGATACGTAATGTTTCCGTAAAATCTTGATAAATCTATATTCCAGACCCATTTCCAGTAGATTTATATTTGTAACTTTATATACTATGAATATTCTTACAAAGTCTTTCGAGACGAATTATAATACAGCTCCCTTTTCCCAAATCAAAAACGAAGATTACGTTCCAGCCTTTCAGGAAGCAATAGCTGAAACTAAAGGGGAAATTGAACAGATTGCATCAAACACTCAAGCAGCAACCTTTGAAAATACGATCGAGGCACTATCCTTCTCTGGAATGCAATTAGATCGGATTTCCAATATATTTTTCAATCTCCATTCTGCAGAAACGAATGATGAATTAGAAAAGATTGCTGTACAGGTAGCTCCCATGTTGGCAGAATTAAGCTCCGACATCACCTTGAACTATGAGTTATTCCTAAAGATCAAGGAGGTATATGATCAAAAAGACAACCTAAATCTTAGCCCTGAACAAGAAACTTTATTGACCAAAAACTATAGAGATTTCGTTCGCAATGGCGCCTTGCTATCGGACGAAAAGAAAAAAGAACTCAGGGGAATCGACCAGGAAATGTCGGTATTGAAATTAAACTTCGCAGAACATGTATTGGCGGATACCAATGCCTATCAATTACATATCTTGAAAAAAGAGGACCTGCATGGCCTTCCTGATTCTGTGATCGAGGCAGCACATGAACTCGCAAAAGAAGAAGGCAAAGAAGGCTGGATTTTCACCTTAGACTATCCTAGCTACATCCCATTTATGACCTATGCCAGCAACCGCGAATTGCGAAAAGAATTGGCAATCGCTGCTGGTAAAAAAGGCTTTCAGGACAATGCAAACAACAATGAAGAAATAATCCTAAAAATTGCCAAACTGAGACATCAACGGGCTAAATTATTAGGTTATGATTCCCACGCACACTTCAAATTAGAAGAACGTATGGCTCAAAACCCCAATACCGTTACTTCATTTTTGAATGACCTCCTTGCAAAAGGCAAACCAGCAGCATTAAAAGAATTTGCCGAATTGAGCCAATATGCAAAAGAAAAGGATGGTTTAGACCATTTAGAAAAATGGGATGGCAGTTATTATTCAGAAAAACTGAAACAAGAACGTTTCAATCTGGATGATGAAAAGTTAAGGCCATATTTCAAATTAGACAATGTCTTAAATGGTGTATTTGAAATTGCCCACCGTCTCTATGGCTTGAATTTTAAGGAAATCCAGAATATAGACAAATATCATCCAGAAGTACAGACCTATGAGGTAAGTACAGATGAGGGTGATTTAGTCGCGGTTTTCTATGCAGACTTCTTCCCCCGTAAGGGCAAGAGGAATGGCGCATGGATGACCTCCTACAAATCGCAATATATTAAAGATGATCACAATGAGAGACCTCATGTTTCGATCGTCTGCAACTTTACTCGACCTACTTCAAGTAAGCCCTCTTTGTTAACATTCAACGAGGTTACCACCCTGTTCCATGAATTTGGCCATGCCTTACATGGCATGTTGGCAGACACGACCTATCCTACCCTTTCCGGAACTTCCGTTTTTTGGGACTTCGTCGAACTTCCAAGTCAAATTATGGAAAACTGGTGCTATGAAGAGGAAGCTTTAAAACTTTTTGCCAAGCATTATGAAACTGGCGAAACCATTCCCATGGAATACATCCAAAAAATCAAAGATTCTGCTTCCTTCTTGGAAGGGCTGACAACGGTCAGACAGTTGAGCTTCGGTCTTTTAGATATGGGTTGGCATGGACAGGACCCAAGTGCTATCAGCAAGGTGAAAGATTTTGAAACTCAACAGTTCGCGGAAACTGCGATCTATCCCGATGTCAAGGAGAATGTCATGTCCACATCTTTCTCCCATATCTTTGATGGCGGTTACTCTTCGGGATATTACTCCTATAAATGGGCAGAGGTCCTGGATGCAGATGCTTTCGATTATTTCCAACAGAAAGGTATCTTCAATCGGGAGGTTGCAAAAAAATTCAAGGACAATATTCTTTCAAAAGGCGGTACGGAACATCCAATGAAACTCTATAAACAGTTCCGTGGAAAAGAACCGTCCGTTGATCCTCTTTTGAAACGTGCTGGATTGATCTAATCCATATCGAACATAAATGAAAAAGGCTTAGATTAAATATCTAAGCCTTTTTGCAATTCTGATTCAAACACAGAATCTATTTTCCAGGTGGACTTATCTTTTGATGCCTTAACAGCCAATTGGTCACATCGCTCGTTTAGCGGATGCCCAGCATGGCCTTTTACCCATACCAACTTGACCTTATGCAGTTTATATACATTCATCAACCGCATCCAAAGGTCTTTATTCTTCTTTCCTTGAAATCCTTTCTGAATCCAGCCATACACCCATTTTTTATCAATGGCATCGATGACATATTTCGAATCCGAAAATACGGTCACTTGCTGATTGAGGTTCTTCAAGGCTTCTAGACCAATGATAACTGCCAATAATTCCATTCGGTTATTGGTCGTTTTCCTAAAGCCTCCAGAAAATTCCTTTTCGATTAGTTTACCTTGAAATTCAGGATTTGCCCCTTGATAAATTGCCCTTAAGATAGTTCCATAACCACCAGGACCAGGATTTCCGCTGGATGCGCCGTCAGTATATAATTCAATCATTGCTGTAAAAATAACGATTTAATTGTAAGTGATGGATTTATATTGTAACTCGCTGTTAGGCAGGCTCTGTAAATATCTTGTATTTTTCCCGCATGAATTGAATCACTCCTGAAGATACAATCACGATCGTCAACCCTATAATACAGCCAATGCCCGTCGATAGTGCACGATAGATTGGCGTATAGGCAATCTGTGTATGGTGAGGTTCTATCATGATGATCAATAAGGCCACGATTGCTACCCTTGCCATGTTCAGGATCTTGAATCCCCAACATAGGAAAATGGTCAGCACGATACCTGTCATAATAGAATATACCGACTTTGGCAACAGCCAAACACAGCCCATGGCTACGACCGACCCTACAAAATTCGACTTAAATCGCTCAATTGAAAGCCTTTTCGAATCCTTTTCCTCAGGAGAAATAACTAAAATAATGGATAATAATGCCCAGAAGACCTCAAACTGTTTAAACCTTAGATACAATAAGTATCCAATAACAAAACCAATCAGACACCGGATGATATAAATTAATAGAGGTGAGGTAATGACCCGCTTGACAAACCTCGCTGTATTACTGTTGAGATTCATTGCCGCAAAAATACTGTTTATTAAATTATAATTAAAATTAACCTCATAAGATTGAATGACCCTGACAAACCGATTTGGAAATCAGCGCTTAACAAGGAAACCGTCGATCCTACAAACAATAAAAAAGGCACAATTTTGAATTAATTGTGCCTTAGATATTATGCAATATAAATTAGTAATTTTCTCGATTTAATTGTTTTGCGTTCTTAACTTTTTCATCCAGTAGCGCCAATTTAACCACTTCACGCATCTCGCTTACATAATGGAAATTCAAGTCTTTGATATAATCTTCCTTGATCTCCAAAATATCCTTTTGGTTGGACTTACTCAAGATGATATCCTTGATGTTTGCACGCTTAGCCGCTAATATTTTCTCCTTGATCCCTCCTACTGGCAATACCTTGCCACGTAAAGTGATCTCACCGGTCATAGCCAATTTTGGTTTTACCTTATGTTGGGTAAACAAGGATGCCAAGGCAGTCAACATGGTGATGCCGGCAGATGGTCCATCTTTAGGTGTAGCACCGGCAGGCACGTGAATATTCACATCCCATTGATCGAAGACTTTAAAATCAATTCCAAACTCATCAGCATGAGAGCGTAGGTAGGCCATTGCAATGGCAGCAGATTCTTTCATCACGTCACCTAAGTTACCCGTCAAGCTCAGCTTCCCTTTTCCCGGGCTCAAGCTAGATTCAATAAATAGGATATCACCGCCAACCGAAGTCCAGGCTAAACCAGTTACAACCCCAGCGATATCATTGTTCTCATACAGGTCCTTGTCAAAGATCGGTGGACCTAAGATTTCCTCCACATCCTCTGCCGAAAGGTTATGATCATACGGTTTTTCCATCACGATCCTCGTTGCAATACCGCGTACGATCGAACCGATTTTCTTTTCCAGACCACGGACACCCGATTCACGGGTATATTCTTCAATGATTTTCTCAATCATCTTAGGTTTCAGAGCAATGTCTTTTGCTTGGATACCATGCATTTCACGCTGCTTAGGCAACAAGTGTTTCTTGGCGATCTCAATCTTCTCCTCAATGGTATAACCATTGACTTCAATAATCTCCATACGGTCCAAGAGTGCAGGCTGCACACCGCTCAATGAATTGGCAGTGGCAATGAACATCACTTTGGAAAGATCATATTCCATTTCCACATAATGATCGTAGAAGTGGGTATTTTGTTCAGGATCCAAAACCTCCAACAAAGCTGAAGAAGGATCACCTTTAAAATCAGAACCTATTTTATCAATCTCATCCAAAACAAACACAGGGTTTGAAGCACCTGCTTTTTTCAAGGATTGAATGATACGCCCAGGCATGGCGCCGATATAAGTTTTTCGATGCCCCCTGATTTCCGCTTCATCACGGATACCTCCCAAGGCCATACGGGTATATTTTCTTCCTAAAGCTTTAGCAATAGATTTCCCCAACGAAGTCTTACCAACTCCTGGAGGCCCTACCAAACATAAGATTGGAGCTTTCATATCATTTTTCAGCTTCAAGACAGCCAAATATTCAATGATACGTTGCTTCACTTTTTCCAGACCATAATGATCTTTGTTCAAAACCTTTTCTGCTCGAGCCAAATCGAAATTGTCCTTGGTAAATTCACCCCATGGCAAATCCAACAACAATTCCAAATAGTTCAACTGCACCGAATAATCAGCAGCAGCGGGATTGATACGGGCCAATTTCTCCAATTCCTTTTGGAAATGTTTGCCCACATCCTCTCTCCATTTTTTCGCTTTTGCCCTTTTCTTCAGTTCTTCGATTTCAAGGTCCGGGGTATTCCCTCCCAATTCCTCCTGAATGGTCTTCAGTTGTTGGCTCAAGAAATAATCGCGTTGCTGCTTGTCTAAATCAATCCTTACCTTATTTTGGATTTGATTCTTCAGCTCCAACATCTGGATTTCAGTCGTCAAATGCTCCAACAATTGTTTAGCACGCTTCACAAAATCCTTGATTTCCAATAAGTCCTGTTTCTGCTCCAGCTCCAATGAAAGATTTGAAGAGATAAAGTTCACCAGGAAAGTAGGACTTTCAATATTCTTGATAGCAATTCCTGCTTCACTTGGTAGGTTTGGCGATAGTTGAATGATCTGCAAAGCCATTTCCTTCACAGAAGAGATCAAAGCCTTGAATTCTTTACTGCTCGTTTTTGGTTTATCCTCCGGAAACTTCTCTACACGAGCGATCAGGTAAGGCTCAGTTTGAACCAATTCCTTTAGTTTCACACGCTGCTTACCCTGAATGATCACCGTTGTGTTACCATCAGGCATCTGAAGGATCTTGATGATATGGGCTACAGTCCCTACTTTGTTCAATTGTTCAAAAGTAGGATCCTCAACCGTCATATCTTTCTGCGATACCACAGCAATAGTGCGATCACCCTTATAGGCATCCTTTACCAATTTAATAGACTTATCTCGACCAACCGTAATAGGGATCACCACACCCGGAAAAAGAACCGTGTTCCTAAGGGGTAGAATCGGGAGTTGATCGGGAATTTCTGCATTCCTCATTTCATCCTCATCCTGTTGAGTCAATAAGGGAAAGAATTCAGTTTCTTCGTTTATGATAGGTAACGTTTGATTAAAATTGAATGAATCAAATTTGTTCATATGTACATGTCCAGCTTGCCGACATCTTGTCAGACGATCAGCTATTTTTTATTTTAAAATTAATGAACTCATATAGTGCAAGCAAAGTGCCAAGTCCGAAATTTGGTACATTTTATGCTATTATTGATTTGTATCTGTTAAATCGTCAGTAATCAGCACATTCTTTGTCACCTTTGTGTATAGATTTCTGCAATATTTAGAAGCAAGTTACAAAATGTGGAAATGTTTATAACTATTGATTGCGGCGTTAAACTATTTAACAGATTTTTACTCTATTAGTAGGAGTATAGAAATTTACAGGGAAAACAACATAAAAATTCAGACATGAAATTAAATAACTTGAATACACAGATGAAGACGATTAAGATTGGGTTAGCTACTGTTGCTTTGGCATTAGCTACAATGGGTGCACAAGCACAAGAAAAACAACACAGCGATCCAAATGTACGTGCTGGTGAAAAAGCATTATTGGACGGTGATTTTAAAACTGCAGCAACTCAATTCGAAAAGGCATTACCTAATGCTGGAAACGAACCTGAAGTTGTGTATTTATTAGGTTACTCTCAATTCCAAAATGGTGATTACAAAAAAGCTATCGCTAATTTCAACAAAGTAATTTCCTTGGATGCCAAAAACACTTCTGCTTACTACTACAAAGCAAAAGCGAACAACAACATGGCAGTAAACAAAGAATTGAAATTGAGCAACCAAGAACGTGAAGCTTTATTGAAATCTGCTACAGCTGACTATACTAAAGCAATCGCTATCAATGCAAATGACGCAAAATTATATCAAAACCGTGCTATTGCTTACCGCGATCTAGGAATCCTTACAGGTACTAAAGGTGCAGCTAACTACAATAAAGCAACAGCTACTGACGCGTACAACAAAGCTATTACAGACTATGAGAAAGTATTGACTTACGATGCTTCTCGTAAAGACATCCAAACTGAAGTTAAAAAAGCTACAGTTTACCGTGATAACCTTAAATAACAATTGAACAAAAACAGAAAGCCCGCAATTTGCGGGCTTTTCTGTTTTATTTAAATTTCAAGATTAGATCAACTGTTTCTTATAAACAGAAGGGCTAACCCCGGTCGTCTTTTTAAATTGGTTGCTCAAATGAGCGATACTGCTGTATTGCAGTTGTGCCGCTATCTCCGCCAAAGTGGCATCATAGCTCAACAGCTCTTTAACCTTTTCAACCTTTAGGTTGATTAAATATTTTTCGATACTCTCCCCTTGGACTTCGGAAAACGCACTACTCAGATAGGAATATTCCAGATTGAACCTTTCTGATAGATAACTCGACGTTTTGATTGACATTGACTCCTCCGCCTTCAACATCTCTGAGAGCGCTATTTTTATCTCTTCGACTAAAATCTGCTTCCTATCCTTTAATACTTCAAATCCAATCAACTTGAGCTCTTGGTCAAATAGAATACGTTCTGCGTCTGTAAAGGGTCTGCTTAAGTTAATGGAACCAATACTCACATCACCAAATGGAACATCCATCCTTTTCAAGATCTGTTCAACTGCCATAACGCAGCGAGGACATACCATATTTTTGATGTGAATTTGCATTGGATAAAGATAAGGATATTTTACCGGACCTAAATTAGCCTCTAGTCCAATGCTATCATTTGAATTTCATATTTACTCACTTTCATTCAAGAGATTCATAAAGGCAGAGGCCAAATGATCGATCAGATCAGATGCAATCAAACTGGTCTCACCTACCCAATCTTTCGCAAAATCACCTGCAGAACCATGAATATAAACCCCCAGAACAGCTGCATCTAAGGCATTATAACCTTGGGCAAGTAAACTACTGATAATACCGGTCAATACATCACCAGTTCCTCCAGTTGCCATACCAGGATTACCGGTAGAATTGAAATAAACCTCAGCAGCAGGATTCACAATAGCCGTGTTTGCTCCTTTGATGACCAAAATCACTTGGTTTTCACTGCAAAATGCTTTCACTTTATCCAATTTTTCCAAATCATTCTCCCATTCCCCAATCAAGCGTCTTAATTCCTTAGGGTGCGGGGTCAGAATAGTATTAATAGGTAGGTGCTTCAACAGATGTTCATTTTCAGCGATGATGTTTAGGGCATCCGCATCCAAAACCATTTTACTGTCCTCAGCAAGTGATTGCAACCATATTCCAAAACCGCGAACGGTTTCTTCATCCTTTCCCATCCCAATACCAACCCCATATGCAGAAAACTCACCCTGAACTTGGAAGTCAACTAACTTTTCTTCCGATGAATCCAATAAGACCATAGCTTCTGGAAAACCGATCTGCAAAACATTGTAGCCACATTTCGGGATATAAGCAGTTACCAGACCGCATCCAGATTTTAGGGCAGCCTTTGTAGCCATTAAAACTGCTCCCATTTTCCCCAAACTTCCTCCAACAATTGCTACATGTCCAAAGGTACCCTTATGCGAATACCTTGACCTGGAACGCAATAAGATATCAAGCATTCCTGCTTCAACATAGCGATTTGATGTACTTTGCTTCAGGATAGAATTCTCATCCAAGCCGATGTCCAAGACTTCGAATTCTCCTACAAAAATGGAATTCTGAGGAAGTAACAGTGCCAATTTAGGAAACTGGAAGGTGTAGACCTTGCTGGCACGGACAATAAGGTCTTCAAATTGACCAACAGCATCCAGCATTAAGCCAGAGGGCATATCAACCGATATTATCCTGCCTTGAAAATTATTCATCTGTTCAATGACTCCTCGCCATTCATCAGAAAGAGCTGCACTCAATCCATACCCAAATAAACAGTCTATTAAAAATCCTTCTATGGGAAGATCGAGGTCATCATCTAAATCGAAATACTGAATGTTGTCCAATTTATCTTGGTTCAACTGATTGTCGGCCGTATAATGATCCGACTTCAATAACCGAACTTCTACATCGTAGCCTGAATCCATCAATTGCCTCGCAATAGCTAATCCATCACCACCATTATTGCCCTTTCCACAAACGATGGCAATGGGCAGTTCCTTGATGACATCAAAATAATCATCCAAGATGGCCGTGCTGACTATGCTAGAAGCACGCTCCATGAGTTCCCAAGAATTGATCCCTTCATTTTGGATGGTTTCCTGGTCTACAATTTTCAACTGATCAGCGTTTAGGATTTTCATAACCGAATAAAATAAGTATAGCTCCTAAATTTAGGAGCTATACGCTTATATAACAACAGATTAATTTAAATGTTTGTGGAAAAAGCCCATCATGGCTTTATAGAATTCTATCTGATTTTCCTCTTTTCCAAACCCATGACCTTCATCATACTTCACCATATAAGGTACATCAACACCCTTTTCACGCAAAGCCTTTACAATTTGATCAGCCTCTGCAATTTTCACCCTCGGGTCATTCGCTCCCTGAACCACAAATAATGGGGCTTTTATTTTATCTACATGGAATATTGGAGAAACTTCTTTAGCAATTTCCGCTTCTTTTGGATCATCCAGATCATACCAAACCTGATAGAGCATTTCTTTATAAGGTTTCCAATATTCTGGAATGGAATTCATTAAGGTAAAGATATTGGACACCCCGACATAATCAACTCCCGCTTTATATAGATCCGGCGTCTTGGTCAGTCCTCTTAATACGGCATATCCTCCATGCGAACCACCATAGATAGCCACATTATCCTTATCAATCTGGCCCTGATCAATGACGTATTTAATACCATCTTCCACATCATCCATAGCTTTTCTACCAATTTCCTTGAAACCGGCCTTTAAAAAATCCTTACCGTAGCCTCCTGACACCCGGAAGTTGACTTGCAATGTCGCAAATCCATGAGCAGCAAATAATTGTGCTTCCGGATTGAATCCCCAACTATCACGAACTCCTTGTGGCCCTCCATGTGGATTGACGATCAATGGAACTTTCTTTCCATCCAAGGCTTCTTTAGGTAAGGTTAGATAACCATGCAATGTCAGCCCATCCCTTGATTTAAAAGAAATCGGACGCATCTCAGCCATATCTGCTTCCTTCAATTGCGGCATCAGATCATAAAGTAAAGTGATCTTTTTAGTTCCGGCATCTAAATGGTAGTATTTTCCGTACAGCTTATCGCTCTGCACAACCACTAAATATTGATCCTCCTTATCTGTCTTCCCAACTATGGAATATTCATAATTCGGGAATTCCTTCTGGAACAGGGAATAGATCTCTTTGAAAGTTTCACTCTTGGGTTCAATCTCCACTTTCTCACCCTCATAACCCACATAGTCCAACTCCCAATTTCTATTCCTGGATAGCCCTAATATGGTAGCATCATAATCTGGATTGGAATACACTTCCTTGATCAACTTTTTCTGACCTAGATCATACAGGACGATCCTAGCCTTGTCCGAATCCAAATTAGTTAACACATAGGCCTCGTCTGGATTTTTAGAGGCATAATTAAACGACAATACTGAAAAAGTATCATACCATTTCGTTGTGCCAAACAATTCAAACTCCGTTTTTCCCTGAGGTTTATAGAAAAATTGGGTATTTACTCCATTTTGCATCTTGGCATAGCCGCGTAAGTTTCCATCTTTATCAAATTCATAACCTACAATAGCATTCTCAGGATCCGTATTGGTAAAAAGCTTTTCCATTTCACCGGTCTGCACATTGACCTTGTACGGTTCAAAGACTTGCTTGTTATCCTTGTTCATTTGGATAATGATTACATCCTTTTGCTCCTTCAGCATATTCAGGATTCCTGCTTGAACGCCTTCAAATGGTGTAAGGTCAATATTCTTCGTACCATCAATATTGACAGCATACAGATGGTAATTCTCATTTCCTCCTTGATCCATAATGTAGACCAAACGTTCATCATTCACCCAGCCCATCCCACGGATCAATTCATCTTTCTCTTCTATCGCTCTGACCACTTTACCAGTAGCGACCTCCTTTACCATTACATGGCGTTTGTTGTTGGCGTCTTTTTCGCGATAAGAGATGTATTTTCCATTCGGCGACAAGGCAAAACTAGAGGATTTTGGTTTGGCAAAATAATCTTCTACCTTGTACTTGTAATTACCATTCCCCAGTTCTATCAATTTCGCCAATTCAGAGTCTGTTGAAACTAAACTTGGATCTCCGGGTTTGCTGATCTTGGTCTTAGCCAATTTCAATGGAAATTCCATTCCTGATTGCTTAAATATTCCTTCGAGATATTCCCCTTTAAGTTCTCCTTCATAGGATAAAGCTGGTTGCTCCATCGCCAGATTAAGCTTATTGTTCTCGAACTTTACGGTCGACATGGGCAATCCTGATGCTCCTTGAGCAGGGACATCCATGGTTGCCGCTAAATTTCCGTCTTTGTCACTGATGTGAAAGATTAACTCCATTTTGGCCCCTTGGACCTCAAGTTCTCCCTTCCAATCACCAGCAACCTGAGCTTTAGTACTTATCATACCCAAAAGTACAAACAGCATTGTGAATAATTTTTTCATAATCTAAAATCAATTTGTTAGTGTATAAATTTAACATATTGTTACAATATTTTCGGTAAATACCTTATTCTTTTCGCAAAGCTTCTAAAGGAGAACGATTGATGACTGACAAGCTGTTGATCAATCCGATCAGAACAGTCAATCCCACAATCAGCACCAACAACAAAGCGATCATACCAATAGATGGCACAAATACACTTTCAAAAACAAAAATAGCTAATAAATAACTCGCTAGAAGTGAAATTATTATACCCGTTAAGGCAGAAAGCAATCCTAAAAACAGGTACTCACTGATGGTAATGAGAAAGATCTGCTTTCTGCTTGCGCCTAATGTACGCAAAAGCACATTTTCGCGAATCCGCTGAAACTTGCTGATCCGCACCGAAGATATCAAAACGATGATTCCTGTAAGGATACTGAAAGCCCCCATAAATTGGATGATAAACCCAATTTTATCTAGAATTTCCTGCAGTACCGTTAAAACAGCATTCATATCGATTACGGAAACATTCGGGAAATTATTGACGATCTTCTGTTGAAATTTACTGGATTCTATTTCTGTAGGCACCTTAGTCATCATCAGATAAAACTGGGGTGCTTGATCGATGCTTCCCTTGGCAAAGACAACCCTAAAATTAGATTGGAAGCGATTCCAATCTACTTGCCTGATGCTACTGACCTTTGCAGGAATGATCAATCCCTGAACATTGAAAGACAACCTATCTCCAACCTTCACCTTGATGTTATCGGCATAATTCTGGTCCAAAGAAACCGAGGCGGTATCCTTATTTCCCACAACCCCTACCCATTTACCGGAAGTAATGCTTTCCGTTTTGGTCAAAGAATCGCGATAGGTCGCACGGATTTCCCCGCGAAACGCTCTTGAAGAAACTTCACTGCTGGTATCTGCAACAACATCCTTTAAAGTCACGCCATTGACACTCTGCAATTGCATGGTAACAACAGGTACTGCTTCTAATATGGGATAGCCCTCCTCTTTCGCCATTTTAGAAAGCGATTCATGCTGCGAAGGCTGAATATCAAACATCAGCATATTGGCCTGACTCTGTTCTGAAGAGATTTTCACCCGATTGATCAATAGATCCTGCACCAAAAACATGGTCGAGATCAGAGCCGTTCCCAGACCGATGGATATCATCAAGATCACCGTTTGGTTATTAGGGCGGTAAAGATTGGACAAGCCCTGTCGCCAGAGATAAGGCCATCCCTTCGGAAAGAATTTCCTGATAAGATATGTGAAAGCCTTTGCTACACCGTAAAGCAATAAAAAGGTAATGCCTACTCCTGCAACAAAAACTAAAGTCTGTATCCAATCTGCCATTTGAAGCCTGGCAAATCCGGTAATAAAGATCAAGATCAAAAGGTACACCCACCAGCTCATCTTATCCTTAAACATGCTTTCCTCTTTATCTGATATCCGAATAGAGTTCAGCGGAGAAATATTTCGTACGGCCAATAGTGGCAACAGCGCAAATAAAACTGCTATAACGACACCTAAACCAATGCCTTCTAAGATGGCAAGCCAGGACACACCAGTCGTCAAGCTCACTGGTATGACATCTTGCATGACCACGGGAATTAAATATTGGATCAAGGAGCCTAAAACTGCTCCAATGATACCTCCGATTAGCCCTATACCTGCAAATTGAACCAAAAAGATATAAAAGGCCTGCTTCGCTGTTGTACCCAAACATCTCAACACAGCAACAGAAAGCAGTTTTTCGCGAACATAGATCTGAACGGAACTTGATACGCCAATACAGCCTAGCAACAGGGCCACAAATCCTACCAATTCCATGAAGCTAGCCATGTCGGCAAAAGACCTACCGGTATTTTCTTTCGTAGTCTGTATGGTTGATGCCCTCAACTGCAGCTCCTCAATCTTTTTATCTAATTTTTCAACCTCCTTATCAACAGCAAATCCTTTAGGCAATTTAAAATAATAATGGTATTCAATTCGACTTCCCTGCTGTTGCAGGCCCGAATTCTTCAATTGGGCAATCGGTACAAAAACCGAAGGTGCCATGGCTCCTGCTATGGCAGCCTGTCCAGGCTGGGAAAGCACATTCCCTAAGATTGGATAACTGTTGTTCCCAAGTTGGACGGAATCATTTACCACAGCGTTAAATTGCAACAAAAGTGAATTCTCCACATATACACCGGCCTTGGTACCAAAATCCCGATAGCTATCGGAAGGATTAGTTTCCACTTCACCATAAAAAGGATAATGACCTTCAATGGCACGTACTTGCACCAATCTGGAGCCCTCCGCCTTTGGAAAACGGATCATGGACATAAATCTTTCTTCCTTGGCAAAATCCTCACTCATACCCTTAAGGGAATCAATAAATTTCATGGCTTCTGAAGAAGGCTCCCTGCGGCTTTCCAGTTCCAGATCCGCACCGATCAATTCCGCAGCTTGCGAATCAATGTCCTTTCTCAGATTTTCATTAAAGGAATTCATTGCAACCAAGGCCGCTATCCCCAATATAATGGAAGATATAAAGAGGAATAACCGCGATCTATTTTTCCGGCTATCCCGCCATGCCATTAAGAGTATCCAGCGCCAATTCATTGGATCCTTCCTCCCTTAATTGGAATTATCTTTTGTGTTTTGGCCGCTAGGTCCAGATCATGGGTCACGATAACCAAAGTAGTCCCAGATTCTTTATTCAACTGAAACAACATGTCTTCAATGATCGCGCTGGTTTCTGCATCCAGGTTTCCAGTGGGTTCGTCTGCAAATAATATCTTAGGTTTATTGGCAAATGCCCGCGCCAGGGAAACCCGTTGTTGTTCACCACCCGATAGCTGGGAAGGGTAATGGTCTGAACGAGAAGATAGACCTACCTTGTCCAACAGTTCCAAAGCATCCTTTTGTTTATTCTTCATTCCCCGCAATTCCATCGGAACCAATACATTTTCCAATGCTGTAAGCGTAGGCAACAATTGGAAATTTTGGAATACAAAACCAACATGTTCATTTCTTACCTGAGCCAATTTATCCTCGCTCAGCCCGGTTAATTTTATTCCATTTAGGAGGATATCCCCTTCCGAACTTTGGTCCAGACCCGCGCACAAACCTAACAAGGTGGTCTTGCCGCTGCCTGAGGGTCCCACAATAGAAACGGTGGAACCTTCTTCTATTTCAAAATTGATATCATTTAAGACTGGGATTTTATGGTCTCCAATTTGGTAATTCTTGAAGACATGCTGAACTTGTAGGATCATAGTAGATGACATATCTAATAAATTTATATATTATTTTTAATTAAATTAGCCTTATGAATCACATCAAATCTATAATATCAGCCGTTTCCGTTGTTTTTTTACTTGCATCTTGCAATAACTCCAACCCACAGCAGAAATCTCCATCATCTTCTGATAGTACAACGCTCGATACGACCAAAACAGAAAGCAGCAAGCGCATCCTGTTTTTCGGCAATAGTTTGACAGCAGGATTAGGGTTAGATGACCAGTCGGAAGCATTTCCGGCCTTGATACAAGGCAAAATTGACTCTTTGAATTTAGGGTATACCTGTATAAATGCAGGTCTGAGCGGCGAAACTTCAGCCGGTGGAAAAGATAGGGTTGATTGGTTATTGAAAGATAAGATTGATGTATTCGTCCTTGAATTAGGTGCCAATGATGGACTACGTGGGATCTCACCAGATGCCACTTACCAAAACCTAAACGAAATTGTTAACAAAGTCAAAAAAGCATATCCAGATTGCAAGCTTGTTCTTGCAGGGATGATGGTTCCGCCAAGCATGGGTGATCAATATTTCAAGGATTTCGCAGCAATATTCCCGAAACTGGCCAAAGAGCAGAATATGACCTTAGTACCTTTCCTATTGGACAAAGTTGCCGGAATCCAAACCCTGAACCAAGGTGATGGCGTACATCCCACTAAGGAAGGACAACAAATCTTAGCAGAAAACGTTTGGGCGCATTTAAAAGGTATATTATAGGGTATATGGGCAAAGAGCATAAATTATCCATGATCATTTTGGCCCATCCTCTAATCCTCGTTGGGTGAGTGGCGTCGAAGGGGATCCTGGGTCAACATAGCCTACAGTTCCTGCACCTTCGGTGCAGAATGACAGCATCTTTTAAAAAAAACAGTCTACAGATTCTTCACTGATCGTTCAGAATAGCAGTGTGCTAAAGAAACTTCCTACGGAACCATAGATCTTGGTCAATCCGGTGGGTGAGCCTGTCGAACCCCCATCCGAAGCTTGAGTGGCGTCGAAGGGGATCCTGGGTCAACATAGCCTACAGTTCCTGCACCTTCGGTGCAGAATGACAGCATCTTTTAAAAAAAAGCCTACAGATTCTTCACTGATCGTTCAGAATAGCAGTGTGCTAAAGAAACTTCCTGCGGAACCTTAGATCTTGGTCAATCCTCTCATCCTTCCCATCCTGGTTCATTCCCAGATCTTGGTCAATCCTCTCATCCTTCCCATCCTGGTTCAAAAAAAAGGATTCCCTTTCGGAAATCCTTAACTAAAAAATTTAAAAAACAACTAAAATTCTTGAATGCAACAAGCCTTATTTAAGGAAGACTTGTTGGTGTAATTGGTTGATATCGATATCAGGGAACTGTCTATCAAAATCAATTGACATATCCATCGAATCAATTTGGCCATCGCCATTGGAATCCCAATCCATTGAAACATAATATTTAATGGAATCTCCTTCTTGTACTTCTGGTTTGATCAATGTTAAATGGTCCATTGGGATTTCAAAATCCACGGTAAAGGGCACTTGTGCTGCCTCAAAGTCTACTTCATCTATCATGGTAGCTGATACATCGGCTACATTTGCTGGTACGGCAAATAATTTCACTTTTCCTTTGCTATTCTGAAGGACAGAATCTTGTTGACCTACAAACTCCACGGTCAACAATTGAGGCCCTTTTACGACTTCACCAGATCCCTTAAGTCCGCAACTGCTCAGGAACAAAGCACAAAGGCCACAAAAAACGATTAATTTTCTCATAACTTAATTATTTTAACGGTTAAATATAGTTTAAATTCTAATAACTCAAAGAAAGTTTTAATAGTTTAACAAAAACCTAACATAAATGTTTTTAGCATCATATTAATAAGGATTTGAAGATGAGGGAGGTATCCTAAAATAAGAGAACCTTGGTTTACCGAAGTAATCTCAAGGTTCACACAAGGATAATATAATATATAAACGGAACGGAAAAATATCTCTTTTGATTAGCCAAACTGGCCAGTAATGTAATTTGCGGTAACTTCGTTCAGCGGATTTCCAAATATTTGCTGGGTCAAGCCCTCTTCTTTTACCTCTCCTAAGTACATAAAGACTGTTTTATCAGCAATACGCTGCGCCTGTTGCATATTATGGGTAACAATAACGATCGTGTATTTCTCTTTCAGGTGCATGATCAGCTCTTCGATTTTCAAGGTACTCACAGGATCCAGAGCCGAACAGGGCTCATCCATCAAAATAACTTCAGGTCTCAGGGCAACCGCACGTGCTATACATAAACGCTGTTGCTGACCACCAGATAAACGGGTAGCAGGCATTTTCAAATCGTTCTTTACCTCTTCCCATAGGAATGCTTCACGCAAAGCCTTTTCAATGATAGCTTTATCATGTGGCAAATTGTTGATCTTTAAGCCATAAGCGATATTCTCATAGATACTCTTCGGAAATGGATTGGCTTTTTGGAAAACCATGCCAATTCGCTTTCTGATTTCCGTAACAGGAACGGATTTGGAATAAAGATCGAGATCCTCCAACTTCAAGGAGCCTGTTATTTTGGCATCTGCTGAAAGGTCATGCATTCTATTGAAAGAACGCAACAAAGTACTCTTTCCGCATCCTGAGGGTCCAATCAAGGCTGTAATTTCATTTTCTGCAAACTCCACGTTCACATTATTCAGCACATGCTTGGTACCGAAACTGATGTTTAGATTTTCTGCGGATAACTTAGTTTTCATTTTTTCTGTACTTATAACGAATATAAAATGCGGTCAGGTTTAGTAAGAACACAACAATGATTAATACGAGAGCCGTACCATAAGCGATCGGACGGACTTCATCGATGGATTGATGCTGTGTTGACAACATATATAAGTGATATGGCAAGGCCATAAATTCTTGATTGATAAATGCACTGGTACCATTGATGTAAAATGCGGCACCTGTAAATAGTATGGGAGCTGTTTCTCCGGCTGCCCGTGACAATGTCAGTACAACACCTGTCAAAATCCCTGACATGGCTGATGGAATGATCACATCTTTAATGGTCTCAAATTTTGTTGCTCCAACCGCTAATGCTGCTTCTCGGGTTGAATTCGGGATTCGCATCAGTGCTTCCTCTGTTGTGGTAATGATATACGGTAAGGACAGGAGCCCTAAGGTTAAGCCGGCAGCAATTAATGATGTTCCAAAATGCATGGCCTGTACAAATAATGCCAATCCAAAAAGGCCATAGATTATGGAAGGTACCCCAGAAAGGTTACGGATGGAAGCACGAATGGTCCTGGTTAACCAGCTATCCTCTGCATATTCTTGGAGATAGATGGCACAGGCAACGCCGAATGGAATGGAAAACAATGCCGTAATCAAAGTAAGCAAAACGGTTCCAATGATAGGTGTCAGGATCCCTCCTTTGGTCATTCCATCGGACGGAACTTTAGAAACAAATTCCCAAGAAAGTTGACTAGAACCTTTGGAAACAATTTCCCAAATCACAACCACCAGAAAAAAACACACCAATAAGGTACTGGTCAATAAAGTACCCCACTCAATGATACTTGATAATCTATGTGTTCTACGCTGCATGATATTTTCTGAATCGGTTAATAAAATACTCGCCCAACATATTTGCTGCTAATGTCATGATGAATAAAACTGTTGCAATGGCATATAGTGCGAAATAATGTGTTGTTTGATACGGAACTTCCCCCATTTCAATAGCGATGGTCGCTGTCATGGTTTTTACGGAGTCAAACATACTGGTCGGTAAGATGGATGCATTTCCGGTCGCCATCAATACGGTCATGGTTTCACCGATTGCACGGCCAACCCCTAGCATCACCGCAGCAATAATGCCCGGCGCCGCTGCTGGAATCACTACTTTACAAAGTGTTTGCCATTTAGTCGCCCCTACTCCATAACTTGCTTCCTTATATGTCTTTGGAACAGCATGTATGGCATCTTCAGCGACCGTAATGATTGTTGGCAAAGCCATTACAGCCAATAATATGGCGCCATTCAAGGCATTTAAGCCATTAGAAAGATCAGCTAAGCTCGCAATCCCTGGGCTTACCACCACAATACCTAAGAAACCGATCACCACGGAAGGAATTGCAGCAAGCATTTCAATCGCCGGTTTCAAAAAATTCTTCAACCTCGGACTGGCATATTCTGCAATAAATGCAGCTGTTCCAATCCCTAAGGGAATAGCGATCAACATCGCCCCGAAGGTGACGATCGTGGTACTAATGATTAATGGAAGCATCCCGTATTTTGGATTCTTTCCGGTAGGATTCCATTCCATCCCTGTAATAAAATCCAAGGGTCTGACATCCAAGAAAAATGAAAAGGAATTGTAAATCAACATGGCTAATATTCCGCCCAGTAAAGCTAGCACCAAAAATCCTGTGGCCTTGAAAACGAATTTGAAAAAAACGTCCAAGGATAATCTTGCTCTATATTTCATTTTTTTGATTTTCTAAGATATAATAACCATGGTCTTCAATTAATATTCTTCCCGCAGGGCTGCGTTCGAAATTGATAAATGGGCGAACCTTTTCCCAAGATTTTGCCAGGATAAATTGGTACAGCGGTCTTTGGAAGAAGTATGTACCATTATTGATCGCATCCTGATCCAATGGTGATATTGAATGGCTGGTTTTATCCTTTTTGATCTTTAGTATTTTTATGCCTTGCGCTTCTTGCGGATCTGGGGAAACATAACCAGCTCCTACATAACCAATCCCAGTCTTATCCGCCTTGACTCC
The DNA here is from genome assembly GCF_024296865.1 of Sphingobacterium sp. LZ7M1. Lineage (GTDB taxonomy): Bacteria > Bacteroidota > Bacteroidia > Sphingobacteriales > Sphingobacteriaceae > Sphingobacterium. The sequence goes on along the minus strand of NZ_CP101134.1, from coordinate 1,362,397 downwards.
CTCGATAATCTGGGCATTCCCAGTCATCTCCTTTGCCGTGTTGGCAAATTCAATCTTCAGTTTCTTTTTTACAAAGGAATGCGTACCAGAGCTGCTCTGACGACCATAAATGTTGACCGGAGAATTGATTGCATTAACCTCCGACCAATTTTTAATGCTTCCATCCATAATTTTCGCCAAGGTTTCTACATCAATGGAATCAATCGGCAAATCCTTATGAACAATAAAGGCTGTTGCATCCTCGGCAAAAACAACCGTTTTTATATCGATGTTCTTATCTTGGAATTGCTGAACCTCCTCCTCGGAAAGTGGCCTCGAGGAATTGGCAATGTCTGCCTGTCCATTCATCAAAGAAGTGATCCCTAATCCCGATCCACCACCAGAAATGGCAATGCTGAAAGTCGGGTCCAACTTGGTGAATTTCTCAGCCAAATTGACCGCCAAATTTACTTCCGTATCAGACCCCTTCATCTTGATGGAATTGGAATTATTACTACATGAATAGAAAAACGTAGTACCTAACAAAGTTAGGATTGGAAAAAAGCGAATTATACTATTTCTCATCCCCACAAAAATGAAGATTAAGAATTAACAAATTATTAAGCCAATATTAACGAATATGCATATTGATGTTTTTGTGTAAAGGAATTGTAAAATATACATTAAGACAAGGCTTCAGTACGCAGTGTAATGTTAAATATTTATTCAATTACTTTCTATTTTTTATTAATTAGAAAAATTAAACAAGAACCCTAGCGTTCATACAAGGCCTACATGGTTAATATTTTTTGTCGGATTAAAGCCTTAGTTTTTTAATAATATTTAATATTTTGCATTAAAATACTGACCAAATTAATGAGCCACGGAAAACTACGTGAAGAAAAAAACTGCTTAAACTGCGGTCACTTCGTCGAGGAAAGGTTCTGCCCCCATTGCGGACAGGAAAACACGGAAAACAGACAGCCTTTTCATTATCTCTTTACCCACTTTTTTGAAGACTTCACCCACTATGATGGTCAGTTCTGGAAAACCATGAAGTATCTTTTGTTCTTTCCAGGAAAGCTGACCAAAATCTACCTTTCCGGTAAAAGGCAAGGATATGTGCCCCCTGTCAAACTGTATATCTTCATTTCCTTTGTAACCTTCTTTATTGCGTCTTTCGTAGGCACTAACAATCATGCTGACAATTCAGGAAATGTTTCCCTGGATTCCTTGCAAAAGGAAATCCTACGGAAGGAACTAAATCAGGATCTTTTGGCCAATGGAAGCATTGGGGTTTTAGATTCTGCGGAATTAAATTCAAAAATAGACCAAATCTTTAATCTGGATAGCTTACAGCATGAAGATGATGCCGATTTAAGCAACACAAAGCTGTTCAGTTTTAATTCCTTAGCTGAATACGACTCCATCTCCCAAGTAAATCCTTCCATAATCAGAAAGATTTTCAGGCCATATGTAAATAAATATTTCGAACTGAAGGACCATCAGGTTCCATTGAATGATATAGTACAGAGCTTTGTGACTGTTTTTATGCATACTTTCCCAAAAGCCTTATTTTTCTACCTGCCGATATTTGCACTGATCCTGTACCTCTTCCATGACAAGAAAAAATGGTGGTATTACGACCATGGCGTATTTACACTTCATTATTTTTCTTTCTTGCTCATGATCGCTACCTTATTCCTTATCATGAACCTGATTGAACCGAGCCTTCACGCCTATGCCTGGTTCAACCATCTTTCCACATGGATTTACGGCATTGCCATGATATATGCAGGCCTGTATTTCTTTATCGCACATCACCGTTTCTATGCGACTAGGAAAAGAAGGAGTATTCTGATAGGAATATTAGTATTCATTGTCAATTCATTTGCTTTTTCAATCCTATTGATGATCTTGGTAAGCATTTCTCTGCTGCTGATCCATTAATCCAAAATACGATCTTTAACAAAAACCGCCCACAGAATTTCTGGGGCGGTTTTTTAATATTAACTTGTTGGTTGTATGCTTATTTATTTAAGATTGACTTCAAACTGCAAATGTTTGTCACTTCTGATATAAGTGGAAATAATTTCATAGGACAGTCTGGATTGGCCATCTTCGGCAGTCAAGATTTGAGTGGATTCTGGATAAAGGACCAATCGCTTTGTTCCCTTTCCTTCTTTTAGTTCCAGTTCAAAGTATAGGTCACTATTGTTCTTGATTTCATAATATCTGGTCTTCACTTTTGTTTTGCCATTGATTTTTTCATGATAGGATGCTGAGACCGAAACACAGGCATTCACTAATTCCCTAACATGTTCTTCCTTTCCAAAAAGATAGTTACTTGACCAAACTACGGTACGCCCTGCTTCCAAAGCTTCACGTATTCCAGCTGCTGAACGGTCTTTTGACATGACCAATGTCATAGTTCTATGAACCCCAGGTTTTTCCATATCATAATCATGGGCAATCAGGTTATGGATATCTGTATTTCCAATAATGGCCAGATTTCGGTCCAATGCCCAGTCCAACGCTTTTTTATGGAATCCAAGTCCATTAACCACTTCGATGCCATGTAGCTTTTTCTCTTGGTACATCTTTTCCACAAAATCGATCCATTCATAAGAGCCAGGTATGTTATTTACCTGCCAACCAGGATGGTTCCAGAAGATAAAGGCTTTCTGGGCATAAACCTTATCGATCGCTTCTTGGTCCAGGCTTGCATTATTATCGGAAACTAAGGTATTGGCATCTTGAATAAATAGCGCATTGAAATGGCCTGGAGGAGTTTGACGGGTAATTTCAGTACCTTTCACCAAAAGGACATTGTTTTCTTTTGCTAGTTCTACGGCTAAATCATGGGAACGGTTATGGTCTACCTTCACATCCGCACTGTGCGGGTTATATTCCATGTGTTCGGTATATGAAATAGCGTCCAATCCTTCACGCCAAGCTTCCTGAACACGGACATTAGGCCAAACATGACCATCGGTAAAGACCGTATGCATATGAAAATCACATTTCAAAACCTGGAAACCATTGACATTGGGAATATTTAAGTTCTTGCGTTTGACTGGATATGCAAACTCCGATAATTCCATAATGCCGTTATCAGTTTGGCCTTGTGTAACAACCACTGAAAGAAGCAATGCTCCCAAAAGAGTAGATTTGATTTTCATAGTTTAATCAGCTTAAGTTATGGTCACGAAAATAGCAAAGCTTTATTAAGTGAATATTAACATTGTGTTGTCGATTAATTAAGAAAATAAAAGTGTTTTACATTTTTTTCTATCACTTTTTTAAGGAAATTTGAATGAGCCGAACTGCATTTCGTTTGAGAATTCTTGTTGAGTTTTGGATGGACCTTATTCGAGACACATTCCGAATTTTCCGAATATGTCTCGAATGAGACCAAAAGAATGTTCGAAAAATATCCTTCATAATTTGTAGAATTTTAGTGGAATTAAAGGGATGGATTGGTTGAACCAGGATTAAAAGGATAAGAGGATAGACCAAGAACTGGGAAGGAACCAGGATGAAAAGGATGAGAGGATGAAACAAGATTAAAGCACCAAAAGAAAATTTCTTTAGCACACTGCTATTCTGAACGATCAGTGAGGAATCTATTTACTGTTTTTGAAGATCATGTCATCCTGCACCTTCGGTACAGGAACTGTTAGCTATATTGAACCAGGATGAAAGGGATGAAAGGTTAGACCAAGATCTGGGAAACAATGGCGTACAATTCTTCAATCTTCGATTGAAGATGACAGGCTGTTTGGGAGGACCACCGTACAGATTCCTCACTATTCGTTCAGAATTGGAAGTTAGCTAGTATTCTTTTAGAAGTGTAAATCTTGGTCTATCCTCCAATCCTTTCCATCCTGATTCAAAAAAAGCAACCCAGAAAGGGTTGCTTTTTTTTATTATCTGCTATGATCCTTAAGGCTTGATCACTGTCCAGCCCTCATTATTTAAGATCACGAGTTCTCCATTGCCACTTGGGGTGTATCCAATAAAGTCAAAGAGTTCGTCCTTTTTATACCCTCTTTCTTCAAGAGAATTCAGGCATTGAACCACCCGTACTCCTTTTTCAATAAGTCCCAAAAGCTGTTCTTCGTATTGATTGTCTTTGCGCATCACTTCCGTACCTCCGGAAAAGGTCACCAGTTCGACTTCCAGTTTGCCACTTAAACGTGGATCTTTGAGAAGGTTATTGATGTTTCTGAACGCTTTCTTTACGATATCAGGATTATCGGTATCCAATTGATACACGGCTTTATATTTCTCTTTTTGAGTATCTGCACCTGTATATTGTTGATTTTTTGCGATCAGTTCTTCACGTGATTGCGCGAAGGCATCATCTCCATGTAATCCAGCGAGTAGCATCATAATTATTATGTATTTCATTGATATTATCTTTCGTTTTCTTTTGTAAGATCGATTAATCCTTGTTTAAGTTTCTCGGACTTGAAATCCATCATACCGACCTGCTTGCCGATAATGTCTCCATTTTTGGCAAGGATTACAGTCATTGGAATGGAATTGGACATTAACTCCTCTGGGAGTTCCGACCCAACGGTGTACAAGGGCAAGGTATATTTGTTCTTGGCCATAAATTTGGCCGCCTTATCAATATCCTGATCCACTTCAATGGCCATAAAGACGATATCCTTTTCAGATTTCAATTCCTCATGCAATTTTTGCAGGGAAGGCATTTCTGCAATGCATGGCGGACACCATGTTGCCCAGAAGTTCATGACAACAACCTTTCCCTTAAGATCGCTCAATGCAACAGTTTCACCGTTGATATTGGTAAAACTTGCTTTCAGGTCATTTTGTTTGCCGACCATTTTCGCTTCTTGGACTTCTTCCGTGTTATCAACTTGAACCGTTGAATCAGCAGAACCTTCCTTTTTAGTCCCGGAACTACATCCAACTGCCAATAGGGCCAACATAGAGATTCCCAAAATCATTTGCTTCGTTTTCATATTTAAATTTGCTTAGATTATTTTATTATTTGAACTATTTGTCCAGAATTAATTTCTTCTGAACCCTTTTCAATGATCTGATCTGTTGGTTTTAGATCACCAAACACTTCCATCATCTTATCTTGAGCTTGACCTAAAACCACAGGAACGCGTTCTACCTTGTTTCCATCAGCAAGTTTAAGGACAAATATTCCTGACTGGGAATTCACCACAGAAGATTGGGGTACAAATACCGTAGGTCTTTTTCGCTTAAGGTTTAATTGGACATCCGTATAATCACCGCCATTCATGGCCCTGCTCTTATTCGGCACATCAAATTCTAAGGCCAAGGACCTAGAAACAGGATCTATTACCAAAGCATTCCTTTTCAACTGGGCAGTAAATACCGTATCAGGTTTGCTCAGCACCTTGAATCTTGCCACGGTACTGTCTGAGATAGACTGCGCATGTAATTCAGGCACGACCACCTTTAACTTTAAATTATTGTTATCTACCAATTTAAAAAATGGCATTCCCGTATCGCCCATCAATGCACCTACGGAAAAGTTCCTTTGGGTAATCACACCGGAGAATGGAGCCCTTACGACCAAATACTCACGCATTTGGTTTGATTTCTTGTAAGAGAAGTTACTCTCTTCCAATGCGGCGCTATCCCTCAACATCGAACCATAGGCTTGCTCGTATTCAAGGTCTGAAACAGCGCCTGAACTTTGGCTCTTCACCTTTTTCAAGCGATCGAACCGGCTTTTGCTGACTTCGAAATTTGCACTCAATTGCTGGGATTTAGCTCGGTCCGCTGTGGATTGGATATCCATTTCAGGAGCTTCCAAAACCGCAAGGATCTGACCTTTGCTCACTTGATCGCCCACATCAACATTGATCTTTCGGACAAAGCCTTTGATCTTTGCAAAGACATCCACCGATTCATAGGGATGCAATTCAGCTGGCAACTTCAAGCTGTACGAAGGTTGTTGTTCGATGGGTTGGGTAACCTTAACCGAAACCGTATTATTGGATGGACCCTCCTTTTTAGTATCTGCCTCTTTGCTGTTTGCCTGGCAACCAGCTAATAATAAGACAAGTCCGAATATGCTAAGTTTTTTCATGGTTTATTTCTCTAAATAAAATTTACTGTTTGAATCATCAGGATCCAATGAAGGTGATCCATAAGATGCTTTGTTCATGATAAGACTGAAAATCAATGGAATAATCAATAAGATAGTTAAAGTAGAGCTAAGCAGCCCACCAATAACAGCTTGACCTAATGGAGCAACCTGTTCACCACCATCTCCCATTCCCAATGCCATTGGCGTCATTCCCGCAAGCATGGCCAGGGCGGTCATCAGAATAGGACGGAACCTAGATTTGGCAGCTAATAATGCAGATCGAGAAGCTGTTAGATTCAGTTTCTTTCTATACCATTCTGCTTGATTGATCAACAAGACCGCATTGGAAACCGACACACCGATGGACATAATGATACCCATATAGGATTGTAGGTTCAAGGTACTTCCAGAGATCCAGATCATAATGGAAGACCCGGCAATCACTGCAGGAACTACAGAAAGGATAACCAGACTTACACGAACAGATTGGTAATAAGCCGACATCATAAAGAAGATGACGACAATGGCAATGGATAGTCCTGAAAGTAATCCAGCCAAGGTGTCCTCCAATAAAGTTAGGTTACCTTCTTTCCAGATTCGGGTACCGCGTGGAGCCTCTCCTACCTTTTCCAAGGATTCATTGACCGCTTTGTTGGCAGCACCAAGGTCTTTTTCATGGATGTCTGCAATAATGCTCACATACCTATTTGGTCCTCTACGGTTTACCTGTGCGGGAACCTCATTGGCGGTAATAGTTGCAATATCTTCCAATAAAGGCGTTGATGAGCCAGCTTTAACCGGAATAGACCTCAAATCTTGAAGCGTCTGGATCATATTTTCAGGTACCTGAACCTGCACTTGGAAAACCAAACCTGATTTAGGATCCACCCATAGGTTCTTATCCGTAAATCGGGTCGATGAAGTTGTTGCAGCCAAGTTTCGGGAAACTTCCTGAACCGTTAGACCAAATTCCGCTAACCTTCTGCGATCAATCTTGATATCAATGGTTGGATAATGTAAGGGTTCGGCTAGCTGCACATCCTTTAAGAAAGGATAGTTTGCCAATTCCTTTTTAATTTTTTCGGCAAAAGCTTCGGCGTTCTTCAATTGCGCAGAGCTTACTTTCACCTCCACCGGAGTCATGGACCCCTGTCCAATAATTTTTTCCATCAGTTCGATCGGTTCGAAATTTATCCTTGCTTCTGGATATTTCTCCTTGACATGGTTCCGAACAAACTCCTTGAACTGGTCTGTTTTCATCCCTAATTTCTTCTTGTCCAAGGAGAATTGCATGACAGCCTCTCCAGTTGAACTCGTAAACAAGAAAATAGGGTTGATTGGATTTGCTGATGGATGCATGCCGACAAAAGAAGATGAAATCTTCAGACTGTTTTCAGGCAACTCGGCAACTATACTTTTGGTCATCGATTTTACCGCCTCTTCCGTACGCTCCAATCTGGTACCATCTGGCATGCGCAGCCTGACTTGAAAGTCACCGCCTTCTGATTTGGGCATGATATCCGTACCTAAGATATTCACGGCTCCAAAAACTAACAACAGAGCTACCGCAACATATAGAACGGAAATCAATTTTGATTTCGCAAAATACGAGCGCAATCTATATACGTATTTCACCCCTACTTTGTCCACAAAAGAACGTTTATATTTCCCAGCATGATGCTTCTTGGTCTTCATGATCCAATTGGCCATGATGGGCACGAAGGTTTGGGAAGATATAAAAGAAGCGATCATGGCAAAGGCTACGGCCATGGACAATGGCATAAACATATCTCGCGGTATCCCTTCCATCATAAATGCTGGGGTCAGTACTGCCAAAATACTAAGTAGGATCAGCAATTTTGGAGCTGATATTTCTAACAGAGCATCCAGAATGGCCCGTGATTTTTTCTTCCCTAGCTCCATGTGCTGATGGATATTCTCAATGGTCACCGTGGCCTCGTCGACGAGAATACCGATAGAAAGTGCCAATCCCGAAAGGGTCATGATATTGATACTCTGCCCCATCATATGCAGGGTTATCACAGCAGTAATAATGGCAATCGGAATCGTCAGGATTACAATAAGGGCACCCCTTGGATCTCGAAGGAAGAGAAATACCATCAAGCCCGTCAATAAGGCTCCCAAAGCACCTTCAAAAATCAAATTGGAAAGTGACCGGGATATATAAACAGATTGGTCGAAGGCATAGGTAATCTTCACCCCTTCAGGAAGAAGGCTTTCCAACATGGGCAAAGCTTTCTTCAGGTTATCTACCGCATCTAAAGTGGATGCATCGGGCTTTTTGATAATCGGTAGGTATACCGATCGTTTTCCATTGATGATGGCATAACCTACGGTTTGATCCGCCGCATCCATGACGGTTGCCACGTCTCCGATCAATATGGTTCGTCCATTCAAAGATTTAATAGGCGTCTGTAAAAACTCATCCACTCCATTGGAAATAGAATTAATAGGCGCCATCAGGTTCTTATCGCCGATCCGTACATTTCCTGCGGGTGAAGGCATGGAGTTTTTAGTGACAGCAAGGGTCACTTCCTCTGGACTCAAGCCATGGGCTTTCATCTTCTGGGGATCAATATTGACCACCAAGCTTCGCATATTACCACCGAAAGGTGCAGGAGCCGTTATCCCCGGGATATTCACGAACATTGGCCGTACTTTCGTAACTGCCATGGTTTGAAGTTCGGTGACCGAATGTTGATCTGAGTCGAATACCAATTGACCAACCGGCAGTGAACTACCATCGAAGCGTACAACCATGGGAGGTACCGCTCCGGAAGGCAGGAAACCCATTGCCCTAGAAACCTGCATACTGATTTCTGCAGATGCCTGGGACATATCCGTTCCGGGATAGAAGGTCAATTTCATTAAGGAAAGACCCTGTACACTTTTGAAATCCAGCTCTTTGACACCGTTTACAAAGAGTAGTACTTTCTGGAATTCATTGGCCATAAAGCCATCCATATAGGCCGGTGAAAGTCCACCGTAAGGCATGGCAATGTACATGGCTGGAGATTCGATCTCCGGAAATATATCGACTTTAATCTTTTTGATAACCGGCCATGAAAAATAGGCAATCGCGAAGATGACCATGATGATGGCGATCGGTTTTCTTAAAGCAAAACGTATTAAATTCATAGTATTCTTTAAAAGTGAGTAAACAACTGACTGAAATCCGCTTGTTGATAGCTTTTATTGACCATCAGGTTCCAGTAATTCAAATAAGCCGTCAGGTTCTGTCTTTCTGTCTGAAGCAGGATTTCCTGAACTTGCAAGAGCTCCGAAAGGTTTATTAATCCACCTTCATAGCGTGCCTTATAGAGCTGATAGGCATCTTCTGCCTGTTGTCTACTGATATTTGATTCTTCAATGCCCTCAGCAGCCGCTGATATTTCGGCATTCAGCTGATTGAGGTTGCTGCTTATTTCATTCTGTAGCAGTTCCTGTTCATATAGATTGTTCTGAAGTTTTATGTTGAATTGCTTCTTATCCGATTTGGATCTAAACATATCCTGAAGATTCCAGGTTACACCAACACCTACAAAATAATTATTGGCAAAATCATTATAGATTTCACTGTAGTTGGCATTCACATATCCATTGGCTGTAATACCTGAGTTCCTATTGGCCAATCCTCCCAATAACATCACTCGAGGAAAAAGTTCTTTTCCCTGTTTTTTTTCCAAGAGGGTCAATGATTCCTCTTCTTTCTTTTTCATCATCAGCAATGGATGTTCAACCGCATTGGTCTGTTGACTCCCTATTACCTGTAAAAAAGCTTCCGGACTGGAATTTCCGACACTTACTACCTCTTCGTTGGTAAATTCTTTCAACAAGATCTTGGCGCCATTTAATTTCCCTTGGATTTGAAGCAAGTTACTTTCTACGTTCTTTAGCGATGAGGTAGCCAATAAGGTATCTGCTCCAGGAACAATTCCTGCACGCGCAAGGCCTTTGGTAATCTCCAAAATAGACTGATAGCGTTCGCTATGTTTTTTGTACCAATCATCCATTACCTGGAAAAACAGGAATTCGATATAGCGTCTGCTCAACTTTTGTTGGACGTTGTAAGAGAAATCCTGTTCTTTCAGTTTGGAATAGTCAACCTTGGTACTGGATATGTCCTTGTCAAGCGCTTTTCTTCCGAAGTTGATCAAATCCCAGTTCATACTACCGGAAAGGAAATGATTAAAGGTGGCGGAAGCTCCATCCAATTGATTAGGACCGGAAATATTCATAATTCCGGGTAGCGGAAGAAAAGCACCTGAAGTTCCTTCTACGGAGCTAAAGCCTTGTTGGAATTGCGCTTGAACTTGCGGTTTGTATTTTATCTGTTGGGCAATACTATCCTGTTTTGCCAATAGGATCTGTTGTTTCTGAACTTCAAATCCTTTGTAATAATTCCTTGTTTTGTCCCAGAGATCTTGCAGGTTTTGGGCATGGCTATCCATGGCAAAAAACATCCCCAGCAGGATCAATAGGCTATTTAATTTTAAACCCATATTAAATATTAAAATTTGAATTGATTGAATGGCTTGGCCATGCCACTGCACAGAAAATTTAGGAAAGGACAAGACAGTCCATTTCCAGGCCAACATACATTTGTCAGAATGACAAACAGATGTCAGGATAGCAATTCTATAAGTTTAATCGACGGAATTGAAGGAATAGGTCATTGGAATTTGTCTTTTGGGAATTCCAATGATAGTTTTTTACTTCTTTCCTAGGCAGGAAAGAAAAAAGGATTAAGGCAAGGCTAAACAAAGCAAATACAGCGGGCTGCACTTGAAAATCTTTAACCACGAGATCATGAGCTTTGATTTGCTCATTCGCAACGCTACAATCTACCGTTTCGTAGTCAATCCAAGAATCAGGCTTTGCTGATTTGTTGCTTCTGCTTTCAGTTTTGGTATCCTGATACAGATTTTGCTTGATTGATGCCTTAATCGGACAGGAGGTTAATACAAACAGCAATACTATCCCTAATACCTTAGCGATAAGGGGAAATTGCTGATTGAACCCGATTGTTGTGTTAAGCATAGGTGCAAAGTTATGGCTTCTGGGAGGAAATAAAAAATATTTTAAAAAAGTTACTAAGGTTTGACCTAGATGTTCGTTTTAGCTCCAACGACCATTATAAACAAAATGAAAACTTCCAGAGAAGTAGCTGCATTAATCAAAAAATACATTGAGGGGAATATCAGTTCGCTTGAGAGTGTCCGATTAGACCAATGGATAAAGGAAAAGCCAGAACATGAAGCATTCTTCAAAAAACTATTGACCGATGATGAATTGTTTGAGGATGCTTTGGTATGGGTAAACCTAAACCAATCAGACCATGCAGTATGGCTGGAAGACATGAAGTCCGATACCTTACAAAAAATCAGGAATGCCGAAGCAAAACCTATCCGTTATAAGAAACGGACCTGGTTGTATTATGCTGCCGCCATTGTCCTGATGCTGGGAATAGGATATTCTTTTTATCATTATCGTACGCCTGATTTTACAGAAATCGATGCAGAACTATCGTCCGTATTACCAGGTTCCAATAAAGCAGAATTAAAGTTATCTGATGGAAGGACGATAAACCTACGAAGTGACAAAGATGGGATAGTAATAGACCAGGATTTGGAATATTCTGATGGCACCCCACTCCTTGCTGTAGATAAAAAAGACCTCAGCAAGATCATGGCGACGATCAATGTTCCTAAAGGAGGTAAATATCAGATTGTATTGCCAGATGGCAGCAAGGTATGGTTAAACTCCATGTCCAAATTGGAATATCCTTTGGCATTTGAGCCAAATCGAAGGACGGTAAAACTTGAAGGTGAAGGTTATTTTGAAGTTGCGAAGCTGAACAAGAACAACAAAAGAGTCCCATTTGAGGTAATCAGTAGTGCACAGACCATTGAAGTAACGGGAACACAATTCAATGTTTCGGCATACCCAGATGAGGCCCAAACCATTTCTACCTTGGTAGAAGGTTCCATCAATATCCATTCCGCCTCTGGCAAAGTAAGCCTGACGCCCAATCAACAAGCGATCAATACAGCAAGTGGTCTAAGCAAGAGAACGGTGGATGTTGAGAGCTTTATTGCCTGGAAGAACAATAAATTCATGTTCTATGAAACGGAGTTGAGGGATGTGATGAAAGGCTTGAGCCGCTGGTATGACATACAGGTGGAGTACCAAGGAAATATCCCTGCTACCTATTTCTATGGAGAAATCGGCCGGGACAAAAACTTGGCTGAGGTCATTCGCTTGATTGAGAACAGTGGCGTGAAATTCAAATTGAAACAAAAAGGAAGTACTTATAAACTAATCATCATTTAATAAACTAAACAAATTATGAAAAGAAACCATTACACAATTCCCATTTAGGGTGATCATCATAAAAAACCGAACATGGTCTCTCACACCAATGTTCGGCTATAAATGAGGATCTCGAGAATACAGTAAACTGATAGTAAACCTTAATCATTTAAAATCCTAATTGTACAAAAATATGATTTTTATACAACAATTTGATTATGGCAGTAGGTCTGCCATACCTAAATTAAAACACTGGGTATTGACCATGAAATTAACCTTTTTATTGACTGTCCTAAGTGTAGTTCAAGTATATGCGAGCAGCTATGCACAGCATGTCAGCATAAAAGCAAAGAACTCACCATTGGTTCAAGTAATGCAATCCATTCAGAAACAGAGTGGCATTCCATTTTTCTTGAACGGCAAAGACATTGCAAATACCAAGATCAATGCAGACATCAAGGATGAAAAACTTGAAACGGCCTTGACCAATCTATTTACCGGGAAACCTATTTCCTGGGAATTGGTTGATGGCACGATCATCCTACGTCGATCAGAAAATCCAACCTTAGGAAACCAAGTTTCTACGGCAGAAAACAGATCCGCCCAACAGAGACGCATCAGCGGAAAGGTAAGCGATGAGTCTGGAAATGCTATTCAAGGTGCCTCCGTAGTCGTAAAAGGCAGCAACAACGGCACATCGACGGATGCAAACGGAAACTTCTCCTTAGAGGTTAATGGTAACAATATAACCTTGATCGTGAGCTACATAGGTTTCTTGAAATCAGAAGTTAGTATTGGCAATCAACAGAACATCAACATCATCCTAAAAGAAGAATTAGGTGACTTAGATGAGATTGTGGTTGTTGGATATGGTACCCAAAAGAAGAAATTGACTACAGGAGCAACCATTGAGGTAAAAGGAGAAGATCTTGAGAAATTAAGCACCCCAAGTATCTTGGAGGCCCTACAAAGTCAATCTCCGGGCGTGCAGATTACCCAAAGTTCAGGGATGCCGGGTGAAAGCTTCAAAGTAACGATCCGCGGTCTAGGAACCATTGGTAACTCAAGCCCCTTATATGTCATTGACGGAATTGCCGGTGGAGACATCAATATGCTGAACCCTTCGGATATTGAGCGTATCGACGTATTAAAAGATGCTGCCTCTGCAGCCATTTATGGAGCAAGAGCTGCAAATGGGGTTGTTTTGGTCACTACCAAGCAAGGTAAGGATGGAAAAATGTCTTTGCATATTGATAACTATTTAGGTTTCCAAAATGCCTATAAACTTCCTTCCCTATTAACAGCAAAAGAATATATGACGATCCAAGATGAACGTCGCTTTAATGAGGGTGGAGCTCCTTATGACTGGGCAAACCTTATTCCTAAACAATACCAACAAATTCAAGATGGAACCTGGAATGGCACCAACTGGATGAAAGAGATCCATAATGACAATGCTATCTTACAGAATACATCCTTAAACCTCATGGGAGGAAATGAACAGTCAAAATTCTCTATGGGATATTCCATAACCAATCGTGAAGGGATCATTGGAAAACCAGTTCAACCTGATTTCCAAAGACATACCGTTCGGATTAATTCAGACCATATCCTATTGAAAAATGATGAATTCAATATCATCAAAATTGGAGAGAACATTAATTACGGTTACAACAACCGCTCAGGAATCGGTATTGGTAACATCTATTGGAATGACGTTCATAACATGCTAGTAGGCAATCCATTATTGCCTGCATTCAATGAAAATGGGGGCTACTATGATCAACCGAGCAAAGTAGCAGATAAATGGGCATTGGATGGAGCTATTTCCAACCCTATGGCGGAGATGGTCTTCCGTAGAGGTCAGAATAAAGCAAAAAGCCATAGCTTATTTGCCAATGCCTATATAGAGGTCCAGCCTATCAAGAACTTGATATTCAAGTCAAATTTTGGATATAGAATGAGTGCATCGACCTACAGGCAATATACGGATGTTTATAACCTATCTACCACGGTTCAAAATGCGGTAGATGATATCAGTCAGAACCAATCTGTAGGATATAATTGGGTTTTAGAAAACACTTTAAGCTACCATTTTGAACCGATTACAGGTCATCAATTTGATGTTGTAGCCGGTCAATCCATGGAGAAAAGTGGTATTGGGGAAGACCTAAGTGTATCGACCTCTAACTCCTCATTCCCTGGCCAATGGGATAAAGCATGGGTCAGCAATGGACAAGGATACGATGGATTTATTCCAACCGTGAATGGTGTTCATTGGCCAATGGGTTCCATTGCCTCTGTTTTTGGACGTATCAACTACAACTACAATGAGACCTATATGGCTACTTTAACCCTAAGAGCGGATGGTTCATCTAATTTCGCTCCTGGAAAGCGTTGGGGATATTTCCCATCGGCATCTGTGGGTTGGGTAGTGAGCAATGAAGATTTCCTAAAAGGAAATGAAAGCATCAATTTCTTCAAATTGAGAGCAAGCTGGGGACAAAATGGTAATGCAAGCATTTCACCGTTTCAATACTTGGCTACCATTGCCATTAACAATAAAAACGGCTATTACTTTGGCAATAACATGAATACGCTTCTTCGCGGAGCATATCCAGATATTCTTCCTAATCCAGATGTGAGTTGGGAAACTTCCGAACAGATCAACGTAGGTTTAGATTCCAGGTTTGTAGACAACAAATTATCGGTAGTCTTCGATTGGTATAAAAAATCAACGGTGGATTGGTTAGTTCAGGCTCCGGTACTAGCGATCTATGGAACCTCTGCCCCATTTATCAATGGTGGTGACATCGTTAACAAAGGATTTGAACTTGGATTGAACTGGTCAGATAGAAATGATAATTTCAATTATAGCATCGGATTGAATGGTGCCTATAACAAAAATGAAGTTGTTCGTATCGCCAATTCAGAAGGAATTATCCACGGTGAAGAAAATGTACTGAGTCAAGGAACAAAAGAGATGTACCGTGCTCAAGTCGGTTTTCCAATAGGCTATTTCTATGGATTCAAGACTGATGGTATCTTCCAAAACCAAGATCAGATTGATGCATGGCGTGCTGCTGGAAAAGGCGTATTACCTACCGCACAACCTGGCGATGTGGCTTTTGTTGATGCAAACATGGACGGTGCAATTACTGATGAGGATAAAATGATGATCGGTAACCCACATCCTGACTTTAGTGGTGGTATGAACATCAGCTTGGGTTACAAGGGATTTGATTTGGGCATTACTGCTCATGGTTCATTTGGACATCAGATTGCAAAATCTTACCGTTCATTTGCTGACAGCCCATTACAGAACTATACGACTGAGATTTTTGAAAGATGGCATGGAGAAGGAACCTCCAACAAATTACCACGCTTAACCAGTGGTAGCCATACCAATAACCAATATATTTCTGATATCTATATCGAAGATGCCGATTTTGTGAAGATCCAAAACATTACTGTAGGTTATGATTTCTCCAAATTATGGAATAAATCGCCATTCAGCCAGATCCGTTTATATGGAACTGTTCAGAACCTGTACACATTTACCAAATACAGCGGAATGGATCCAGAAATCGGTTATGGATATGATAAGTCGTGGGTTACTGGAATTGATTTAGGATTCTATCCGCAGCCTAGAACTATAATGTTTGGTTTAAACCTTAAATTTTAATTGCAATCATGAAAAAGACGATATTATTATTGATGGCTGTAGGATTTCTTAGTTCTTGTGAAAAGTTTCTAGATTCTGAGAGTTACGATAAGAAAAATACAGCGAATTTTCCGGTCAATGTATCGGATGCAAACTCCATGCTTACAGGCATTTACTCCAGTTTAAGCGCAGCGATTTCGAATGTAGCGAATACACATTTCTACATGGCTGAACTGGCTTCAGACGACCGTTTTGGCGGTGGTGGTGAGAATGACCGAGATATGCAAGGTTTAGATCATCTGATGAATACCCAGCCCGACCGTTTCTTGACGTTTTGGACTGCAAGATACCAAGGGATCTTCAGGGCCAATACGGCATTGGAAACATTGGATCAGGTTCAAGGTTGGACCAGCGAAGGACAGAAGAATCAAGTTCTTGGTGAGGTTCATTTTTTAAGGGCCTTATATTATTTCGAACTCTCCCAAATGTTTGGTGAGGTTCCTTTAGTGACCAGTACTCAAGTTACCAATATCCCTAAAAACCCAGCAGCAGAGACTTATGCATTGATTGCTGAGGATTTGAAGACCGCGATCAGCTTGATGCCAGCAACGCCCTATAATTCAATCCCTTCGGGTCATGCGACCAAATGGGCAGCAGAAGCATTGATGGCAAGGGTTTTCCTTTTCTATACTGGATATTATAAAAAAGCTGATCTTCCTTTAGCATCTGGTGGATCGGTAACCAAAGCACAGGTCATTCAATGGTTAGATGATTGTATCAAAAACAGCGGTCATGACCTGGTAAGTGATTTCAGGAATCTGTGGCCGTATTCCAATGAGTTCACCAAGTTGGACTATAAATACGCAAAGGATAACAACCTTAAGTATGAAGGCGAAGGCCATAAGGAAACTGTATTTGCAGTGAAATTCGGTACCTTGGTGGATTGGGGAGATCAGTACAATTTGGGTTATTCCAATCAATACAACTTACACTTTGGATTGCGTTCTAACAACGGTTTAGCTGGAACATTCCCATTTGGCCAAGGCTGGGGAGCAGGACCAGTGAACAGCAACCTATGGAACGAATGGAAACAGGCCGAACCAACTGATGTAAGACGTGAAGGTTCCATCATCAATGCGACAGCTGATGTGGACTCCTATATCTTTGGGGCCGACAACCAAATGGAAGAAACGGGTTTTTGGCAGAAGAAATACATATCCATTACAGCCTATGACAAGGAAAGCGGCGCACTACTCCCATCCTATGCTATCTTGGCCAATGCCGCACAATCTGAAATGCAACTTGCGCATACCCAGGACCTGGCATTAATCAGGTTTGCAGATGTATTGCTAATGCATGCTGAGTTGACAGAGACCGCAACTAACCTAAACCGAGTAAGAGCGAGGGCAAAATTGACACCAGTAGCTTATTCATTGGCTGCCCTAAAAAAAGAACGTCGTTGGGAGCTATCATTTGAAGGCTTACGCTATTTTGATTTGATGCGTTGGAATGATGCTAGTACTGCCTTGGCAAAACAAGAAGGTGTGGACATCAAAAACAAAGGGATCGATACGAAAATGAAGGGATTTGGTGGTGGATATAAGGCGCGTTTTGATGCTACGGGCGGTTTTTGGCCAATTCCAAGTTCGCAGATTGCGCTTTCAGAAGGCGTATTGGTTCAAAATAAAGGTTGGGGAGATTCAAGCAATGAGTTCCCAGGTTGGTAATCAATAAACTTAATCAAATGAGAAATTTAATCTATATCATCATATTTTCGATTTCATTTGCCTTGTTATTGGGTTGTGAACCTATAGAAGATCGAATGGAATTGGGTTCGGCCATTGCAGCTGAGCAACTGGATATCTCTGCCACTGTTCTGACCGTAAATGGTAAAAAGAGCAATAAGGTAGTAGTCAACAACAATAGTCCGGTCCTATCCTCCTGGGATTATGGAACCGGCGTAACACAAAAGAAAACGGATACTGTTCTTCTAGTTTCTACCGGAGAAAATGAAATCATCTTTACAGGTCTAAACCCTGATGGCAGTAAGATCAGTAAGTCCTTGAAAGTCACTGTTGATGAGTTGTCATTTGCTGTACCTTTGGAATGGGGAATGCTAACCGATGGTAAGGACAAGACATGGGTATGGGATACGACCAAACCTGCAGTTTGGGGAAATGGAGGTTATATGGGCAGCAATGGTCCAGCATGGTGGACCTTGAAAGAGGCCGATATAGATGGTCAGGCTCCTGGAGAGGGAAAAGGCGCAAAAATGATCTTTTCCCTTCGTGGAGCGAAATTGACCAAAGTAAAATCTACAGGGCAACAAGAAGTGGGTAGTTTTTCTTTTGACATGGGCAAGAAAGTAACCTTGGACGATGGAACCGTTTGGGCCAAAGGAAAATTAACCACCAAAGGGGTGACTGTCCTTTGTGGTAAATCCCCAAATGAGGGAAATGCACCTGTCTATGAATATGATATCTTGATCATTAATGATTCAGAAATTGTATTAAGCTATCCTGAACCTGGTGTAGGCGCATGGGGAACTGCATGGTTCTGGAACTTTAAAGCTATTTAAGGACATAAGACAATAGACGACAGACTTGAGAATTTTGGGTTGTCTAAAATTGAAAATGAGTAAGTTTTGTTAGAGTCATTATATTATAATTGAGGAATCGAGGTCTGCGGAAGCAGATCTCGATTTTTTATCCTAAAACCTCAGTGATTCCCGTTACTGTTTATGGATAGTTTTTGTAAATAATTTAAAATAGGCTAATTTCTTTCTATTTTATTGCTTAAAAAATTGCTTTAAACTTTTTTATTTGTCAAATTAACATTAAATTTATATTGACCATTTTAATATTGCCTATCAAATCACAACATGAATAATTTTGACAAGGAAGTCATTGGCTTACAGCAGGGTAAAGAATCTTCTTTATGCTACTTCATGGATCAATACAGCCATGCCTTGCACTTCTATGCCTTCAAAATTATCAAGGACAGGGACATTGCTAGAGAGATTGTTTCTGAGGCATTTTTTAAGTTATGGGAAAAGAAGGAGAACTTTCATGCCGAGGAAAGCATTAAATCCTTCCTCTACCTTGTTACAAGGAACGAATGTTTGGACCATTTGAAATTGAAAAGAAATCAACTTCAGCATGATGAAGAATGGTTGGTTGACTTAGAATCAGGAGAGGAAAGTATCCTGAGCAAGATCATCTATACCGAGTTGATTGAATTGATTGTAAAAGAGATTGAGAAATTACCGAAACAGCAGGGAAAAATAATTCAGTTATCGGTATTGGAGGGTAAGGAAACGGCAGAGATCTGTGAGGAATTAGGGACAACTGCCAGTAATGTTTATTTTTCAAGATCTAAGGCAATCTCTACGTTGAAAAAGGTATTCAAACATAAAAACATTTCCTATTATCACTTGTCCCTATTATTATTCTTAATAGAGCGCTAGCTTTTATACTAACACCCTTATTTCATTCCGAAGTAACACGATCTTATCTTCATTTTCCAGCTTCTTAAGGATCCTTGAGACCACCACACGTGAAGTATTTAGGTCTAAAGCTATATCCTGGTGAGTAACTGTTAGAATTCTATCTTCAGTAAGTTTTACTTTCTCTTTTAGATAGTTCATGATGCGATCTTCCATTTTAGAAAATGCCAGGTTATCGATAGCACCAAGCATTTCATTCATTCTGGAGGAGTAACTATTGAGGATAAAGCTTCTCCAAGAACTATATTTGACAAGCCATTCATTGAGGTATTGATTAGGGATCATGGCTACCGCTGTTTCCATTTCAGCTTGAGCCCTGATTTCACTTTTTTTGTTACCTAAACAACAGGCAATCGACATGGTGCAAGTTTCACCCTTTGCTAAATAATAAAGTAACAGCTCCCCTTCCTTTTCATCCTCCCTCATGATCTTAATCGCACCTGTCAACAGCAATGGCATGGAACGGATATATTGACCGATATCAATGATAATATCACCAGACTGAAAGGTCTTTAAAGTAGCAACCGCCTCAATTTCTTCAATTAAGGCGGGTTCTAATATTCCGGTATAAGCGTTTTCTATTAGACTCATACTCAAATATACTATTTTGTTGTTTCTTTACCTTGGTTTTTCCAGTCAATAAAACTACCGGCGTAATTATAAACTTGATCGAAACCATTTTTTTCTAGGTAAGAAGCTGCAATAGTAGCTCTGTCTCCAGATTGACATTGAATAATGATCTTTTTATCTTTGATATCTGTAGGCAATTTCTTTCTAAAAGAGCCCACAAAACGATGTTCTGCTCCAGGGATATGTTCAGCTTTGAATTCAGAGGAACCGCGTACGTCCAGTAATACCGTGTCGGCATTATCTTTCATCGCTTCAACCGTATCCGCATCGACAAGCTTGGTTTTTTCCAGATCTGCTGTTTCCAAGTCAGTCACAAAACCTTTGATGTTATCTAAACCGATTCGCATCAATTTTCTTGTAATCTCTTCTTGGTTGCCTTCGTCAGCTATCATGACCATGTTTTCATCATAGTCAATCATCCATCCGGCCCAATTTGCCAAGGAATTATTGTTTTGAATATTGATGGAGTCCTTTAAGTGTCCTTTTGCAAATTCGGTTTTATGGCGAGTATCGATTAAGGTGATATCTTCCATTTTTTCAACTTCTTCTACCGATAAGGTAGGATGCTCAGGAACTTCAACCAACAGAGGTCTGTCTACCTTGTTCAATTTCTTCATCATGGCAAAGTAAACAGGGGCTTCAGGTTGGTCACTCAATAGGTAGTTCTTAAATCCTTCGTAGTCATCTCCGAATTGGAAAGCCCAGTTTCTGATTTTTTCATAGCCCACAGTACTGCTGGGAACCGCACCTAAGGCTTTACCACAAGCTGATCCGGCACCATGGCCTGGCCATACTTGCACGTAATCAGGTAAAGCAGCAAACTTTTTCAATGATTCAAACATTTGCTGGGCGCCAATTTCCTTGGTACCAACCAGACCAGCAGCTTCCTCCAACAGGTCAGGTCTACCGATATCACCTACGAAGACGAAGTCTCCGGTAAAAATCATTACAGGCTCTTCGGAAGCAGGATGATCCCTTAACAAAAAGCTGATGCTTTCAGGGGTATGACCTGGGGTATGCATAACCTCTAAACTTAGGTTACCCACTTTGATGACATCGCCTTCTTTCAGCCCTTCATGAGGGAATTCATATTGCCAATTCTCACCACCTTCATCAGAAAGATATAATTTAGCACCGGTTACTTCTGCCAGTTCGCGAGAACCAGCAAGGAAATCAGCATGAATATGTGTTTCAGCAATGTGCGTAATCTTCATGTTATTTTGCTTTGCAATTTCCAAATAGGTATCTATATCCCTTTTTGCATCAATTACAATTGCTTCATTTTTAGCTTGGCAGCCAATAAAAAAACTGGCTTGAGCTAAGGTTTTATCATAAACTTGTTGAAAAAACATAGTATTCCTTTAAAATATTAAATTTATAATTCTGTTAAGTTAATGTTTCTTACTTATTGTTTTGGCTCCAAGATAAAAATCCTCCTTGTAGATCGAAAATTTCTTTTGCCCCCATGTTTTCCAAGATCTTGGCTGCCATATGTGATCGAGCTCCAGAACGGCAATAGATAAAGATTGGCTTTTTAAAATCAATGTATTCTTTAGCCTGATCCATAAAATCAGAAGATTGAACATTAATCAACGTAGAGCCATCAATCTTACCTAATGAATATTCCATTTCTGTTCTCACATCGATGAGTTGAACGTCATTATTTTTTATTTGAGCCTTAAACTCTGGTACTGTCAATAATTTTATCATATCACAAATTTTATACAACAAAGTTAGGTCTATCAATAATCAGTATCCGCTACTTTTGTTACACATCAATTTGTTAATGAGGCAATTTATCTTTCACAAGACCATATAGATAGGTTCCCAGGATTGCAAAACCCGCAACGATCAACATGCTGTACAAACCTGAACCGATCAACACAAAAACTGGCCCAGGACATGCACCCACCAATGCCCATCCAAGTCCAAACAGAATTCCTCCAATGAGGTACCTAGGGATTGATTTAGCCTTCGGAGAAATGCAAACTGCATCGCCATTGACATTTTTCACTTTTTTGCGTTTCAAATATTGTACTGCAGGAACGCCAATCAATAAAGCAGTTGCCATAAATCCAAACATGTGAAAGGATTGAAAGCTGAACATTTCATAGATGCGAAACCATGATGCCGCTTCAGCTTTATACATGACAATACCAAAAGCCACGCCTAATAATATATAAATCAATTTTTTCATGTCTTAAAAAATAAGGGGGAAGAATAAATGAACCATGGCAAGTCCACCGATAAAAAATCCGACAACAGCAATCAGTGAAGGCCATTGTAAGTCACTCAGTCCAGAGATTGCATGTCCAGAAGTACATCCACCAGCATATCGAGTTCCGAAACCGATCAGCAAACCACCAATTGCAAGGATGGCGATGTTTTTAGCGTTTATGGTTTCGAAGATTTCTGTTGGGGAGTAGGCTTTTCCGGCGCTTTCAATTCCTAATTCCTTCAGATCAGAAACTGTCTGTTCGGAAATTTGAGGAATTTGATTGTCGGAAAGAAAATGTGCGGCAAGAAAGCCACCAAACACAGATCCTAGCAGGAACAACAGGTTCCAGATCTGTTTTTTCCAATCAAATTTAAAAAAGCTACAGGAATTGCCTGCCCCTAAGACGGCGCAGATGTTTCTGAAATTGGATGAAAATCCAAAAGTTCTACCTAGTAAAATTAAAGCCAGCATAATAAGGGCGACCAATGAGCCGCCGACGTACCAGGGCCAAGGCCCCATTAATAAATCCATAGTCGTTAAATAAATTTTGTGCAAAAGTACGGTCTTTAAAAAAGTCTTTCAGTAACCAAAGTTACTTATATCCTGAGCAAAACTGCTTCATAGATATGTAACTAATGTAACTAACTCCAAAAAATCTTTCCCTGAACTTTGCGGAAGAAAAATTTATTTATGGAGTATTTAGGATATTTTGCGTCGATTGGAATTGGAATTTCCCTTGGATTGATTGGTGGTGGAGGCAGTATTTTAACTGTACCTGTTTTGGTTTACCTTTTTCATATAGATCCATTATTGGCCACTTCTTATTCCCTATTTATTGTGGGATCTACCTCTGCAGTTGGAGCAATCCCCTATTTCCGAAATAATTTAGTTGATTTTCAAACGGCATTATATTTTGGTCTACCTTCCATTATTACGGTGTTTTTGACCCGGTTATATGTCATAGAGTCTATCCCAAATCATTTGTTTCAAGTTGGCAGCTTTGCAGTAAGCAAAAATATGGGAATCATGCTCCTATTTGCTGTCCTGATGCTGTTTGCGGCGTTGAAAATGATAAAAGGAAACCAGGAAGAGGAGTCTAAGAAATTAAGTCGACGAAGTATCCTGCCATTGCTGTTTCAAGGTGCTGCTGTAGGGTTTATCAGCGGATTAGTTGGTGCTGGAGGAGGATTTTTGATTATTCCAGCATTGATCATCTTTAATCAAATGCCGATGAAAAAAGCTGTAGGCACTTCCCTATTGATCATTGCGGCGAATTCACTTTTTGGTTTCATTGGAAAATTAGACTTCCATTTGATCAATTGGACTTTCCTATTAACCATTTCCGGAATTGCTATTGCAGGCATATTGATCGGTTCAAAACTGAGCCAAAAGATTGATGGAAAAAAATTGAAACCTGCATTCGGTTGGTTTGTTTTATTGATGGGGATTGTGGTCATCATCCAGGAAATAAGCAAGTAAGTCCAAGAATGGAATTTTCACCGATTATTTATTGGCAATTACCGAAAATATATATTGATTGACCTAATCTCGTAGTAGAGAAAGTTGTACAAGTCTTATCTTTGAGTAACAAAAATAACTTAGCAACAAATTGTATATCAAATAAAAACGAACAACTATGTCAATTAAAGAAACATTCTCAGTAACTGGGGAGAACTTATTAAAAAGAATCAAGGATTTAATCGCTGAAGGAAACGTTACGAAGATCAGCATTGCTGATAAGCACGGAAAAGACATTATGAGCTTTCCAGTAACCTTAGGTGTAATTGGAGTTGTATTGGCTCCGATCTTTGCAGCAGTAGGCGCGATAGCAGCTTTGTTAACTGAATGCAAAATTACTGTAGAACGCAGTGATAAACCAGAAGATAAAGACCCTAATGAGGCCGCAAAAACAGAAGAAAACACACAAAGTACGGATATTGAAGTCCACTAATTTCTTAGATTTTTTACTGAACGAAAGAGGCCGTTGGGAAATCCAGCGGCCTCTTTTATATTTTTATCGGTCAAGATTACATCAGGATAGCATCCTTTACCTGAACTTTGGTCCAATATTTACTGAATTTATCAACCGCTCCAAGATGTATTGGGTGATGTTCGTACGTATTGATATCATCCATGGTATTGAAAGTCACCAATAAATAGTAGGAAAAGGAGTTGTCTACGACATCGCGAGCTGTTGTAGGCGCAGGTTTTCCGAACCTCAAGGCTTTAGGTCCTGGAACTTTCTTTAGTTCTTCAAAAAAGTTCATGAAATCTTTCTCCTCCTCAGCAGTGATCCCTTCTTTAAGCCAAAAATACACATTATGTACAATTAGTCCCGACCCCAGCTCATCCTGTTGCGTAGCTGCTGCCGTTGAAGTGGTAGCCGCTGAAGTAGAGTCTGCATTTGAACTTTTGTTGGCATTAGATGATTCATTTGCGCAAGAATTCAATAATGCTCCTGAACTTGCTCCGACTAGAATGGTTGTGATAAAGTTTTTTCTTTTCATGTTTAAAATTTAGATTGATGTAGGTATATAAATATAAGAATTCTTTCTTTTTATTCACTTGATGAACCCTGTAAAAAGAAAAAATTGCACAGGTTTCACAAATGGAAGGAGAAACGCTACAGCGATATTATAATTTTACAAAAGTGGCTAAGCTATTTTTATTATAGAACTTGGAATCAGAAATATAAGACATCAATAATTCAAAATTTTTAAACAATAGTTTAATGTTATTTCAATATTTATAAATGAAAATACTTAGTGTAAACAAATTGATTATTAATAGAATATACGGCACATTCCTTGCTTTAATTCACCGAAAGACAATAAAGAAATCTAGGGTATTTTCCTTTTCAAACTATATATTTGCAGGAAAATTATGCTGCAATTAAATTGATTTATTATTAAACAAATGCAGCTAATAGGTGTTAGTAAGAGATACAATATTAATTATAAAAGGATATTTTTCAGGCTTTGAATAGATTTGGTCGAATTGTATTAAAAACGGTCTTGTGGATTATAGGGTCCATAATAGCTTTAATTTTACTTCTAATTTTTCTGATCCGTCTTCCCTCAGTTCAAAACTATGTGGTTGGCAAGGTTTCGAATTATTTAGAGAACAAGCTTGGAACTCAGGTAGATATTGGCCACATCTATATCAACTTCCCTAAAAAGCTGGAGTTGAACGATGTCTTTTTTGCGGATGAATCGAAGGACACCCTCATCGCGGGAGAATCCCTGATGGTCGACATCAATATGTTCAAATTATTAAAGAACACTGTTGAAATCAACGAACTTCAGTTAAAAGGGATTACTGCCAAAATCAACAGAAAGCTTCCTGATAGTACTTTTAACTTTGATTATATTGTAGCTGCGTTTTCTTCAGAAAAAGAAAGTACACCTACCGCTGACTCTTCTTCTGCCCTAACCTTTGATATTGACAAAGTCCTTTTTGAAAGGATTAAATTTGTCTATAAGGATGATGTGATCGGTACTTCTGCAGATATTTACTTAAATAAGTTTGATACTCGGGTATCTAAATTTGACCTGACGAATAATATGGCATTTGGCATGCCAAATGTAAAAATCGATGGTTTATCTGCTGATATCAAGCAATGGGCAGTAATCAGCTCGCAAGATTCCATTAAAGCATCAGATTTTGGTATTACCGATCAGAGTGTAGAACAAAGCTCCCTACTTCCAAGTATAGATATCAAGACGGTAGACCTGAAGAATATCTTTATCCGATATGATGACAAGGCGATCAATATGCAGAGCAAATTCGACATTAAGAACCTTGCTGGTAATATTGATCAGATTGACCTAAATAAAGAAATCGTAAAGCTGAAAGAAATCAAGCTTTCGCAATCCGATTCTGAGGTTCTATTTGGAAAAACAACAACAGAACACACTTTTGACGATAAGGCTGATACCACAACCTCCTCAGTCAACTGGAAGGTATCTGTTGATAAACTGGCCATTGAAAAGACGAATTTCTGGTTCAAGGATGACAATGAAGCCAGGACCAAGGGAATTGATTATTTTAACCTTAAGCTTACCGATATTGCCGGAGCATTAGATGGGCTCTATTATTCATCTGACTCTATTTCAGGTGATTTAAAAGGATTCACGGTAAAGGACCATTCTGGTTTTGACCTAAAAATGTTGAAGGGTGATTTCGTCTATACCAATACCGGAGCAACCATCAAGGATCTATTGCTTGAAACCCCAAATACCCTGATTCAGGATGAAATTGTCATTTCATATCCATCATTGGATGCTGTTTCAAACAATCCAGCGACCATGAGTATCAATGCCAATATCAAAAAGAGTCATATTGATATGAAAGACATTAGGTTATTAGCTCCTGACCTTGAAAAAGAGGAAGTTATGAAGCCTTTAATGAACAAGCGCTTTTATATTGATGGTAAAGTGATGGGTAAATTGAACGACCTTCGCATTCCTCGTTTTGAGTTCAAAACTTTGAACAATACCCATGTAATAGCTACCGCCCATATTAAGGGGCTTCCGGATGTAGATAAAATGTATCTTGACCTGAACCTGAAAAAATTGGTTACCGGCCGAAACGACCTCAATCAATTAATCGCTCCTTCCCTATTGCCTGATAGCATACAGTTACCTAGGAACATCAGTTTGACAGGTACCTTTAAAGGAGGCATGAACGGTTTTGACACCGACATGAAATTGATTACGGAGCAAGGAAATGCCACGGTTAATGGAAAGTTGAACATGGGTAGAGATACTACCTATAATGCCTTTGTGACGGTTGACAATTTCAACCTGGGCGAATTCCTGAAACAGGATTCTGTTTTAGGCTATGTATCTGCACAAGCCCAAGTAAATGGAACAGGCCTTGATCCAAAGACCATGCAGGCCGATATATTAGGTACGCTGAACCGATTTGATGCGATGGGCTATAGCTATAAGGACATTGATTTTGACCTCACGGCGCGCTCAGGGGATATTGCAGGTACTATAAACAGTCCCGACCCTAACATTGATCTCGATGCCAATATACAAGCAGATATGCGAGGTCAATTTCCGAAACTATATGCTGAAATGATGATTGACAGCATTAATTTCAAGAATTTGAAATTAATGGATCAAGATGTCCGATACCATGGAAAGATTGTGGCCGATTTTGAAAGCCTAGATTTGGATAATCTGAACGGGGCATTATTGGTAACCAATTCTTCAATTGCCTATGAGAAGGACCGCTATGCATTGGATACGATTTCACTGACGGCCCAGGCTGATACCGGTAAAAATACTTTAATATTAAACTCAGAGTTTATGAGTGCCCATTTGACGGGCAGTTATAAACTGACTGAACTGGGATCTTCCATTTCAGATATTATACAGACTTACTATAATCCTTCGGGGATACATCAGAAATATGAATATTCACCACAGCAATTTGAATTTTCAGCACGCTTATATCGTTCTAGGATCGTTAGGGATTTCCTTCCTGAACTGGAAGAACTACAGGATGTAACCTTAGATGGAACTTTCAACAGTGCAGACCGGACATTGATGGCCAAGCTCTTGGCACCGAAGGTCACTTATGCCGGTACTGAGATAGAAAATGTGGGTGTGGATATCATTACAGCCGACAGCACTTTATATTACAATGCCTTGATTGGCCATATCTTAGTTAGCAATATTGAGCTTAGAAATACGGTTATCAGTGGTAGTGTGGTAGAAAACAATGTTGATTTCGGTCTGTGGATCAAAGACAAGGAAGATAAGGAACAGTATCATTTAGGTGCGACCATGTTGGTTGGCAACAATAGCTATAATCTTTCCCTGAAAGAAGATGGACTGATGTTGAACTATGAGGACTGGGATATCGAACCGAACAATGTTATCAGTTTTGGACAGAGAGGTGTTCGCGCTTCTGGCTTTGTTCTGTCCAATGAAGGTCAGGAATTGCGTATTCAATCGCAGGATTCCACTTACAATGCCCCTATTGACCTTAGCTTCAACAATTTTAGAATTGAAACCATCACCGAGATGCTTCAATCTGAAACGCTAAAAGTTGGTGGAGGTATCAATGGAAACGCAACGGTATCTAGGTTTGAGTCTTCTCCAGTATTTGTTTCCGATTTGACAATCGATAAATTCTTCTTTGGCACAGATACCATTGGTAATGTCGCCTTAAAGGTGAACAACATCAAAGAAAATACGTATTCAGCCGATGTCAGAATTACGGAAAACGGAAATGACGTTCATTTGGTGGGTGATGTTATCTCTCCTCCAGAAGGAGATATGCAGATCGATGCTACACTGAACCTTAACCCAATGCGCATGCAAACTATCCAAGCTTTCAGTTTGGGTAATCTGAGGGATGCTCAAGGGGATTTATCAGGTGCGCTGAAAATAACCGGAACTACTTCTGCGCCAAGGATCAATGGTGAGCTGACTTTCCACGATGCCATAATCAATGCATCTATGTTGAACTCCAATATGCGCGCGGATAACCAAAAGATCTATTTTAATGATCAAGGGATTTCTTTCCGTCAGTTTAATTTGGTAGATTCCAAGAACAATGTTGCTCGCTTAAATGGTACTATCAGAACGACAACCTATACAGATTTTATCTTTAACCTGAACTTGACTACCGATGATTTCGAGGTCATGAACTCTACACGTCTGGACAATGATCTATTCTTTGGAAAGATGTATGTGACTTCAAACCTGCGTATAACAGGCGACTTGGATAAACCAAGAATCGACGGTAATGTCAAGGCTAATGACCGGACGGATTTCAACTTTATTGTACCTAATGACGATCCAGGTGTGGCTCAACGCGAAGGTGTCGTAAAATTCGTGGATAAGAGTGATACCGCAAGAGCCAATGTATTTGCTCAACTCGATTCCTTGACTACGGTATCAAGTCAATTATCAGGATATGATATCGCCTTGAACCTGAGCACAGATCCTGATGCAAAATTCAAGGTAATCTTGGATGAAGGAACTCAAGATGCATTAAATATTCAAGGGGTTGCAGAAATCAATACCAGTATTGATGCCAATGAGAAAATCACCATGTCTGGAACCTTTACGGTGGAAAAAGGTGACTATACCTTCTCCTTCGGCCCTATTTCAAAGGATTTCAGTTTCCAAAAAGGAAGTACCATTACATGGAATGGAGATCCATTGGATGCCAGATTAGACATTACAGCTGTTTACTCCGGTAAATTCGCTACACTGGAATTGGTACAGAACCAAATTGGTTCTGAGAGCCAAAACCTTTATAAACAAAGGGTTCCATTCAATGTATTATTGAAATTGACCGGCGAACTGTTTAAACCGCAGATCAATTTCGATATCGATTTGGATGAAAAGAATGCCATAGTTTCCCAAGATGTGGTAAGTAAGGTAAATATTGCCCTTTCAAATATGCGTGAGGATCCTGCAGAATTAAACAAACAGGTTTTCTCCTTGATTGCTTTGGGTCGATTTATGTCGGCTAATCCATTTGAAAGTTTGTCTGGAGGAGGTACAGAAGCGATGGTAAGAAGTACGGTAAGTTCATTCTTGACGGGTCAATTGAACAATTTGGCCTCTGACCTGATCAAGGGCGTGGAGCTTGATTTCAACTTGAATTCTGAAGAGGATTACTTGACCGGAAATGCGGAAACAAGGACCGACCTCAATGTTGGTATCTCTAAGATGTTATTTGATGATCGTTTGAAAATCACGATAGGTTCTAACTTTGAGGTAGAAGGAAATACACGTCCAGGCGAAAAAGCTTCGAATATTGCAGGTGATATTTCCCTAGATTATCAATTATCGAAAGATGGACGTTACTTTGCGAGAGTTTACCGCAAAAATCAATATCAGGCCACCCTACAAGGGCAATTTGTTGAAACTGGTATAGGTTTTATCATCAATATGAGCTACAACAGATTCAGGGAATTGTTTATGAATTCTAAAGCGCTACAGGAATATTATAATACCGACAGCCGTGGGTTCAGAAGAAGATTTGATGTGGAAAGGATGGAAACTGATTCGGTGTACCGTGATTCTGTTCGCATGGTCATCCGTGATAGTTTGATGATCCATAGCCCTGAATTCAGAAAACGCATGGAAGAACGGGAAAAAGAGAGAAAACAGGAAGAGTTGAAAACACAGCCGGATAGCACTGGCCTTCCTATAGATAGCACACATAGAGATACTTCAACAAATACCATTGAACCAAATAAGTCTGCCATTAAAAATGAAGAAGAGGAAGGGGGTAATAATGAAAATTAAGCACCTATTTGCATACTCCTTTGGACTATTGCTTGTCGCAAGCTGTAATCCTACAAAATACATTGCTGAAGGGGACAAATTCTATAAAGAAGGTGATGTTGTCATCCATAATGATACCATTCCTAAAGAGCGAAAAGAAGGTTTTGAGACTTTCTTGGAAAACTCTTTATTGCCCAAGCCAAACAGTAAACTATTAGGGGTTTACTTTAAGGTTGGTCTCTGGAATATGGGTGGAGGCCCAGATACCAGCAATAACTTCGTGAGACGTTGGTTGAAAAAACAAGGTGAAGCCCCTGTCCTATTAAGTGATGTTAATCGTGAATACAACGAAAACCTGCTAAGGAATAAGATGGAAAACCTGGGTTTCTTTACCGCGAGAGTTACCTCTGACACGCTTATCGATGGTAAAATGGCCACTATTCAATATGATGCCTTTCCAGGACCGATCTACAGGATCAATGAGGTTAAATTTGACGTGGATAGCAATAGCCGTTTGGGAAAATCCATCATCGGGACCAAGGACCAGACCTTGTTGCAGCCTGGAAACAACTATAACCTGGATGTTATCTTGAACGAAAGAGACCGGATTGACAATAAATTGAAGGAACAGGGTTATTATTATTTTAGTCCCGATAATTTATTGGTTGAAGTGGACAGTACGATTGGAGACAATAAAGTCGACATGTTCATGACCGTAAAACCGGAAACTCCTAGACAAGCAAAGGAGCCGCAACATATTGGTAATGTATATGTTTTTGCAGATTATAAGGAAACTGCTGGATCCAATAGAAGAAGGGTTCCCAGGAGCGTTGAGAAATATGATGATAAGTTCTATATCATAGACCCGCAGAACAAATACCGTAAAAAAGTTTTGGCCAACCACCTCTTCTTGGAACCAGAACAGATGTACAACCGTTGGAACCATAACATGACCATCAATCATTTGGTGAACCTGAACACCTTCAAATTCGTAAAGAACGAATTTGTGGATAGCCCTGATTCTACCGATCATTTGGATGTGTACTATTATTTGACACCAATGGAGAAAAAATCCATTCGTTTGGAGCTGGTGGGTAAAACTGCCGCCGTTTATAATGGTACGGAAGTAACTGCCAACTGGACCCTAAAGAATGCTTTTAAAGGATTCGAGAACTTAACCGTATCTGTTTTTGGGGGGTATGAGACCCAAACAGGTGGAAATGTAAACTTAAATTCTTCCTATATCCGTTATGGTGCCGAAGTAGGGATTACCTGGCCGCGCTTGCTTTCTCCTTATAAATGGACTCCAGGGAAACAATATATACCTAAGACATTCTTAAAAGCGGGTTATGAATTCCTGAACCGTAGGACCGCCTATACCTTGAATTCAATGACCTTAAACTATGGTTATGCATGGAAGGAAAACCAGCAGAAAGACCATAATCTAACGCTTGCCGAGATCATCTATGTTCAACCTCGTGGTATTTCAGATGAATATAGGGCGCAGATGGACACCGTACCTACCCTACGTCATATTGTTGACCCGCAATTCTCCTTTGGTCCAAATTACGTGTATACTTTCACGAATACGATGGAGAACAAAAAGCATACTTTCTATGCCAAAGCAGGGTTGAACACCTCAGGAAATATCCTGGGACTGATTCAAGGGGCGAACTATAATGAAGGAAAAATCAAGGAACTATTTGGCACTCCATATTCGCAATTTATTAAAGCAGAGGCTGATTTAAGGCATTATTTAAAGATTACTCCTACTTCAACCTTGGCATCCAGGATAATGATCGGAACGAGTTATTCCTACGGAAACTCGCGTTCTCTACCATATTTAAAGCAATATTTCACTGGAGGCCCCAATGGTTTAAGGGCTTTCAGGGCACGTGCGGTCGGACCGGGTTCATCCCTACCGGAAAACTTGGGAGAGGAAAACTTTTTTGCTGACCAAACTGGTGACTATAAACTAGAATTGAACACGGAATATAGAGCCAAGATTGCAGGAATGCTACATTGGGCCGCTTTTATCGATGCGGGTAACGTATGGTTGCAAAACAAAGATGAAAACAAGCCTGGAGGTCGTTTCAGTAAAGATTTCTTAAGTGAGTTAGCTGTTGGTGGAGGTTTAGGATTAAGGTTAGATTTAGATTTCTTGATTATCCGTACAGACTTTGCCATTCCATTTAGAGTTCCATATCGTCCTAAAGATGACCGTTGGGTATTTAAATATATCGACATACGGGACAGAGATTGGAGAAGAGATAATCTGGTGTTTAACCTAGCGATAGGTTATCCATTCTAGAAAAAAGAGCTGTTTAATAAACAGCTCTTTTATTTTGCCTGAATTATCCACTTTTAATAAAAATTAGGCTGGTTTATCCCTTTGATTTTTTCTGATTTTCTTTCAAGAAATTTGCATTGTAATTATTGATTTACATTAAATTGACGCTATTTAGCCTGCGATTGAGGATTATTTTTGTTAGATTTAGTGGAAATAAACATAACCCTTAACTATATGAAAATAACCGTAGTTGGAGCAGGGGCAGTTGGAGCAACGACCGCTGATAATCTGGTAAGAAAAAATGTAGCAGAAGAAATCATCTTGTTAGACATTAAAGAAGGATTTGCAGAGGGGAAAGCCCAAGACATGATGCAAACTTCTGCCCTTTTAGGATTTGATTCAAAGATAAAAGGTGTTACCAATGATTATTTAGCAACAGCAGGTTCAGCAGTGGCCGTGATTACTTCTGGAATTCCTAGGAAACCAGGTATGACCAGAGAGGAATTGATCGGTACGAACGCAAATATCGTAAAGACTGTAGTTGAAAATCTAATCAAACATTCTCCAGATATCATCATACTGATTGTTTCCAATCCGATGGATACAATGACTTATTTAGCTTTAAAATCTAGTGGATTGCCTAAAAACCGAATCATCGGTATGGGCGGCGCATTGGATTCTGCACGCTTTAAATATCAAATCAGTGATAAATTAAATGCATCAGCCAATGACCTGAATGCCATCGTAATTGGTGGTCATGGCGATACCACGATGATTCCACTGATCAAACATGCGACTTGGAACAGCGTACCGGTTGCCGATTTCCTAACTGAGGAAGAAGAGCAAGAAATCGTGAAGAAAACCATGGTTGGAGGCGCCACATTAACTGCTTTAATCGGTACTTCTGCTTGGTATGCACCAGGCGCAGCAGCAGCAGCGATGGTAGAAAGTATAGTTCACAACCAGAATAAATTATTCACGGCTTCGGTTTACCTAGAGGGAGAATATGGACAGGAAGACATCAATATCGGTGTTCCCGTTATCATCAATAATAAAGGTTGGGACAGAATAGTGCCGATGAATTTATCCGCGGAGGAAGAAGAACTGTTCAAGGCAAGTGCAGAGGCTGTACGCAAAATGAACGATGTTCTTTATGCCGAAGGGGTACTCAAAAAATAACTCAATATTATTTCAGAATTTTATTTAAATGCAAAATATTCCATTTGAAGTCATCGGCCTGCAAGCCGATGGCTTTCATATTATTACAGAGATCGAGATTTTTGACAAGAATTTTAAAATGGTCATCGACACAGGTGCTTCAAAAACCGTGTTGGACAAGGAAACCCTTTTGAATTCAGGAATAAACGAGGAGGAGTTCCTTAACACCGATATCTTATCCACTGGACTTGGAACCAACAATATGCAGAGTTTCATGATCACCATTCCCCAAATAAAAATGGCAGATTGGTCCACCAAAAACTTTACAGCGGCTGTTTTAGACCTGAGTTCCATAAATTATGCCTATAGTCAGATAGGTTTAGATCCGGTAATCGGAGTTTTAGGAGGCGATATCTTAAAATTATATGGAGCTAAAATAGACTACAAAAAGAATATATTGACCTTAAATCAGCGTAAATTGAACTTAAACAACCGGCGTTGAATATGAAGCCTTAGGTAAATATAGAACCCTATGGCCAATAGAATTCCACATCCACCCATAATATAAAGGGTGTTTTTAATACCTACAATTTCAGCTATAGCCCCTGTCAATAAACTTCCGACAGGGAAGATCCCTTGGAATGCCATCACATAATAAGACATGGCCCTAGCTCTGTATGCAGGCATTGCGTGGGTTTGTATATAGGTATTTATGGATGAATTCTGCATCATCATGGAAAATGAAACCGCCCCCGTGAACAGTAATGCAGACGGTAGATAATGGGCAAAAGCCAATAAGACCAATGAAATACCCATAAAAAAGGCTGCAAACATAATCCTATACCTGAGGTTTTCCCCAGTTTTTAACCTTGCCATATTGATCGCTCCGATCATGGCTCCTAATCCAGCAGCACTTTCAAACCAGGAGAAAGTACGTTCATTTCCCTGAAATAATTCCCTCGCCACTGCAGGTAAAAGTGAGGTATATGGAATAACCAATAAGCTAGATATGCTTAAAATCACGATCAAAGAAGCAATATGCGGCGATCTCTTGAGATAATTAAAACCATGTACGAGGCCTTGGAAGGAGGTTTCATTTGGAATTACAATGACGTGTTCCGTTACTTTCATTAGCAATAAACAGATAATTACCGGGATAAAACTCAAAAAATTCAGTGTAAAACAAGCTAATTCTCCATAAGTGGAGAGTAAAATCCCTCCTATTGCTGGCCCGACCATCCTCGCGGCATTGAATATTGAACTGTTTAAGGCAATAGCATTGGGCAAATCCTTACGGTTATCGACCAAATTCACCAGCAAAGCCTGTCTTCCCAAAACATCAAATGCATTCACAACGCCTTGAATAAAGCCTAAAATGGACAAATACAGTACGGATTCCAGCTTTAAATAAACCAATAAGGCCAATAAGCCGGCTTGAACCATCAGGCCGATCTGGGTAATCAGAACAAGTTTATATTTCTTATGTCTATCGACGAAAGCACCAATAAAGGGGGATAAAACAAGCGATGGAAGTAAGGAAATAAAGGAAACAAAACCTAGCCAAAAGACGGAATTTGTCAGTTGATAGACCAGCCAGCTGATGGCTATCCGTTGCATCCAAGTACCTAAAAGGGAAATTGATTGCCCTATAACATGTAATCGATAGTTGGGGTATTGGAGAGATCTAAATATTTGCATGAAATGCGTATTGTTGTTACAGCTTTTTAAAGATAAAGGATTGAAACCCAAAACGGAAATACCTATTGCAAGTGAATGAATTATTACAATAGCTTTCCAATATTAACAGGAGAAGGCTGGAAATTGTTGCATTTGATATTAAAAATGCGTTGAAACGTAATAAATATCTTGGATATGAAGCCAATAACTTCAAATCTTGAAACAATATAATTACCTTTGCCTATCCTAAAGGATAATCAAAAGTTCTACAAAACAAATTAATTCAAATACTATCATGAAATTTTTTATTGATACCGCAAACCTTGAACAAATCAAAGAAGCTCAAGATCTTGGCGTTTTAGACGGAGTAACCACCAACCCTAGCTTAATGGCTAAAGAAGGTATTTCTGGGGAAGAAAATGTAATCAATCACTACAAAGCTATTTGCGATATCGTTGATGGAGACGTAAGTGCAGAGGTAATTTCTACAGATTACGAAGGCATGATCAAGGAAGGCGAGGCATTAGCAGCGTTAGACAGCAAGATTGTTGTTAAAGTTCCGATGATCAAAGACGGTATTAAAGCGATTAAATATTTCAGTAAAAAAGGCATCAAAACCAACTGTACGCTAGTTTTCTCTGCTGGTCAGGCGCTATTGGCGGCTAAAGCAGGCGCTACTTATGTATCTCCATTCATTGGTCGTCTAGATGATATTTCTGTTGATGGCTTAGGATTAATCGAAGAAATCCGTGAAATCTACGATAATTACGGGTTTGAAACACAGATTTTAGCGGCATCAGTACGCCATAGTGCACATATTTTAGGCTGTGCTAAGATCGGTGCAGACGTTATGACTGGTCCTTTATCAGCTATTTTAGCTTTATTGAAGCATCCATTAACTGATAGCGGATTGGCTCAATTCTTAGCTGACCACGCAAAAGCAGCAGTTAAATAGTCTACTATTTGCTGATAAAATATAAGGCCTCCAATGTGAAATTGGGGGCTTTTTTTATACCCAATTTAATTGTGTAAATTTATACCATGAAAGCGGATATGAGCACGGAATTGGATCCGGAAAAACTAGAAGAATTCAGCCAGGTATTAAAGGCAAATCAACTTAAAATCACCCAACCGAGACTAAGGGTTTTGGATATTATTTCCACCAAACTTTCAGCAATTTCACAACCCGAATTGGAGAAGATTTTAGGTTCAGAAATAGACCGTGTAACCCTCTATAGAATCTTGGCAAGCTTTGAAGAAAAGGGTATCCTCCATAAGGTTTTCGACCTGAATGGAACTGCGACTTATGCCTTCTGTTCGACGAAGTGCTCAGCGGACCATCACCATGATCAGCACGTTCATTTCATCTGTTCAGTCTGCAATTCTGTCTACTGTCTGGAGGAGATAGCCTTACCCAAAATCAACCTTCCAACCGATTTTTCTTTGCACTCCATTGCCATAAACGCTGTAGGAATCTGCGACATTTGTAACGAGAAATCCTCGTAAATATTCATATTTTTTTTATAAATTGCTCTTGAAATTTCATGACCCAAAGAAATTTCAAGAGTATTTTTTTTACTCCAAAACCTTAAGCTAAATCACTTTTTATTTCTTGCTAATATTTAGTATTTAATTATATAGATGTTTATTTTATAAGCATTTACGTATTCGAACATTCTACAACAGTTCAATATATTCATTTTAGCACAAAGCAAGGTTTTACCCACCAAAACCCATTTACAACTAATATACAACAACTTACGAATACAACCCGTAAAATATGTTTTAGCAAAATTCATTTACCATGTTATTTATCAGCTATTTATGATAGATAAAATACACATTAAATTAATATACAAATGGGATCAAAAATAAAACAGCCATTTTCAACCCTATGAACCAATAACCGACAGTTTTCAGTATATTAGATTCGGGTTTCAGAGGAGTACAAAAAATACTGACTGGCAAACCATTTAGTTCCACCCTCTCCCCTCTCCTTCCCTTAAAGATTTTCAACGGAAGGAACAGACAAAACGACAGACTATGAAATCAAAAAAAGAGAATCCTTACAAAGAAGTTTTAACCCAACTGATCGTAGACATTTTTGAAAAATCCGGAAACACCTCACTTAACTATAAGCAAGTAGCTGCCAAACTTAACATAACCGACAGCGACTCGAAAGCCACCATTTCAGACATCCTTTCGGATGGTTCAAGACTAGGTCTTTTCCACCAACCTGAGAGAGGAAAATTCCAACTTAAACAACTGCATGTTTATGTCACTGGAAAGGTTGACATGACTGCCGATGGATCAGCCTATATCGTTCCTGATGACGACAGTGAAAGCGACATCTATGTAGCCCCTCGAAAACTGAGACAAGCACTGCACAATGACATCGTGAAAGTCCATGTCTACGAAAGGAAGAAAGGAAGAAAACGAGAAGGCGAAGTGGTGGAAATCTTGCAACGTGCAAAGACAGACTTTACCGGTACCATAGACATTTCAAAATCCTATGCCTTCTTCCAACCGGACGACCGAAAAATGCTGCACGATATTTTCATCCCACTGGACAACCTGAACGGGGCGAAAAACGGAGAGAAAGTTTTGGTGTCTATTTTGGAGTGGCCAAAGAATGCAAAGAACCCTATCGGTATTGTAAAAAGCGTCCTTGGTAAAAAAGGCGAAAACAACACCGAGATGAACGCGATCTTAGCGGACTTTGGATTCCCCCTCGAATTCCCTAAAGCAGTAGAAGACGCAGCGAATTCAATTTCGGACTCCATCTCTGCAGAGGAAATTTCAAAGCGTCACGACTTCAGGTCGACGACCACCTTTACGATCGACCCTGCGGATGCAAAAGATTTTGACGATGCGATTTCATTCAAGAAACTGGAAAACGGAAACTATGAGGTCGGCATACATATCGCTGACGTTTCGCACTACGTGACTCCTGACTCCACTTTGGACAAAGAAGCATTTGAACGCGGAACTTCGGTTTACTTGGTTGACCGCGTAATCCCTATGCTTCCAGAGAGACTTTCTAACAACCTTTGTTCATTGCGCCCTAATGAGGACAAGCTATGTTTCTCAGCCGTATTTGAAATGGACGAGAAAGCAAATGTGATCGACCAATGGTTCGGAAGAACGGTTATACATTCAGACAGAAGATTCAGTTATGAAGAAGCGCAAGAGATCATCGAAGGAAAAGAAGATGAATTATCTGAAGCAATCTTAAAGCTGAACGAACTCGCCTTTATCCTGCGCGACCGTAAATTTAAGGCTGGAGCGATCAGCTTTGAATCCGAAGAGGTAAAATTCAATCTCGATGAAAACGGAAAACCTCTTGGCGTTTACACCAAAGTGAGAAAAGAAGCCCACAAGTTGATCGAGGACTTCATGTTGTTGGCCAACCGCAAGGTCGCTGAATTCATCGGGAGAATGGGAAAAGGAAAGAACAAGCTTCCTTTCGTTTACAGATTCCACGATGTACCCAATCCGGAGACCCTGACCAGCTTTTCTCTGTTTGCCTCTAGGTTTGGGCACCGCCTGAGCATCAAGACCGACAAAGAGACCGCAAAGTCCTTAAACGCGCTGTTGACAAAAATCGAAGGCTCCAAAGAACAGAACCTTCTGACCTCATTGGCGATCCGATCGATGGCAAAGGCCATCTATACTACCAAGAAGACTTCTCACTACGGGCTGGCATTTGATTATTATACGCACTTTACCTCCCCTATCCGTCGATATCCAGACGTGATGGTACACAGACTGCTTCAATTCTATCTGGACGGTGGTAAAAACGTGAATGCGGAGCATTATGAAAAAATGTCTGAACATTCCTCCCAAATGGAAAAGAAAGCTGCAGAGGCAGAGAGAGCTTCCATCAAGTACAAACAAGCCGAGTTCTTACAGGATCAGATCGGCATAGAATACACCGGAATCGTCTCTGGAGTGACCGAATGGGGTATGTACGTAGAGATCGAAGAGAACAAATGCGAAGGGATGGTACGTTTGAGAGATATCACTGACGATTTTTACACCTTGGACGAAAAGAATTTCGCCATTATTGGGCAGCGAAAGAAAAAAGTTTACCAATTGGGGGATGAGGTTCAGATCAAGGTCAAGAAAGTGGATCTTGAAAAAAGACAGATTGACTTCACGTTATTGAGCTAGACCTTAGGAATATCCTATCAAAATAAAATACTTGCCCTTTAGTTTTCTAGAGGGCATTTTTATGTGGATCAGACGGGGTTACGGAGATTTAACAATAAATTTTTGACAAATAGGCATTTATTTCAAAAAACTTAGCACACAACTCTTTACAGTTTAGATTATTCTTTATATCTTTGCGGACTTAAAAACATTTTTTAACAAAAACAAAAAAGAAAAACAGGTAAATGCCTACTATTCAACAACTAGTTAGAAAAGGTAGAGTAGCTCTGGTAGACAAGAGTAAGTCACCAGCGTTGGACTCATGTCCACAGCGAAGAGGTGTGTGTACACGTGTATACACTACTACCCCTAAAAAACCAAACTCAGCAATGCGTAAAGTAGCTCGTGTTCGTTTAACAAACGGTAAAGAGGTGAATGCTTACATCCCAGGAGAAGGCCACAACTTACAAGAGCACTCGATCGTATTAATTCGTGGCGGTCGTGTTAAAGATTTACCAGGAGTTCGTTACCACATCATTCGTGGTGCATTAGATACTTCAGGTGTTGCCGGTCGTAACCAACGTCGTTCTAAATACGGAACAAAACGTCCTAAACCAGGACAAGCAGCTGCTGCACCAGCAAAAGGTAAGAAAAAATAAACGGAGGAAAAGAAAATGAGAAAAGCAAAACCAAAAAAGAGAATCATTTTACCTGATCCAAAGTTTAACGATGTTCAGGTAACTCGTTTCGTAAACAACATGATGGTAGACGGTAAGAAATCTATCGCCTATTCAATTTTTTACGATGCAGTTGAATTAGTAGAGCAAAAGACTCAAGAGAATGGTCTTGAGACTTGGAAAAAAGCTCTTAACAATGTAATGCCAGCCGTAGAGGTTAAATCTCGTCGTGTTGGTGGTGCAAACTTCCAAGTACCTATGGAAGTTCGTCCTGAGCGCAAGATCGCTTTAGGTATGAAATGGTTAATTTCTTATGCTCGCAAACGTGGTGAAAAAACTATGTTTGAGAAATTGGCAGGAGAGATCATTTCAGCTTCTAAAGGTGAAGGTGCTGCTGTTAAGAAGAAAGAAGATACGCACAAGATGGCGGAAGCTAACAAAGCGTTCTCACACTTCAGATTCTAATTTTGAACAAAAAGAATCAAATATGTTTACACCGACTTTAGATAATGGAATTTTCAATTATCAAAGTCGGTGTATTTATTTCAAAGGAAATAACAATCAGCCAATAGGCAAACTGCAATAAAAAACATGGCAAAAGATTTAAAATTAGTAAGAAATATTGGTATCGCTGCACACATCGATGCTGGTAAAACTACAACTACAGAGCGTATTTTATTCTACTCAGGTGTTAACCACAAGTTAGGAGAAACTCACGAAGGTTCTGCTACAACTGACTGGATGGCACAAGAGCAAGAGCGTGGTATCACCATTACCTCTGCTGCTGTAACAGTATTCTGGAACTACCGTAACAAAAAATACCAAGTAAACGTAATTGATACACCGGGACACGTTGACTTTACTGTAGAAGTAAACCGTTCATTACGTGTATTAGACGGATTAGTATTCTTGTTTTCTGCTGTTGATGGTGTTGAGCCTCAATCAGAGACTAACTGGCGTTTAGCTGACGGATACAAAGTTCCTCGTATTGGTTTCGTCAATAAAATGGACCGTTCTGGTGCTGACTTCTTAAAAGTAGTTAAGCAAGTTAAAGATATGTTAGGTTCTGAAGCTGTAGCGCTTCAATTGCCTATCGGTGCTGAAGACAACTTCACTGGTGTTGTTGACTTGATCAACAACCGTGGTATCGTTTGGAATGAAGCTGATAAAGGTATGACCTTTACTGAAGTTCCAATCCCTGACGATATGCTTGAAGAGGTTGCTGAATACCGTGAAAAATTATTAGAAGCTGTTGCTGGATATGATGAGTCATTGATGGAGAAATTCTTCGATGATCCAGATTCATTAACAGAACGTGAAATCTTAGACGCTTTACGTAAAGCAGTATTGGATAACGCTATCGTTCCTATGGTTTGTGGTTCATCTTTCAAAAACAAAGGTGTACAAACAATGCTTGACTTCGTTATGGAGTTATTGCCTTCTCCATTGGATCAAGAAGCTGTTAAAGGTACTGACCCACGTACTGGTGAAGAGATCTCCCGTAAACCTTCTGAAGCTGAACCATTCGCTGCATTAGGTTTCAAAATCGCTACTGACCCATTCGTAGGTCGTTTGTGTTTCACTCGTGTATATTCAGGATTCTTAGATGCTGGTTCTTATGTATTGAACACTCGTTCAGGAAACAAAGAGCGTATCTCTCGTATCTTCCAAATGCACGCGAACAAACAAAACCCGATCGAAAGAATCGGAGCTGGTGATATCGGTGCTGTTGTTGGATTCAAAGACATCAAAACTGGTGACACCCTTTGTGATGAGAAAAACCCAATCGTTCTTGAGTCTATGGTTTTCCCTGAGCCAGTTATTGGTTTGGCGATCGAGCCTAAAACTCAAGCTGACGTTGATAAATTAGGTATCGGACTTAACAAATTAGCTGAGGAGGATCCAACCTTCGTAGTTAAGACGGATGAAGATACTGGTCAAACAGTTATTTCAGGTATGGGTGAGCTTCACTTAGATATCTTGATCGACCGTTTGAAACGTGAGTTCAAAGTAGAGGTTAACCAAGGTGCTCCTCAAGTAGCTTACAAAGAGTCTATCAACGGAACTACTGAACACCGTGAAGTTTACAAAAAACAATCAGGTGGTCGTGGTAAGTTCGCGGATATCAAAGTGGTTATCTCTCCTGCTGATGAGGATTGGGATGTAGTTAAAAACCCTCTTCAATTCGTTAATGAGATCGTTGGTGGTTCTATTCCTAAAGAATATATCCCTTCAGTTCAAAAAGGATTTGAAGTTTCTATGAAGAATGGTGTTTTAGCTGGTTACCAATTGTCAGGTATGAAAGTTCGTTTGATTGATGGTTCATTCCACGCAGTCGATTCAGACTCTCTATCTTTCGAATTAGCAGCTAAGATGGCTTACCGTCAAGCTCTTCCTAAATGTTCTCCAGTATTGATGGAGCCTATCATGAAAGTGGAAGTATTGACTCCAGAAGAAAACATGGGTGATGTAATGGGTGACTTGAACCGTCGTCGTGGTCAAATGCAAGGTTTGGATTCACGTAATGGTGCGCAAGTAATCAAAGCATTAGTACCTCTTTCTGAAATGTTCGGATATGTAACGCAATTACGTACCATCACTTCAGGACGTGCTACTTCTACAATGGAATTCGATCACTATTCTGATGCACCTCGTAACGTTCAAGATGACGTAATCGCGAAGTCTAAAGGAAAAGTTAAAGGTATCGAAGACTAATAATTCATACGAATAAAAACAAACCGATCCCTGGTTGCAAATAGCTCTAACCAGGGGTCATCTTAAAAACAAATTCATATAATGAGCCAAAGAATCAGAATCAAATTGAAATCATACGATTACAACTTGGTTGACAAGTCAGCTGAGAAAATCGTAAAAACAGTAAAACCTACAGGTGCAGTTGTTAGTGGTCCTATTCCATTGCCTACTGAGAAAAAAATCTATACCGTTTTACGTTCTCCACACGTTAACAAAAAAGCACGTGAGCAATTCCAATTGTGTTCTTACAAGAGATTGTTAGACATCTACTCATCTAACTCAAAAACAGTTGATGCGTTGATGAAATTAGAATTACCTTCAGGTGTTGAAGTTGAAATCAAAGTGTGATAGATTTCTTTTGAAAAAAACAAGAAAGCCCATTGAAAAATGGGCTTTTGTTTTTTTCAAGATTTGAGATATGAGAAATGAGACATGAGAAATTTGAAAGAATTTTTAGACTCCAATCTGGATAATAGCATAAAACCAACCCATTGCTCTTAAGCTGTACTTTGTTCCCCTTAATATCTCAAATCTCATATCTCACATCTCAATACTATCAACGCTAAAACTGAAATCCTACACCAAAGTTCAACGTTCTGCTTGAGAAATCTTTGGATTTACTTGCTGCATTCAGGTTGCTTAAACCTAAGCCATAGCCAGCTTGGATCAAGAATCCATTGGAAAGCTTATACCCTACTGCAAAATTTACCCCAGCGTCCCAACGATTCATCATTTTATTATTTCCGCTGAACTCTACATCCCGTGAACTGGCCGTCTTTAAATTACGCGTTGAATTTTTCAATTTTCCACTGAGGTTATAGCCTAAATAAGGACCTGCAGAAAGGAAAACATCGCCAGTCCCAACAGGAATGTAATAAACTGCATTGACTGGGATTTCGATCGACATCACATTGAGACTAGAGGTATTGAGGTCAG
Organism: Sphingobacterium sp. LZ7M1; assembly: GCF_024296865.1. GTDB lineage: Bacteria > Bacteroidota > Bacteroidia > Sphingobacteriales > Sphingobacteriaceae > Sphingobacterium. Next base: position 1,318,063 of record NZ_CP101134.1, on the reverse strand, counting down.
TTGCGGTTTGATCCCAATTGGGAATGGCGTCTACAAATTTAGTCCCTTTGCTTTGTAGGGAAATCCCGGGTTGGATAGAAAATCTACCAGATAACGGTATATCTGCGAAACCTGTCACAAAATAGGAAGGATTAAATTTTTGGGAATCATAGCTCGTGATTTTCCCAAGGTTCATTCCGGCCTTAAGGCCATAGGAAGTTTGGGCATTTGCTGCACAGATTGACAATCCAGCGATGCCAAGTAAGGATAAAAATGTTTTCATACTTAATATTTTTAGTTTATGAATCAAAACTAAACAGCATCGACCAAGTTAATTGTTATCGTTTAGTTAATTAACATTATTTCACAATTACATTATTTTCTTCATATAAGAATTTAAAGCAAAATAATAGGCTCCATTTTAAATTAAATATCAACCCAAATGATACAACAAAAAAAGGCAGCCCAACAGGACTGCCCAATAATTTATTCACTAAGGCTGTTAAGCCTTTTCAATTTCGACTAGAATTGGAAACCTAATCCAAATGATAATGTACGAGTAGAGAATTTATCTCCATTCGAATTAGGGTTAAGATTAGTTAATCCTAATCCATATCCAGCGTTAACCAATAAACCGTTGTTGAATTTGTAACCAGCCATAAAGTTAGCACCAGCATCAATTAGGTTCATGTCTTTGTTATCACCAGAGAATTTCAGATCACGTTCTCCTTCAGCACCAAAATCACCTAAATTACCTTTGTTTTTAGCTTTTCCAGAAACGTTGAATCCTACATAAGGACCAGCGCCTAAGAATACATTACCTGAACCTGCAGGAATATAGTAAACTGCATTTACTGGAATCTCAACTGACATTAAATTCGTAGTTGAAGAACCATCCAGTCCATCACCATCAAATTTGTATTTATTTCCTTTTCCTTGTAGGGAAACTCCTGGTTGAATGGAGAACTGAGGAGCTACAGGTAGATCAGCAAAACCAGTTACATAGAATGAAACATTATTAGATTGGTAGTCTTTCGCTAGATCAGATTGATTAGAGAATTTACCTAAGTTCACACCAGCTTTTAAACCATAACTAGTTTGAGCTTGAGCTCCAGCTGCTAATAAAAATGCAGCACCAAATGAAAGTAATAATTTTTTCATAGTCTTATTATTTTATCTTTTTGTTATGCTCCCCCTAACACATGTTATCGAGAGACACCCAAGTCTTGCAAAGTTTAGACCAAACTCTATTTTAGCAAATTTATTTCGCGCAAATAATTAATAATCAAAGTATTAATTTTAAAAAATTTATGAAACATCCATTTCCTTCAAAGCTAATTTTTAAGCATTAAATTCAAAATCAAGGCTTTAAGGGGGCTAAAAGCAATTAGAAAAACAAAAAGCGAAAAAGGTTTTTTTATTTTAAAATTTAATCCTATTTTTGCATGCCTGTAAAGGTAAAAGGGTCGGATGGCCGAGTGGCTAGGCTGAGGTCTGCAAAACCTCCTACAGCGGTTCGAATCCGCTTCCGACCTCGTTAATAACAATTAAAAATATTTGATCACAATGGGAGTTACACGTTTAAAAAGAAAAGATAGAAGAAATAAAACTGTTGCACGCGTTGAAGTACAGTTTTTAAAACTTGGCCGTAATATTGAACCAGGTTCAAAAAGCAAAATGCCGAAGAACAGCCAAATCACTAAGAACAATGATATCTTAGATAAACTTTCAGCAGACGCTAAATAAGTTTAGAAAACATTATATTAAAAAGCCTGTAGACATTCTACAGGCTTTTTATTTGCTCTACGATCTGCTCGACCTTCTCTTTCGAACTATAGATTTCATCCTCGTCCATCCCTGTTACCGAGTCCGATCTATATTCCATCTTTGATCTTACCACGACCTTTGCTGAAGAATGTATGCTATTCGCCTTTGTGTATTTCAATATTTCCTTCACATTGCCTGCATCAACCCCCGACCCCGGCATAATCTCTATCCGGCCGGCAGCCTGTGCTATCAACTCTTTTAAAAGGTCACGTCCTTGCCATGCTGTATTTTGCAGGCCAGAAGTCAATATTCGGTCACAGCCCAAGGCAATGATATCTTCCAATGCTTGTTTAGGATCCTTGCAACGGTCGAAAGCCCTATGGAACACGACACACATGGGTTTGGCCTCCTCCACTAAAACCTTCATCCTTTCCATGTCTACAGAACCATCTGCCCTTAATATCCCGATAACAACCCCATCACAACCGACCTCCTTACAGTAACGGAGGTCCTCAACAATTTCCTGAAACTCTTCCTCGGTATAGAGAAAATCACCTGACCGCGGCCTGATCAATACATGGACTCCAATTTTTAGGGACTCCCTGGTCAATTTGATCTGCCCATATGAAGGCGTTGTACCGCCATTTTCCAGATTTTGGCACAGCTCTACCCTACTTGCACCACCGGCCTGGGCTTGCTTTGCCGAGTATATCGAATTGGAGCATATCTCCAATTGAATTCCATTTATCCTAGCTTCGTTCATATACCCAAATATATTCTTTTTGCTGCTGTAATTAGCTGATGATTTTTTAATTCACAATAAATCAATAAATTATTAAAACAAAATTGGGGTTACACTTGTTGAAAATTTTGCGAGCATCCAAATTCCATCATTATGCCACTTATTTCAAAACAACGAGAGGTACAGATTCATTTATCATCCATGTATGATAATTTGCAAATCAGTGTCGAAAAAATGAAAAAGGAACTCAAGACGCACCGGTCAGAATATGAGGACGCCTGTCATATGCACATCAAGTCGGGATTTCAATTGGAAAAACTTTGGTTGAGGGCAGATCAGAACTATCAGAACAAGTTCCGTGAGTTCGAAACCCATTGTTTTCTACTGGATATCCTTACCGACTATCGCGATGAAGAAGGCAATTTTATCCATCTCGAGGAATTCATCCTAACCCTAGAAACCCTTCTGCAACAATTTGTCCTTCAGGAGGCTTACGAGACCTGTGCCGTGATCAAGAAATGGCATGATCACATAAAGGGTAATCTTTTTATAAATCGGTAACGCTTTAAATCCTTAATTAGCTGGACTGACTTCATTAAAAATCTTATGGAGGATTTCCCAATTCCGGTTCTCTTCACTGAGGAGATCGCGTGCCGAAATCCCATAATTATTCTTAAGGTCTGGGTCAGCTTGATATTGGAATAAAATGTAAATAATATTGACATCAACATTGTCCATCATCGCACGCCAAAGTGCGGTATTTCCAAAATGATCCTGAAGATCAACGGCTACCCCCTTTTGCAACATGAAGGAAACTAACTGGTATTGATTTCTTTCAACTGCGATATGCAAAGCACTTAAACCCTTTTTATCCTGATGGTTGACATCGGCATGTCGGTTAATGGCCCATTTAGCTAATTCAATTTCACCGTACAAAATAGAATTCATCAACAAGGTCCGGTTGAATCGATCCGGCTTGTTGATATCCACGTTGCTATAATAGTCCTTCACTATTTCTATCTCACTTTTCTTAATAGTCTCAAGAATGCTATCTATCCTTTTTATTTTTAAACTCAAAGCCAAACTCCTTTCTTTTATGCTCTGTAAATAGTCCAAATACTTCGATTGGATCAGATTTAAGCCTTAGCCGTCTATAAATAAGTTAAGAAATAATTGACAAACATCAAAATAACACATGCTTAATAAGGATCGTGGGGGCGAACGATTCCTGCATTTTCTCTTACTACCACATAGTAATCCTGACGCAGAAAGGATCTCAGAATAATACGAAAATCAAGTTTTAATCATAAAGGTTTGCATTGGCGAAAGGTTTGTGCACTTTTTGCCTTGATGACATGTTGAGGCACGAAACATCTCGGAACTTAACAGTCATTTTGTTTTAATAAATCAATAAGGATTTCAATGGCGTACAGTTCCTGCACCTTAGGTGCAGCGTGGCAGGACCTGTTGGAAGAGAACCGTACAGATTCCTCAAAATAGTTCAGAAGAAAAAGCGCTAAAGAGGGATTCAGAGTGAAACGAAGAATCTATTTTTTGATTTTTTTTGAGGTGTTTGTCATTCTGTTAACGTAAGATGAGGAAACCATTTCAAATGTAGTATGTATAGTTCCGAGCCCCTTCCGGAAACGGTCAGGGTGACACGAAAAGGTTACAGAACAGAAAGACCCCACCCCAACTGGATAAATACCTGATTTCAGGGATGTTCCGAAAATTGAAACATCCCTACATTTGATTAACCTTTCATCACACGGGTTAATATGCCTTAAAAGGTTCAAATTTCAATCATAAACAAAATCAAAATAGCATGAAAAATATCGGTTCAATTTTATTTATTTATGGCATATTGGCCATCATTATGAATTTCTTCAATGCAGTACCTCGCATCCTGCTTTGGATCTACAATTGGGGAGAAGGAACAGCATGGTTAATTAAAATAGCATTCGTACTCGTAGGAGCTGCAATATGGTGGTTTTCCGGTAAGGATGAAGTCAAGGATGAGACACCAACAGATCAGCCAACTCAGCCATAGCGAAGAAAAAAATGGATTTCTATAAAGGTGGTTGGAAGAATTACGACCACCTTTACTGTCCATTTACCTGACAGGAAACTCTTAGAGATTTATCTTACATTTTCATATTAACCTTGTTCGAAATTCACTTAGCACATTGTGATTCTGAACGATTTTGAAGAATCTGTACGGTTCTCCTCCAACAGGTCTTGTCATTCTGTACCGAAGGTAGAGGAACTGTACGCCAATGCAATCTTCATTGAATAATAATGATACGCATGTATTCTTCGAAGATATTTCGTTCCTCAAAACGAAAGGAAAAGGGAAAAGTTGAAAGAACTGTTTACAAATGCAATTGAAAATAATAACATCAATATCTTCCCCACTTATTTATCCCCTAAAACAATGGTCCGTTTCTCCTTCGCAGATTTCATTGCTGCTTCCAAGATCTCCACAGCAGTTACATTGACTTGCAGACCATATTGATCCAATGGATCCAAAACAACCGAATCATTAACCACCGCAGCAAGCAATGAAAAAGGGTCATTGAATGGTGCTGGTCTAGCATCCAATTTTACGATCTCTTCTGGCTGATTTTCTTGCAAGCGCGTTTTTAAGGTTTTTGCATCGGTGGCTATGGCATAGCCTTTATTTCCATAAACCTCCATATCCTTACGTGAATAGGTCCAATTCCAAGATCCTTGAATGACACATTGGGCTTCGGGATATTGCAGAATGATGGTAGCCTCATCATCTACCTCTCTATATATCTCGGGCTTATTCTGTTGCACTACCGCAGTCACTGAGGTAGGTCTTTCGCCATTCATCAACCAAGTCATCAAGTTGGCACCATAGCAACCAAAATCAACCAAGGCTCCTGCCCCATTTTTCGCAGGGTCAGTCAATATCTCGAAGAACTCCTTGCTTACTCCTATCTCTTTAGGTCCCTGATGACCATCATTGACCATGACTTTCCTGATCTCTCCTAATTTCCCTTCAGTCAAAAGACCTTTAATCCTTTGATTACTTTCATACCAAGAAGTTTCAAAATTGGTCAGGACATGGATATTGTTATCCTTTGCCAAGGTTTCAATTTCTTTGGCATCGGCAAGGTTGGTCGCTAAAGGCTTCTCTACCATAACATGGACTTTTTTGGGTGCACAGACCCTTACTACCGTGATATGCTCTGAGATCTCTCCAAAAGCCGAAACCGCATCCGGTTTGACCTTGTCCAACATCTCGTCCAAATTCGTAAAGAACAAGGATCTATCCAATTTATAACGTTTGATATATCGCTCAACCAATTCCGGATTGGTTTCATAGATCCCAACAACCTTCATATCCTGCTTATCCTTTCGATTGAATACCCAATCCACATGTCCATGGCTCAATCCAGCTACCGCCAACTTTAATGGCTTTTGCGCAAATAATGGAGCGGAACAAACGATTATGAAAATACTGAGCAAGAATGATTTCATGTTTTCTAAAGTTTAGGTGATGGTCTATGAGACGAATATTTCCCATCTAATTTATATAAAATCAACAACAATAATCCCTACCCATTTCATATTTATCCATTGATAACAAAATTGTTCCATAACATGGGAGTGGCAATCTTAAAATATCCTAGATTAATTTTTTAACTTTAACAACAGTGAACCAAATATAAATTTTATGGAACTACCATGGGCAGAGCCCTATAAAGTAAAGATGGTTGAAGAAATCTTTATGTCTAGCCGAGAACAACGTGAACAGTGGATCGAAGAGGAAGGAAACAATCTATTTAACTTAGCAAGCGACCGTGTTTTTATTGATCTATTAACGGACTCCGGAACGGGAGCAATGTCTGACCGACAATGGGCAGAAATCATGATGGGTGATGAAAGCTACGCTGGATCTCAATCCTATCTGAAGCTCCGTGAAGTCGTACGGCATACACTTGGATTTCCCTATTTCTTGCCAACACACCAAGGAAGAGCTGCCGAGAATGTACTTTTCAGCATCCTCGTGAAAGAAAACAATGTGGTACCTGGAAACTCTCATTTCGACACGACTAAAGGACATATCGAATTCCGCAAGGCTCATGCAATTGACTGCACCATTGATGAAGCATTTGACATCAATAATCTACATCCTTTCAAAGGCAATATAGACCTCCAAAAACTCGAAGAAGTCTATAAGGCCCATCCTAAAGAAAACATTCCGTTCTGCATGATTACGGTTACCTGTAACTCTTCTGGGGGTCAACCGGTATCTATGCAAAACATTAAGGATGTCAAGGCCCTATCTGAGCAATATGGAATCCCGGTATTCTTTGATGCAGCTAGATTTGCCGAAAATGCATATTTCATCAAGGAGCGCGAAGCTGAATTCAAAGACAGAACTATCAAGGAAATCGTGAAAGAAATGTTCTCCTATGGGGATGGATTTACGATGTCTGCCAAAAAAGATGGTTTGGTGAATATAGGTGGGCTTTTAGGGATGCGAAACGAACAGCTTTACCGTGCCTGTGGAAATATGGGAATTATCTACGAAGGATTTATCACTTACGGAGGTCTTGCAGGAAGAGACTTGGCAGCGTTGGCACAAGGGCTTTTGGAATCGACCGAGCTCCCCTATTTAAAAGCTAGGATCGACCAAGTAGAGTATCTAGGCAATAAACTTATTGAATACGGAATCCCGATCCAAAAACCTATTGGAGGACATGCTGTATTTGTGGATGCCTTAAACTTCCTGACCCATGTACCGCGCGAGGAATATCCTGCCCAAACTCTAGCGATCGAGCTCTATAAGGAATCCGGTGTTCGCGGAGTTGAAATTGGGACCTTGCTTGCAGATCGAGACCCGGAAACAAGAAAGGATCGTTTTCCAAAGTTAGAATTACTCCGATTGGCAATACCAAGAAGGACCTATAGCTACAAACATCTGGATTACGTCGCAGCGGCCCTAAAAAACATCTTTGAAAGAAGAGAAGATATTAAATCAGGTCTAGAAATCGTGTGGGAGTCAGAGATCTTGAGACATTTCACTATCTTGCTGAAAAAGAAATAAAAAGCATAAAAAAGAGTGAACATTAAGGATATATCCCATGTTCACTCTTTTTTGCATATAAACCAAGCCTTACTTATTTATAGAAATTGATTAGAATATAAAGACCAATACAAATAATTGTTGGAATGAGGATTGATCTTGACCTGTACTCGAGGTCTTTCGGAATAAAGTTCTTATTGAACAAGGAAATGATAGCCAAACCGAAGGCAGAAACCAAAACCCCAACAATAAATCCTAAAATATCATTTGACAAAGAGACCTTCGTCATGAGAAAGCCAATAAAATAACTAGAAATAGAAAATGCAGTAATACCGATTGCCAATAACAAAAAAGCTAAACCATACTTTTTCAGGATTATATAATTTATCATGGCCAAGATAAAGCCATATAAAACACCAAATATTATACTGATGACGAAGATGAAAAAATTGGTATACAGTGCCACAGCACTTTGATCATCTGTCAACTGCTTATCCATTGCTTTTCTTCTGGTTAGATCTTCTTGGTATTCGGTTTGGATCTGCTCTTCGATTAAACTTTCAACCTTGATTTTCTCCTCCTCTGAAAACATGCGTCCTCTTTCAACCAAAATTTCATAAGCCATCTTTTTCGCCTCAGGAACCTTTCTCGAGCCAGGTTGAATAAATCCTTCAAGCTCCTTGTCTGAAAGCTTTTCTAATACACTTTTTTTAACCATAAAAATCCAATAACCATCAAGCCTGCTTGATATGAAATCATACAACCAACAAAGATATAATCCAATAGAAATAGAATTAAATTATTGTTACATTGTTAATAAATAGGTAAATATAATTCTACAAAACTTATATCAAAGAGATCAATAAGTATTTTCCTCTTCGATTTCGTTCCTAATACGTTCATTTACATTCAGCTTTGCACCTATAAAAGAAAAGATGCCTGTTCCATATTCCCTTGCATAGGGGTTGTCAATTGAAGCAGCTAAATGTGACCTCTCAAAGAAGGCCCCAGTTTCGGCTAACTCTTTCTCAACTTCGGAAGCATTCTTAATACGTATGATGTTTCTATAAGGGATATCCAAATCAAACCAATTCAGATAGTCGGCATTAAAAGAAACGGCTTGGATGCCTAACCTTGAATAATAATTTATTGCTCCGGCCTGTCCATAATTATCGCATAATACTAGGGTATTCTGAGCTTCAGGCATTGTTTTATACAAAGAATCTACCTTACGAGCTAATTCAGACCAGCCCAGCATATCGGCAAAATCCTGTGGCAATTGATGCTCTTGCCCATCTTCCCATCGCAACATTCCAAACTTTCTGTAATATTCTGGATGTTTCACTATATATTCAGGGGTTTTATTCGGAAAGGCAATAAAAAACAAAGGAAGGAATAGCACAAGACATAAAACTAAGATGACTGGCTTTAACACTTTTGTCCAAACTTTCTTTTCTAATAAATTCGATAAGTATACTGCTCCAAAGGCAAAATAAATAGGATAAAGTCCTAATGCATAATAATCCTTGGCCTTTAAGAACAGGAATATGGCGAGGACAAAGAAAAAGGTCCAAAAGAAAACCTTGTATTTTTTAAACGCTGGATATTTCATCAGGCCATAAAGCCCAATAAAAAACAACAGAAAGGTACCTGGAAAGAACATCAATTGAGAACGGATAAAGCCCCACCTGTCCACATGAACGAGTTGGGTTTCGGACAATTCCTTCATATGGCGCAAGACAGGGAGATCATTACTGTATTGCCAAATGATATTGGGAAGGACCAAGAGGAATGCCACAAGGATACCGTAATATAAAATACGGTTCCCAAAGATTCTCCTTTCTGGCACAAGCATTAAGGCTGGGATCAATCCCAACACAAGAAATAGGATATTGTATTTGTTCAAGAAACCTGCAGCAAAGGATAGGCATAGGTAAAAAAGCCATTTGATTTCATTTCTGTTCAGGAATTTGATCAAGAAATAGAACATCAAGGTCCAACAAAGCACATCCAATGAATTAGGCTGATAAAGGCTATTCAATCGCAGGTAAACGGAGAAGGTGACACAAGTAGCGCCCAATATCAGTGCAAATAGATTTCCTTTTAATTCTTCTATGGCTTTCCAAACTACCAATACCGTCAATGCTCCAAAAAGTACAGGAAAGAACCGAACCCAAAAGACTCCATTCCCCAAGAACTTTATGATTAGGGAAATCCAAGAAGTCATCGGTGGTACAGACTGGAAACCCCATGCCAGATGATTGGCTTGATCTAAATGTAAAAACTCGTCACGTTGGAGGTCATAGATTGGGTGAACCAAAGAATATTGCAGGATAAACTTTAATATAATAAAGCTGATTAGGATAATAATGTTAGTCTTGGTCATAATTCAAAGACAGAATAGCAATGCAATTTATTACATAGCAATGCAAAATAATCTGAATGAGTTTATTGACCCAAGTTACTAAAATTTAAGATTAATTTGAGGTAGTATATTGATTTTAAATAAGTTGCAAATAGAATTATAATTTACTCAACAACTTGATAGACTCCCTTTTCAGGACCGAAGGTAACTGTATTCGGTACAAAATAAGGAATGCCCATATAGATCAATTCAGTGCCTTTACCCGAAAGATATTGATCGTTTTTGGCCAGTAATGCAAAGGCTTTACGTTTTTTATCACGCCAACCAAACGGGGTATAATAGAGGCTTCCCAACAATGTATCAGCTTTGATCTCGCCCTCGACCTCCCCAGTTACGAGATAATCACCAGGACCATTAACTGTATACTTCCCTACAAAACGCTTCTGATGTAGCATCAAATCAATCGTGACGGTATCTCTACCTTGATAAGAGATTAGTTTTTTTTCAATTAAATCCTTTTGTTTCGATTCCGAACAGCCTTGTAGGAAACCGACTGAAAAAGCAATAAAGATGGATCCTAAAGATATTAATGTGTTTTTCACTTCTTAAATATAAGTTAATTTTAGGACTAGTTCCTTTAAAAACAAACGAATAAAAATAAGACGGCAATTTCTTGCCGCCTTAATTATTCTCCATTAAAACTTTACTCCTTGTGCATTCTTACAATCTTTGGTATAAACTTTCCCTGGATATCGACTAGTTCCTTTTGTGCCAACATAACCTGTTCAATATCCTTGTAAGCCAAAGGATTCTCTTCCACCGATCCCCCGATCAGTTTAACATTTGCATTGGATATCAGCTTCTTCATAGCAGAATTTGTCATATTATCCTTTGCTTTTTGGCGACTCATTGCACGACCAGCGCCATGGGAAGCCGAATTTAAGGCATGCTCATTTCCTCTGCCCGAAACTAAATATGCCGCGGTTGTCATACTTCCAGGGATGATTCCTAACTCTCCTTGATGGGCAGGGGTTGCACCTTTTCGATGTACTATGATCTCCTTTCCATTAGAAAGACTATCCTTCCAAGCAAAATTATGATGGTTCTCCACCAATGCCATCGCCTTCAGTCCCAAGGCAGATAACAGGTTTTTATGGATTCGATCATGACAAGCTTTGGCGTAATCACCGGCTAAATTCATGGCTAGCCAATATTCCTGTCCTGCTTCAGTATCTATATCCAACCAAGCTAATTGCTGTGCATGCCGAGGCAATTTACAGGTTTCCATAGCGATATGGGTGTACTGTTTGGCAATTGCGGCTCCTAGCCCTCGGCTACCAGAATGCGTTAGCAAAGCGGTGTAGACCTTGGGCTCCAGGCCAAGACTATTATTTTCCAATAACTCGATTTCTCCAAACTCCACAAAATGGTTGCCATTGCCTGAAGTCCCCAATTGTCTGGCGGCCTTTCCTCGCAAAGGCTTGAGAAAAGGAATTTCATTGAATAGCGGATGGTCGAGGATTTCATGATCCTGCCTGATTGCCAAGCCTCCTTCCATACCAAAATGAGTATGGTTTTTCATGGCTTGCATGATCTGGAACTCATTCCTTTTGGTAAATCCTTCTGCAGCATCTAAAATGGAGAGTGCCATGCGGCATCCAATATCCATCCCCACAGCGTATGGAATAATGGCTTGATCTGTTGCCAAAACCCCACCTATCGGTAAACCAAAACCCATGTGGGCATCCGGCATTAATGCAGCCTGTACACTTACTGGCAACATGCAGGCTATCTCCATCTGCTGTTTGGCGGAAGACTCAATCCCCTTACTACCATAAACCTTGCAGGAGCTTGGTTCTTCTCTTAGTTCATAAGCTTTAAAACTTACCTCCTTCAATTTTCCGATAACCTTTTCTGCTATTTTACGAGTCTCTTCGTTTTCTAAAAATGCCTCTGGATCATTTTTAATATCCACAAGCAAATCAAGCAATTCTTGTTTACTGTGATGCTTGAAATTTTTGCTGGCTATGTTAATGACCAAGCTTCTCAGCTGATCATTGTGATAACCTATCTTACTTAAATCTTTTGTTCTTAAATTGCCCATTGGCTCTAAATATCTAATTCCAGGAATCGTTCTTTGGAACTGTACCTGGGAATGTTTTTAATCCTGTTTTTATACTTCGGTTTCTCGTCAAGAAAGCGATTACCTCGATAGCCTTTACCGGAAGTCAAGCGATCGATCCTAGGCCATAGAAAATTCCTATTGATATGATTATTGACTAATGCCAACTCACGCTCTACTTCAACATCGAGCTTTCTTGCATGCGTCACAAAATGTGGAGAAACTTTCAACTTATAGCGCCACGGTTCAGTAAACACATAGCTGATACTCGTCCGTTTCGCATATACATTGTAGGTTTCCACTTCCATGAAATAGGCTTTCTCTTCTTCAGTCAACTTCATTTTATTTTCAAGCCATTCATAAGAAGCGAACTCACGAAGGTATTGTCTTCTATATTCATAACCTGAACGCTTTCTTTTTCGTTTCTTATACTTAAAATCCTTATCATGATGGTATTCCACCGTGTTGATCTTTTCCAATAATGCTTCGTAGAAATCCTTTTTCGGATTATACCTTAAATCATCTTGCAACACAAAATATCGCTTCCAACCACGTTGATAAGGCTGTTCAAGTTCGACGAAAGGCAAGCTCCATTTGTATTTACTGAGTTTGCTATAACGACGCCACAATGCAATCAACCTTCTGTCTCGGTCTTTCCTGACAAGTTGCTTTTTGCGTCGTGCAGATTTCATACCGCACGACCAATCCAAATTGCTCATCGCAATGAATTACATGTTTTTGAATTTGATTTTCTGATTCTGTTCGTCCTTGATTAGGATATACCCTTTTGAAAATGCTCAGAAAACCCAAGGATATTAAGGCAGCAGCATTGTTGATAAACAATACTCACTATATATTAAAATATAAGGGATTTGACTGCCTTTTTAGGCAATGAGCGAAAGGGATGATATGTTGTTGTGCTCTGTCATGATTTCTTTAGATTAATGGATGATTGAATCAAAGAATTATGGGCAAAAGTATGTAATTGTTTAAAAGTCTGCAAATTAAACTTTCAAAAAGACGCTCTATTAATCAAAAATGCCCATTTTCTTTAAACTCAGCTACAATTTATCCCTTTAAAAAATAATCATTATTTTTTTTCCTTGTGTAACTACTGTAACCTAGAATCACTTCGCCATATCTGAATTTTGCATTATTAATTAAATACGATCAGGTATGTATAAAAGATTTATAGTACTAATTATTATCCTTTCTTCATGGAGCTCATATTTATTGGCACAGCAGCCACTAAGCTTAGAAGAAGCGATCAGCCAAATGAAGCAGAATAATTCGCAGCTTCGGGTACAACAAAAAGATATTGATTTTTCAAATGCAGAACTGGAAAGTACGAAATCTGGATTTCTCCCGAAGGTTTCTGTGAGCCACACGGCGTTTTTTACCAATGACCCCTTGAATTCTTTCGGGTTTAAGCTTCAACAAAAAGTTTCCGGTTGCGTATTTCGAGATAGGTATGGTAAAAGTTTCCCAAATCAATATTAAAGGCATTTTCAAAATATTCCGCTATCAACCTAATATCCGTATTGCCATTATCGAGAACGCTTTGGTAGTATAGGGAGTAAATGAGTTCTGTCAAAGCAGCTTTACTACCTGTCCAGTTCAGCCCCGAAATAGCAGTTCGTTTTATAAACAAACGCTTGTAGGTGCAGTAAAGCTGGTCTTCGAGATACACCTGTATCAAATCATTCGCCATTATCTTGGCTACCTTATAATCGTGGGAAGTAGAAAAAGATTGGTCGGACTGAAAATAATAGGTATCCAGCCACAGTTTTATATCGTGCTTGCCCCGAACAAACATTTTCTCGTCAAGAAACGAGTTGTTGCTTCGGTAATATTTATAAAAATCAATGTTATTGTCGAAAAACCTTTTTAGCTTCTTCAATTCTTTTTTAAGATATTTTCTAATGCGCTTAGCCCCGTAGGGCTTCCTCGTCTCGATTTTGTAAATGGCATTATAATAAATCAATTTTGAAACAATGACTGGCTTTTGATATTTAAAAAATCGGATTTCTTCATCAACATTTGTAAATCCTCGTTTCAAAACATAATCTTTAATTTCGGACAGACATTCCACAATCCGGTATATAATGGCTTCTGTCCGTTGTACCGGGTTATCGTTTTCAATCTCCAGTTCTTGGATTTCTGTTTCCAATTTAAGATATGTTTCATTGTAAAATTTATCCATTCGTTTCATTTTGATAAATATGATACTGATTAATATAGAAATGCTAATACTGCTCGTATTAGCCCATGCAACTACATGAAAGAACAACCAGTATGATGCTGGTGGTGGAACTGTTGTATTGTCTGATGGGTTGTAGTATGATGCAGGTTAATCCAAACGAATTATACCCCGCATCACCCACTGTATTTTGCCGTAATTTTACGGTTTGCAGTTTACAACCATCCGGTATTTTATTTTAATATGTCAATGCAAGCCCTACACCAAATCCCATATCACTATCATAGTGGGTACGTATACCTATATTTTTATTGATGATATACCTAAGCTCCCCCATATATTCTAAGTCGGTATTTACCATGAAGCCACCTCTTAATCTTTTTGAAATTGGAATATCTTCGCGCATTAACTGCAATCTTACAATTCCATCGTGATATACTTCTGCCTGGAAATTGACCAGCATAGGTAACGTATACATAAACCCTAAACTGAACGCCTTGCGGGTGTCTTTCTTGTTGGTTTGTCCAAATATGTTCTTTTCGTGCTCATCTTCTCCCATTTTCCGGTAACGAAAATCAAAACCTACAAAGGGCATGAACCATTGCATCTTTCCAATGTATCTACCTAAGTGAGTTTCTACTTCATACCCGTGCATACTATTATAGCCTAAGCGCCATTCTGTTCCTAATTGATAGCGTGCATTCATTAGCATAGCTTCTCCATCATTACCATTGGTTGCAAAATCGTTTTGTGCCATAAAATGGGGCATATTACTTTCTCTTTGCAATTCTTTATAGGCTTTTGCCTTGTCAGGTAAATAGGGGTTATTGTAGTCTCCAACTTCAAACACCCTGTTCATTCCCGCCATCATGTGATATAATATATGGCAATGAAAGAACCAATCACCTTCCTCATTTGCTAAAAACTCAATGGTATCCGTTTCCATAGGCATGATATCCAACACATTTTTAAGCGGCGATTTTTCGCCTTTTCCGTTTATCACCCTAAAATCAAATCCGTGAAGATGCATAGGATGCCGCATCATCGAATTATTATAAATGGTAATCCGTAGGATTTCTCCTTTTTTTACAGGTATTTTGTCCGTTTCCGAAAGTATTTTATTATCCATGCTCCATACATAGCGGTTCATGTTGCCAGTAAGTGTGAACTTCAACTCTTTTACAGGCGCATCTTTTGGAAGGGAGGTGTTGTAAGGCGATTGCAACATAGCATAATTTAATGTTTTGATGTCTCCCAAGGCATTAGCGTTGTAACGGTTAGGGTCGTCATCCATGTTCATACCTTCATGCTTGCTGTGGTCTGATTTCTTTGCTGCATCTCCGGTAATTTCGGGATACATCACTACATTCATGTCCATTTGGTTCAGGCTCATCTTCATGCCCATATCGTCCAAATCGCCATTCATTTTCATCATATCGTTCATCATCTTCATCCCCTCGAAATACTTCAATCGTGGGAGCGGGGAAATAAGCTGTTTGACCCCATCACCTATAAAGTAGCTTGCTGATTGTGTTCTGTCCTCGGTTGTTGCTAAAAACTCATATGCTAACCCATCTTGAGGGATAGTCACTACAATATCGTAAGTTTCAGAAACTGCAATGATTAATCTATCCACTTCTACAGGCTCAACATCATTTCCATCATTCGCTACTACTGTAATTTTCCCTCCAGCATATCTTAGCCAGAAATACGAAGACGCCCCGCCATTGGAAACGCGTAATCTGACTTTGTCACCTGCTTTTAGCTTTTTACCACCAATTGTTTTCAAATCGGTGCTATGGCTACCATTTATTAGGATTTTATCATAGTAAACATCACTGACATCCATCGCCAGCATCCGTTTCCACTCATTTTTTACCTTTACGCCTAATTTTCCCTCCTTAATAGCTTCAACGTACGATTGCGTAGCACCTTTCTTAATGGCCGCCCAATCATTTGCATTGTGTAGCATACGGTTGATGTTATCCGGGTTAAGATTTGTCCACTCACTTAATATAATCGGGACGGTCGGCAAATCGTCAATTCCTTTTCTAAAGGTTTTATCGTCGCCTCTTTTTTTCATGATAAAACTACCGTACATGCCTATCTGCTCCTGCAAGCCTGAGTGCGAATGATACCAGTGCGTGCCATGCTGGATAATCGGAAAACGGTAGGTGTAGGTTGTACCCGGTGCGATGGGCTTTTGCGTAAGCCAGGGCACACCGTCTTCTTTATTGGGCAGGAACACACCATGCCAGTGCAGTGATGTGCTTTCTTTCAATTGGTTGTGCACCACTATTTCGGCAGTGTCGCCCTCGGTAAAGGTAAGGGTGGGCATGGGGATTTGCCCGTTTACGGCAATCGCCCTTTTTTGCTTACCTGCATAGTTGACAAGTGTATCTTTTACATACAGCTCGTAATGCACTACTCTCTGTGCAAACAGCGTTTGCGTGCAAAGCAGCATCAGCACTGTTTGCAATATTCTTATGGGTATTTTTTTATATCTGTTCATTCGTTGAAAAATTTTATTTAATGCTGTCTTCCATTGTGCCAAACCACGCTATCAAAACCTGCTTATCCTCCGGTGACAATACTGCATTACGATGAATTAGCGTATATGACGACAATGGCATTTCCCCGTCCTTAACCTGCCCGGCCATAGCCCTGAACTTGTTTCGCTGCCTGCGGACAGAATAGTCGCCAAATTCGCTAAAGTTGAGTTCCTCTTTCCCCTTTTTTATATGCTCTGCCATGTACCATGCGCCGGGCTGGATACGGCTGTACCACGGATAATGGGTATTGTTGCTATGGCAGTCATAACAGGACTGAACAAGGATAGCCTTTACATTTTGGGGTACGGTGTACACCCTTTCGATATGGGTGGCTGGCACTTCAACCGCCTGGTTCCGTAAGGGCTGAAAGAACTGTATGGCAATCAGGACGACAGCCAGCCCCAATATGATTTTCTTCTTTATGGTCATAATTATTTTATTGTGGCTTCATCTTTTTGTGTCTACTGTTTTTTCACATACTTGGCATAATTCTCCTTGTTTTCAAAATAAGAAACTTCACCGTTATTTCCTGTCACAGCAATCACCGCATTAGCTTTGTCTACCTGCTTATGGGAATAGGGGTCTATCGCCATCCGCACGGTCGCATCTTTTGGAATACGTTCCTTACACATTTCGCAACATCCGTAATAGGTTTTACCATCAAATTTTACGTCAAACTGCCTTTTGCCCATATAGGCATCGTTGACCATGCAGACTTCATCCGATGGAACCAATTCACCTATTTGGGTAGTATGTCCGTTGCTTTCCGGAGTTGCCTGCGAATGCTGCTGTTCCGCTTCATCCTTATTTGACCCCGCCTGACCGCAAGCGGTGAATAGCAGGGTTAATAAGGAAATAAAGCCAATTATTATTTTGTTCATGTCCAAACTTGTTTTTTTAAATTTTATTATTTACTTTCTTCAAACTCTTTTAGCTTGCGCTTCATTAGTTCAATTTCTTCCGCTTGGGTTTTAAGTATATTTTTTTGCAGCTCTATCAGTTCCGGGTCGGTCAGGTGTGCCTTTTCGGACATCAATATGGCTGCTGCGTGATGGGGTATCATACCCTTTGCAAACTGCTTGTCCCCGACATTGATTTGTTCCCTGATACCAAACCATGAAAAGATGCCAACAGCAACCGAGATGATGGCTATCGCCCAATTCATCTTCCTGTTGGGGTACATTACTTTCATTATCGCTAATTCGATAAGCAGCATTGCCGAGGTCATCAGCAGGGTCATGTACAAATTGTTGATATTGGGTATCAGGTTCTGCCACCCGTCAATCATAGCGTACATGATAAAATACATCACTGCGAACATGGCTACAGCCATCACCGCAAAGCGTTTGTACATGGCCGAAGCATGTTTTGTATTGTGCGTGCCATGCTCCGAGGAATGACCCGCATGGTGACTGTTTTGCATATTTTCCATAACCCTGAATTTTATTTGCTGTTAATTGTTTTTTCCACCTTACCGCAGGTCAGCATTTTAGAACCGTAGTAAGGGTTTTTGATTTCCTTGTTTTCGCTGAACCAAACAGCACCCTTACCGTCATTGAACATCGGGCAATGGTCCTGATACAATGTTTGCGATGTACCGAACAAATCAATCAGGTCTTTCAAATCTTCGCCAAGCGAGGCCAAATGTTCCCGCTGGTGGTGGATGTTGCCGACATTTTCCCCGATATGTTCTGCGTGTTCTTTAGCATCGTCCGCTATGTCCATGTACTTTTTGTGCTTATCGGCAGGAACGGCTTTCATGTCCACTTTATTCAGGGTAGCTAACAGCTTTTTCCCTGAACTGGCGGCAGCTTTGTCATCGTCCGAAACAAGGGCGTTCTTTAAGGACAGATAATCGGTAACTATGGGCGCAATAGAAAAGTTTTTTGCTTCTTCTTTTCCTGTTGCTTTTGCTTCCTGACCGCTCGGAGTTTCACTCACAACGGGCGCAGCTACCGTATCATCCTCTTTTGGTTGGGAAGCTGACTGTTCTTGTGATACAACAGCAGTATCACTTGAAGACTGCTCGTTTTTGTTGGATGCCTGATTGCATGATACTGTTACAAATGCCATGATAACAGCAATGATTGATAATGTTAGATTTTTCATTTTTATTTATTTTTTGATTTTTAAAAAACTTGCGTTAATAGCCACTACAATGGTGCTTACACTCATCAGCACAGCACCCATAGCGGGACTTAAAACAAAATTCGGATAGAGTACGCCTGCCGCAAGGGGTATTGCCACCACGTTGTAGCCAACCGCCCATATCAGGTTCTGTACCATCTTTTTGTAGGTAAGTTTGCCGAAGTCAATCAGTTTGACCACATCCCTCGGGTCGCTGTCTACCAATATGATATCCGCTGTTTCGGCAGCCACGTCCGTACCGGAACCCACGGCAATGCCCACATCTGCCTGTGCCAGTGCAGGTGCATCATTTACACCATCACCAGTCATTGCTACGATTTCGCCTTTTGCCTGAAACTCCTTTACTTTCTCCTGCTTGTTGTGCGGAAGCACATTAGCCAAATACCCGTCCATACCCAATTTTCCGGCTACGGCAGCAGCAATCCTGTCGTTGTCCCCGGTGAGCAGAAAGGACTTGATGCCCATTTTTTTGAGTTCCTCAATCGCCTGTGCCGACCCCTCACGGATGCTGTCTGCCAAAGTAATGATGCCGATTACCCGGTCATCAATGAGGACAAAGTTGACCGTTTCGGCTTCCTGATTGATTTCGCTTGGTATTTCCGGCAGGGAAAGGTGGTTTTCGGTGAAATAATTCGGGCCGCCAGCTACGACATTTTTCCCGTTCACAACACCTTTAACACCTATGCCCTGCATATAGCTGAAGTTTTCAGACTTCCATAAGGCAAGGCTCTTTTCTTTCAATGTAGCCATAATGCCTTTGGCGATATGGTGTTCCGAATTTTGCTGTACTGCGGCAGCATACTGGATAACCTCATCGGCATTATATTCGTCTGTTAACGGTATAACCTTTTCTACGGCATGGGAACCTTTGGTGAGCGTTCCGGTCTTATCAAAAATGACGGTGGAAAGTTTTCGGGTGGTTTCAAATGCCGTACGGTTGCGGATGAGCAGGCCATTGGTCGCCGAAAGCGTTGTGGAAATGGCGACCACCAACGGGATAGCCACGCCCAATGCGTGCGGGCAGGCCGTTACCATTACCGTCACCATTCTTTCAAGCGCAAAGGCAATATCTCCACTGCTTGCATACCAATAGGCAAATGTGCCTATGCCCACGGCAATGGCAATAAAGGTGAGCCATTTGGCAACTTTGTCCGCAAGGTTCTGTGTATTAGACTTAGTAGCCTGCGCTTCCTGCACAAGATTGATAACCCTGTTCAGGTAGCTGTCTTTTCCCACGGCTGTTACCTTAACTTTCAGCGCACCATCGCCATTGATAGAGCCTGCGATGACCTTTCCGTCCTTTTCCTTTTTTACGGGAACACTTTCCCCGGTAAGCATACTCTCGTTGATATACGAAAGCCCCTCCAGTACCAATCCATCGGCTGGAATTTTTTCTCCCGGTTTTATGATAGCCGTTTCACCGCTTTGCAGGTCTTCGAGCTTTATCTTTACAGCTTCTCCGCCACGTTCCACGGTAACATCGTTGGGCAGCAAAGCCACCAATGACTGTAATGCCCGTGAAGCAGCCATTTGGGAACGCATTTCCAGCCAATGCCCTAACAGCATGATGTCAATTAGGGTTGCCAGTTCCCAAAAGAAGTCCATACCCTGCAAGCCAAATACAACGGCTACGGAATAAACATAGGCTACGGATATGGCAATGGCAACAAGTGTCATCATCCCTATGGCTTTGGCTTTCACCTCGCCAATCATTCCCTTTAGGAACGGTAAGCCTCCATAGCAATAAATCACCGTACCCAATGCCAACAGCACATATTTATCGCCATTGAAAGCAAGGGAGAAACCCAACCATTGCTGTATCATGTGCGACAGGAGCAAGATAGGGATTGTAATGACAAGGCTTATCCAAAAACGTGTGAGGAAATCGCCTGTATTATGCCCCTCATGTTTATCAAAGTTTTCGTCATCATGGCCATGTTGAGAATGCCCGGAATGCTCATGTTCTGGCGTGTGTTCATGAGAAGCTGACGTACCGCCACCGGGAACCAATGCCATGCCACAAAGAGGGCATTTGCCCGGTTCGTCTTTTAGCACCTGCGGGTGCATGGGACACGTGTATTTTTTCATAACAAGGGATTTTAAAAGTTATGTTGCATTTAATTTTTTTACCATCTCATGGGTCATTTCTTCAGCATAAGTACCATAGGCATCAACAAGTACCCCTTTGCTCTTACCGTCATTGGACGATATGGCATAAATCACGGCATTGTTATCAGGACTGCTGTCGAGGCTTTCAAACCTATGAGTTTCCGTAACCGTAAAATCCTCCGGTTTTAGTTTCAGGCTCTTTGACGCACAGTAAAGGCAGTCCGGCAACAGACTAAAATCAATACTGTACCCACGTTGTCTTAGGTCTTTAAGAGCCTGCACCATATCACTATACTGTTCCATAGCTTTCCGACCTGTTATTTAATGGTTTCGACCGTACTGCCGCAGGTAAGCATCTGTGAGCCGTAATATGGGTTTTTAATGGCATTCTCTTTACTTAGCCAATTGGCCCCCTTACCTCCATTGTACATAGGACAGTGCTGGTAATAAACTGGTGTATCCTGTTTAGACACTTTAGCCAGTATGTAGATGCTTCCCGAAAGTGCCGCAAAAGCACTTCTTTGTTTTGCAACGTCTTTTGATTTTGAAATGCTTTCCGCATTAGCTGTCAAGTCCTGCATTACTTTCATCCAAGCCGTATGTTCCTCTGCCGAAAGCTTGTTCATATCGACTGCTTTAAGGGATGCAGCCAATTCAGCGGCTTTGGCAGATGCAGTTGCCTCATCGGTTTTTATCAAAGCATCTTTCACTGAAAAGTAGTTGTCAAACACAGCTTTTAGCTGTGATTGATTTTGAGCTGCATCCTTGTTAGCGGGTGCTGCCATTTCACCGTGGTTGTGATTGCCATGTCCGACTTTCATGTCCATTGCCGCCCCTTTGTTTTGGGCAATTGTCTTCAAAGGTCTATCGTACTGGCAGCATTCAGCCAGTTTCGCATATACGTCATCCGGCGCACGGAACTTCTCACTATCATAACCCGCCAAAGCGATACGTTTCAGGATTTCATCCTGATTTGTTTTCTCGCTGTCATACGTGAGCGTAGCCATCTTGGTATCTTTGTTCCAGTCCACGTTGGCTACCTTTTTTATGTTACCTGCTTTTTCGATGGTGGTTTTACACATACCACAATTGCCGTAAATCTTTACGGTTTCTGTTTTCGCATTTTTGATTTGTGCGAAACCATTCATTGAGGATAGTAATACGGCGATTACCATCACTATTTTTGATAATGATTTCATAATAATTACTTTTTAGAAATGAAGTATTGAAAGCCCATTTCTGTTTTAAACTTTAAATAAATGATACAAATAAGGGATTTGCAAAAAGCCGAAGCGGCTTCTGACAGGACATACCTATGGCTGGCAGGCCATAAATTTAGCTTATTTTAGGCGGTAGCCAAATGGAAAAAAAGCCCGAAGAATAATAGGCTTCTTTGAAAGCGAATTTTTGCTTTTTAGCTGCTGCTAAGTGATCTTTTGCCTTTAATTCGATTACGGTTGGGACATTTAGGGAAGTGGTTGAAGCACCGCACCTGCAAGAGCTGTGGGAACAACCGCCCCCGCATTTGTCACTTTTGCATTTTTTACAGGATTTGCTCTTGCAACCTTTTGTATGTTCTGATTTTTTGGATTTCTCCTTTGAGCAGGAAGACTGCTCGGTCTTTGTTGAATTTTTGGAACAGGCATAGCTCTGACTTGGTATCATAAAGAAAACCAAACAGAACAATGTCAAAATGCCTATATGTATTCTATAATTTTTCAACGCAACAAAGTTACAAATTAGATTGGTTTTTTATATCGTTTTACGTTTTTTTTGCTATATGGAAAAATAATGCCATATACGCAATAACCTATCGCCTTTTTTCAGAATTGATAAAATGCCCTTTTTCATCAACCCAACCTCATGGAAATTCGGTCGGAAAAAGGGCATTTCAAAAAGTTGCTGGCTTAGGCATCCAAAGGTTCTATTTTGAAGCCTGCCTTTTGCACGGTCGATATTACTTCATGCTCGGTAATGCCCTCGGACTTCACGGTAAGTACTTTGTCCTTGTTGGCCGTGTCCACTTCCCAATGGCAGATGCCCTCTGCCTTGTCCAAGTGCGGCTTTACAGATGCGATACAGCCGCCGCAATTGATGTTCGTCTTGAATTGAAATTGTTTATTTTCCATTGTTTACAAATTTTAGAGTTATCTGATAATGCAAATTTCCGTACTATTCAGTTAGTTATTGTTGTGTAATTTCTTGTTTGATTTGTGAGATTTACTGTTTTATTTCTTCCACTTCAACCGCAGGCTGTTACTGACCACGCTCACGCTGCTCAATGCCATTGCCGCACCCGCAATCATCGGGTTGAGCAGGAAGCCGTTAACAGGGTAAAGGATGCCTGCCGCTACCGGAATGCCGATTACGTTGTAGATAAACGCCCAGAACAGGTTTTGCTTGATGGTGGCTACGGTCTGTTTGGACAAGCGTATTGCCTGCGGTATCTTGGTCAGGTCGGACGAAATGATGGTCATCTTGGCTACGTCCATTGCGATGTCGCTGCCTTTGCCCATTGCGATACTTACATCGGCTGTTGCCAATGCGGTGCTGTCGTTGATACCATCGCCCACCATTGCCACTACCTTTCCTTTACTTTGCAGTTCTTTCACAAAGTCGGCTTTGTGCTGTGGCAAAACTTCGGCTTTGTAATGCTTGATGCCTGTCTGCTCCGCAATGGCTTTTGCAGTAGCTTCATTATCTCCGGTCAGCATATACAGGTCAATGCCCATTTCCTGCATTTCCCGGATAGCCCGCACCGATGTTTCCTTAATCTTATCGGCGATAGCGATTACAGCAAGAGCCTTTTTGCTGTTTGCAAACCAGATAACGGTTTTAGACTGTTTGCCCCATTCTTCGGCCTGGTCTTGTAATTCGCCGGCAATGGCAATGTTGTTTTCTGCCAATAGCTTTTTGTTGCCTACATAATAGGTTTCGTTGTCATGGTCTGCTTTTGCGCCTTTGCCCGTAATGCTGTCGAACATGGATAAAGAGGTGGTCGCTACATCGCCAAGATGCTTCACTACGGCTTCTGCCAATGGATGCTCGGATTGCTTTTCGATGCTCAAAAGGATTTCTTTTGCAGTGTCCTCATTGTTCAGCCATTTAATGCCCGTTACCTGTGGTCTTCCCTCGGTGATGGTTCCGGTTTTGTCCAAAACGATGGCATTTACTTTTTTGGCCAGTTCCAAACTTTCGGCATCCTTTATCAAAATGCCATTTTCAGCACCTTTACCAACGCCTACCATAATAGCGGTGGGTGTCGCTAAGCCTAAAGCACAGGGGCAGGCAATGACCAATACCGTAACGGCTGCCAACAGACCTTGAACAACCCCGTTTTCGCCTCCCAAAATCAACCATAGCGTAAATGTCAGGATGGCAATACCTATCACTGTGGGAACAAAGATGCCCGCAATCCTATCGACCAGTTTCTGTACGGGTGCTTTGCTTCCCTGTGCATCCTGCACCATTTTGATGATGTGGGCAAGCATGGTTTCTTTGCCCACTTTTACCGCCCTGAACCGGAAGCTGCCTTTTTGGTTAATCGTTCCTGCAAATACTTTTTCTTTTTCTTTTTTCAATACAGGTACAGGCTCACCGCTTAACATGCTTTCGTCCACATACGAATTGCCCGATATGACCATGCCGTCTACCGCAATCTTTTCACCGGGCTTTACGAGTATCACATCGCCTGCGCTTACGTCTTCGATAGCGGTCTGCTTTTCCGTTCCGTCCGCATGTACCACGATGACCGTTTTTGGCTGCAAGCCCATCAGCTTCTTAATGGCTGAAGAGGTGTTGCCTTTGGCTCTTTCTTCCAGCAGTTTTCCCAAGAGGATGAATGCGATAATAACGGCAGCCGCTTCAAAATATACGTGAGCATGCAGTCCCCGTTGATGCCAAAAGTCGGCAAACAGCATATTGAAAACACTGAACAGGTAGGCAATACCTGTACTCAATGCCACCAGCGTATCCATATTGGCGGAACGGTGCTTTGCCTGCTTCCAAGCGTTTACAAAAAAATCCCTGCCCAACCATATTACAACGGGCGTGGAAAAGAGCCACATTATCGGGTCTGCATAGGGCATATCCATAAAGAACATTCCTATGATTACCACGGGCAGGGAAAGGATAATTGCCCAAATGGTCTTGTTTTTCAAGGTTCGGAATTTCTTTTCGTGGATGGCTTCGAGCGTTTCCTGCTGCTTGGTTTTGTCTTCAATCAATAGGTCGTAACCTACTCCCTGAACCGCTTTTTGCAGGGTGGAGGCATCGGTCATATTGGGCAGATATTCCACGGTAAGATTGCCCGTTGCAAAGTTCACGGAAGCATTAACTACTCCCGGTTGGTATTTAACAATGCTTTCGGCACTGCCCGCACAGGATGCACAGGTCATGCCCAATACCGGAAAAGCACTTTTAACCGTAGGAACTCCGTAACCTAAATCTTTAATTGCCTTAACAGCTTCGCCTACGGTTTCATTGCTATCTACTGTAATCGCTGCCCTGCGGTTGTTCAGCTCTACTTTATGGGTTTCTACGCCTTTTACCTGTGCCAATCCCTTTTCAACGATTAATGCACAGTGTTCGCTTTCTACATCCTCCAACGGTATGTATATATTTTCTCTGTTTGTCGCCATATTTGCCTGCTTTAATTTACAATGCAAAATTGGCTATTATAATTATGGGTACTGTTGTGAAATTTTGGATTTGATTTGTAAGATTTATTGAAATCCTGTATAGGTGAGCCACTTCATCAGATGGTTATCGCCATAAAGCCAGTTTTAGATGGTCTTTAAAACCACAAAGCATTGCGAAAGATAATCGCAATGCTTTATTGTTTGCTTAAAAAGCTGTGGTCTTAAAATACTGACGGATGCCCGGTCTTCTTCTTGGTGCGGGGTTTATTCAACTTTAGAATTAAATTGAATATCTACGTCAGTTGATGACTTAGGGTCATTAATCAAGTCCGTTTCAATCTTTCCTCCCTGTGGATAATGGCGCAGCACAACCCTGACCGTACCAGTGGAAGCGGTCGTGGTTGTCCAAACGCTTTCCAGCCCTAACGTAACGTTGTTGTCATCCTTATCCAAATTTGTGATTTGTATATTTGATGTGGAAGATGGCACGTAATAAATACGGTGGTCTATATTTTCCTCACTTACTTCTTCGGTAATGTCTTCACCATTTACCTCGTCAAGAAAGGATACGCTGACATCATAGGACTTACCCGGTTGCAGTGCAATCTGGTCTATGACCGGGGCGTTTCCTCCGGCTCCGTCAGCACCTTTCCAAGCATAAAGAAGTTCGTTCGTGGTTCCCTGTTCCTTAAAACGTAGCTGTACCGTAGTGATTACCTCGTTGTCGTTTTCTTCGGGGATAGGGTCATCGTCTTTGCTGCATGAGGTTGCGAATAGTACGATTGCCGCTACGGCAATCGAAGAAAAATGTTTGAATTTCTGTGTCATTGTTATATAAATTTAATTGTTGAAAAACGTGTTTGTCAGAAAACGTACTTTAATCTAACGGAGATGTTTCTGCCCATTTCGTCCGTAAAATACCTGAAGCTGTTCAGGTAGTTTCTGTACCGGGTATTGAACAGGTTGCTCACTGCAAGATTGATGTTCAGTGACCTGCCCAAGACACTGACCACTGTACCAGCGGATATATTTGTCAGGAGATAACCATCAGGGGGCAGCTTATAATCCTGCTGGCCGTGTATGTTTTCATCAGGTACTCTTGTCTGTTTTAAGACCAGCGGAATTTCCATCCCGATATAGGATTTTTGGAAAGACCTTATATCGGGCAGTTCGTAATTGAACCCCAATGAAAACCTGTCCGATGGCATGGAAATCAGCCAGTCGTTTATCGTTTTATTGTACGCCCTTAGCAAAGATGCCTTTCCTATGATGTCCAGTTTCTGTACAGGCTTGTAATTGATTAATAAATCCGTTCCCGTGAGATAGGCATCAGCCTGTTGATAGACGAATTTGGGAAATGCACCTGCAATGGTCAATACAGGCTCTCCCGGGCGGGGCTGTAAATAGATAAAGTTGTTGATGGAATTGTAGAATACAGACCAGTCTATATTTACTGATTTTTCTTCATTGCTATATGAAAGCCCCAAGACCGTGTTTACAGCCTGCTCTATTTTCAGGTTTACGTCCCCAAGTTCATAGGTGGCAGTACCTTGATGTATGCCGTCAATGAGCAGTTCGTTAACGTGGGGAGCCCTATTGGCAAGGCTGACCATTCCGTTTATCCTGATATGGTCTGAAAGATGGTAGATGGTATTGAATGATGCCCCGATTGTTGAAAAATCAAAGTCATGCTCCACAGGCTGGTTATTGTAAGGGTATCGTACCGTACTGATTTGCTTAAAATCATACCTGATACCGCCCTGAAGCTCCCATTTGTTCTTCTTCCATTTTTCAATCCAGTATGCACCGTATGTTTGGGAATTGTAGGCAGGGATGAGATACCGACCTTTGTAGGTATTGTCCTGCTGCATAGCGGATATGCCGATACTTCCGTTAAAGTTTTTGAATGTGGGATGCTCCCAAGAAATTTCTTCGGAAATCGTGCTGACATTCAAAGTCATTTGAGGCGTTGTAATTTCGCTGTTCCTGACTATATCAAATTCTTCCCTGTTGTTGAATTGTGCGGCAATCTGTATGTTCAGTTACCCGGCTTTCTCTCCGGCAAATATCTCCGGGTACTGGATAGGTTAATGGAAGAAGATTTAGTCCACAAAGTGGTAAACGTTGACGGGGGTGTAGGATATGCAAGTTGCCATAACTGTGAAGTAGTCCACAATCATAACCAATTGCATTTCAGTTGTCAAAAATGTAAATCGGTAACTTGTATAGAGGATGTGCAACCGTTATTTAAGTTGCCTAAAGGATATAAAATAAGTGAAGTCAATTTTACGGTGTCAGGGCTTTGCCCGCAGTGTTCCTGAATAGCGTAGCCGTTCCTATACTTTATCCAACGGCTTTCTCTTATCTTCCCGGACTTGTTTGAAATAGCTCGGGGTAAGCCCCGTTACTTTCTTGAACTGGTTGCTCAAATAGGCTACGCTTGAATAGTTGAGGCGCATGGCAATCTCACTTAACGACAGTTCATCATACACCAGCAGTTCTTTTACCTTTTCCACCTTTTGGGCGATAAAGTATTTTTCAATAGTTGTACCCTCTACTTCTGAAAACAGATTGGACAAGTAATTGTAATCGTGGTGCAGTTTATCGCTCAATACATCGGAAAGGTTGGTTTTTACATCACTATCCTGATGATGTACCAGGTCAATGATAATGTTCTTTATCTTTTCTATTATCCTGCCTTTTTTATCATCAATTACTTCAAACCCCAATGGCTCTAAAGTCTTGACCAAAGCCTCTTTCTCCGTAGGTGTAATTTCTTTGGTAAGGGTAACTTCGCCCAGCTTTACATTTTTAGCATCTAAACCAAGTTTATCCAATTCGTTTTGCACCACCATAATACAGCGGTCGCATACCATATTTTTAATAAAGAGTGTATTCATATCTTACTAACTGCTATATTAAGCACAATAAACAAATTTACGATTTAAGTCGAACTACGCTCGTTGCTTCCTGTCTAAATCAAGTTATCTGATTGCATTGTCTGCATAGGCGCTTTTAATTTGGGTTTTTGTTAACCTGAAGCCTCGGCCCAGGCTTCTAATTTAGTTAATTGAAACCTTGCGAAAGTTGTATTCCGCAAGGTTTTAAAACAGTGATACATCTGCCTTTGCTAATGGTCTGCATTCACCCTACAATATTAAATTATAGCAAATACTGGTACAGTTCGGCTATTGCATCGTTGTACTCTTTCTCCGCCTGCAAATAATTATTGGTAGCGGTATAAAAGTAACTTGCCTCCAAAAAATATTGGATAGTGGTTATCTCTCCGAATGATAACGCTTTATCCAATAGTTTAATACTGTTGATACTGCTTAATACTTTCTCATATTCTGCTACCGTCTTTTGCAGGTTGATATACTTTTCATACAGTTGCTTCAAATGATAATAATGTTCGTTCTTGTGCCGTGCTACCTGTACTTCTGCCACCGATAATTCAGCCTGCTTTTGCTTCACCCGATTTTTGTTTTCACACAAAGGAATGCTCACGCCTACTTTTGCACCGTAAAACTGCTGCCCTAAAATACCCTGATAATGAAAACCCACTTCAAATTTTGGCAGGGTCAATGCCTTAGTAACTTCAATATCCTTTTGGGCTACTACGGTCTGTTGTGTCAAATATTTTCTTACCGGGTCTTTGTATTCAATTGTTTCTTCCAATTCTTCAAATGCAGGAACGGGCTTATATTCAGGGTATATGGTATCGTTAAAGACTATCTCTATACCGCCGTTAAGTTCCGTCAGTTTTTGATGAAGTTGGTTGATAGCGGAAATGTTCAACTGATAATCTTTATTAATCTCAATCAATTGAAGTTTAGCCTTATTCACGTCCAGCACATTACCTTCGCCCTTATCCAGTTTGGTCTGAAAGTCGGTCAGGAACTTTTCGGTTTTTGTTTTCCGTTCTATAATTCTTTCCTGAAGTTTATTGCGGTATATCAGTTCAATGCAAATCTTTTTCGCTCCCAATAATATTTCCTGCCTGTTGGCTGTTAGCGAAAAATCTGCCTGCTTACTCTGCTCGCCAGCCAATGCTTTCTTTTTACTGTAAACCGTGGGAAAGTCGAAACGCTGCAAGACGTTAATGTCCGTTTGGTTGCCCGCAATGGCATAGGGTGAGCCACGCATAAAATCGTAGCTGACCACAGGGTCGTACAGCGTATTGCCCGTATGGTACAATAACTTCTGCGCATCCCAATATTTGCTTTGGGTTTGCAGCGTTTTATTGTTCTTGGCAACATCAGACAAGACGGTTTCCAATCCTGACTGTGCCTGCAATTGTATGGTAAAAACGCACATACAGATTGCCGTTAAAAATTTTATGTTCATGCTTTAGCTGCTTTTTTGTTAGATAAATAGTACACCGCCGGAACAATAAAAATGTTGAGCAATGTAGAAGTAAGCAAGCCGCCCAATATCACTTTTGCCATAGGACTTTGTATCTCGTTGCCGGGCAAATCGCCCGCAATAGCAAGCGGTATCAATGCCAGCCCTGCGGTAAGTGCCGTCATCAGGATGGGGCTTAACCTGTTCTTTGAGCCTTGTATAACCGTATCGTACAAATCCAACCCCTCATCACACAATGTATTGTAATGCGATACGAGCAGGATGCCGTTACGGGTA
Source organism: Sphingobacterium sp. LZ7M1 (assembly GCF_024296865.1). Classification (GTDB taxonomy): domain Bacteria; phylum Bacteroidota; class Bacteroidia; order Sphingobacteriales; family Sphingobacteriaceae; genus Sphingobacterium. The sequence continues at coordinate 1,287,739 of NZ_CP101134.1, read as the reverse complement.
GCCACTCCAAACAAGGTGATAAAACCGATAATGGCAGGAATGCTCAAAATGCCACTGGTAAAATAGATGCTGAACACACCGCCAATCAATGCCAAAGACAGGTTGATTAAAATGATGGCGGCTAACTTTACCGTTTTGAACTCCCGGAACAGTATCAGGAAAATAATCAGAATGGAAAGCAGGGAGGTCGCAATCAAGGTCTGCGATGCTTCTGCCTCCGCTTCAAATTGCCCACCGTATTCAATGTGGTAATCTTCGGGCAGCTTTATTTTTTCGCCCACTATCTGTTGGATTTCCTCAACGGCACTAACGATATTGGTTAAGCGAAAACAAAATGTAACCGCAACAATCTACACCAAAGCAATCAGCAATCAGCTACAATTGGACATAAAACGGTACAACAGCCAATACCTCCCGATTGAAATTAAGGTTTTCTCCGATACCCACGACCGATTTTTGATAATAGACCAAGCGGAGCTTTACCATATAGGGGCTTCGCTCAAAGACCTGGGCAAAAAATGGTTTGCATTTTCCCGAATGGATATTGAGGTGGGCAGGATGCTTCACATCTTGAACAAACAATAAACGCTCCGGATTCAGAGGGTTTAATTTTAGTTTCTTGACAATTCTAAAATCCCGCTAAGTTATTTACATCAACTTAGTATAGTTTCTTCTTCAACCATAAACTTGCCCTTACCAATAGTATCAGTACAGGCACTTCGACCAATGGTCCGATAACGCCAACAAATGCCTGTGGAGAATGAATACCAAAAACCGCAATGGCTACGGCTATGGCCAATTCAAAATTGTTCCCGGTGGCTGTAAATGCTATGGACGCGTTCCTGTCATAAGGAACATTCAGGGATTTGCTTATAAAAAAGCTCACGAAAAACATCAATACAAAATAGATGATTAGCGGTATGGCTATCTTAATCACGTCCACTGGCAACTCCAATATCTTGTCGCCTTTCAAACTGAACATCAGTACAATGGTAAACAATAATGCGTAAAGTGTAATAGGTGATACTGCCGGTATGTATTTTCTATTGTACCATTCAATGCCTTTTGATTTTATAAGAACATATCGGCTCACGAAACCTGTAAAAAAAGGAATACCCAAGTATATCAACACGCTTTCGGTAACGTCTTTCATTGATACATTTACATTGAAATTGGCTAATCCTAATTTACTCGGCAATACGTTGATAAAAAGCCAAACCAAAAAACTGTAACTCAATATCTGAAAGACACTGTTCAACGCTACCAATAGTGCCGTATATTCCCTGTTGGCTTTTGCCAGGTCGCTCCATACAATTACCATTGCGATACATCTTGCCAATCCTATCAAAATCAATCCCGTCATATAATCGGGTTCATTCCTTAAAAACAGAACGGCTAACCCGAACATCATTACCGTACCGATTACCCAATTGAGGAATAAAGATATTCCAATTACTTTTTTATCCTTAAACGCTTTGGGCAATACTGTATAATCCACCTTTGCCAATGGCGGGTACATCATCAGTATCAAACCTATTGCCAGCGGGATATTAATGGTTCCTACGGACAAGCTGTCTGTTACGTTAGAAATGTTGGGAAAGAAATATCCTAATCCTACGCCAAATGCCATAGCAAGGAATATCCATAGGGTAAGGTAACGGTCAAGAAATTTTAGTTTTGGTTGCATTGGTTATTTTTTAATCATTGAAAAAACATAGAACATTTCAGTTGCTATCTCCAAACTCCTTTCCGCATATATCTTTGTCTGCTCTGTTGTGCCGTCTGAAATCTTCGGGTCTTCAAATGTGATAGGTATTCTCTTTTCTGCACCTGCAATAAAAGGACAGCCATCGTCTGCCTGTGAACAGGTCATAATGGCAGTGAATGCCGATACAGGATTGAAAGGGCTATCGTACTTTTTTGAAAAACCGATAATCGGCAAAGCATTTTCACTGTACTTAATAGCATAAACAGGATTGTCCGCTTCCGAAATTTTGAAAGCAGAAAAACCCTGTTCATTCAATGTTTCCACTACTTTCGGAAATAATGCCGTTTCTTCCGTACCGCCCGAATAGCAATATACATTCGGGATATGGTAATATACACTTGCCACCTGTGCCCAAACCTGCGATAAATGGCTTCTTCGTGAATTGTGTGTACAGATGAAATTGAGATTTATTACCTGTCCGTTGCTTACTTTTTGTTGTACGAAGTCTATCAAGGGTTGCAATATGGTTTTACGTTCTTCGCTTACGGTCTGAACATCAGATATTCCCTTTATGGTTTCAGCTAAATTCTTGTACATTACGATTGGTTTATAGGGTTTAACAACAGTCCGAATTAGGCGAACAGCAAGCACTGTTCAGCTCTGATAATTCTACTTTTTGTTTTTCGGCAGGAATACCGCAGGCATCACTTGCCAAACAAGCGGTTTGTTTGTTTTTCAGTACAAAATGGTTTCCGTTAAAATCCAGATTGTATTTGCCAATGGTTTCGCTTTGGTATTCCACTTCTATTTCGGCATCTTGAATATCCAATTTTTCTTCGGACAGTTTGATGATGTTCAATAGTTTGGTCGGCTTTAGCCTGTGTTCAAAATCGTTGGCGTTCCACAACTGGAAGTTGACGACCTTTTCATTTCTGATCGTTCCGCCACAATCAATAAAATGTTTTGTAACAATACCTACCTCCGTAACGTGGAAATGTTTGGGGACAAATGTTCCGTCCGCTAATTGAAATTCAACATTGTCCAATGTTGGTAAGATTTCTTTGATGTTTGATAGTTTCATTGTTTTTGAATTTTGAAATGATTTATTAAAATATTGTATCGTAATATAGCGATGTTAAATATTAAAAAAACACGGCTAACAGCACTTGTTTACCTTTACTTCCTGATCAAAGAATGAATTAAAATCTGCTTGGATTTTTTTCCAAACATTTTTATCGATGCAATAACAAACAGATTTAACCTCGATTGTGCCTTGAATGATGCCGATACTCTTTAACTCCTTTAAATGCTGAGAAATCGTAGCCTGTGCCAATCCCAATTCCTCGACCAGATCATTACAGATACAGGCTTTCTGGTTAATGATATATTGAAGTATGGCAACCCTTGCAGGGTGTGCCAGAACCTTAAATAGAGAAGCTAATCTGTTTTGCTCGTCCGTGAATATTTCTGATTTAGTAAGTCCCATGCTTTGTTTTTTATATATCGCAATATTACGATAATAAATTTAGATATAATATGGTTTGTAAAAAAACAATCAATTCTTTTAATAATCTTATGTGTGGTAAAACCCTACCTCTCAAAGCCAAACTCTGCCACTTTCAGTCGACCTTTTCTTCTCGCTGATACCTTAGCCGTTGCAAGAAAAAAAAACGAACAGGAACAATGATTGGGTTTTTATTGGAATGGGATATATTACACGGGCAAATGCAGAAATCGTCCTACTGTTCACAAAGGGAAAACCTCTTGAAAGACATGCAAGAGATGTTCCACAGGTGCTTATATCTCCCCGTGGAAGACAATCCGAAAAACCTGACAAAATCAGAAAGCGTATTGTTCGGCTTTTTGGGCAAGTTGACAGACTGGAGCTTTTTACAAGACAAAGTTCCCAAAACGATGATGATGATTTTGATGGGTCGGACGTATATGTCAATGAAGTGGACAACTCTATAACGATATCTGAATAAACACTGTTCTGCCAAATCCTGCCTCCCGAAGCCAAACCCTGCCACTTCTTCAAAGGCTCTTGCTCCCTGCTCTAATTTTAGGTTTTACGCAAAATTCTAAACAAAATTTAATTATGAGTACACAGCAAAAAGACCTGTCGTATTTCCGTTTACGACTACAGGAACTCCTGAACAGTAGTTTCCCTGAAAAAGCCAGCAACCAAAAATTTATTGACCAGCGTTCCTCGTGGGCTGCCAATGCCTATGAGGATGCGTTCCGTTCCGGCAATGCCATTGAGCAATGTAATGAGATAGCGAATTACATACTCTTTGAGGGTTTGCACTTCTCCAAGTTTGATATGGTTTTTCAGGTAGTATGCAATGAGTTCGATACCCTAATGGCAGACGAGGAACTGCGGCGGTTCGCTCTGAAAATGTTCCCTGTTTGCGAGAATGTTTTCGCCCAATATGAACTAGCCGATGATTTTGCCTACGGTTATGAGTTTGACCTGCTCTATACCGAGATAACCGGAACCATCGCAATATGGATTGAGGAAAATGGGCTTCAGTAAACGGCAGCATCTCTTGGACAATATCGAAGCCCTGCGGATTGCCTTTACATTGGAAAAAGAGCAACGAAACGCTACCGTGGGTGAAAGACTGTCAATGAAACAATACAGCGGATTTGGCGGTCTTAAATTCGTATTGAACCCCATAGCAAATGAAATAGATATCAACCATTGGAGGAAAACCGAACACGATTTATTCCCCATTACGCTGGAACTCCACAAACTGCTCAAAGAAAAGTCCGAAGACGATAAGCAATACCGCCGATACGTGGACAGTATGAAAAGCTCCGTGCTGACGGCTTTTTATACACCTCCACAGGTAATTGATGCAATTTCCGAAACCCTGCGGGAAAGCGATGTAAATATTCAGAAATTCCTTGAACCCTCCGCAGGTATCGGCTCGTTTATACAATCCTTTTCCGAAAACCAACAAACCAAAGTAACTGCCTATGAAAAAGATTTGCTGACAGGCAAAATCCTAAAACACCTCTATCCCGAAAGCAATATCCGTGTGAGCGGTTTTGAGGAAATCCCCGAAAAGGAACAAAATAGCTATGATGTTGTTGCAAGCAACATTCCGTTTGGCGATACTTCCGTGTTCGATCTTACGTTTTCCCGAAGCAAAGACCCCGCAAAAATACAGGCTGCCCGTAGCATACACAATTATTTCTTTTTGAAAGGAAACGATATGCTCCGTGAGGGTGGTTTGCAGGTATTTATTACTTCGCAAGGAATTTTAAACAGCCCCAACAATGAGCCGATACGTAGGGCGTTAATGAAAAGCAACCATCTGGTGTCGGTTGTCCGATTGCCAAACAACCTGTTCACGGAATATGCAGGTACAGAAGTCGGAAGCGACCTGATTATCCTGCAAAAGAATACGGCAAAACAACCTCTGAGCGAATTGGAAGAGCTGTTTTGCCAAAGCAGGCAGACCAAATACGATACTTCAAGCAATGCTTTTTTCCGTGACGGTACGAGGGTCATACATACCGACCGTAAGATAGATACCGACCCATACGGAAAACCTGCAATTATCTATACGCATAAAGACGGTGTTGCGGGGATTGCCAAAGATTTGAAGCAAATGCTTTCCGAAGATTTTGGAAAGCACCTGAATTTTGATTTGTACAAAGGCGAAAGCAACGATGAACCTATCGTACAAATTCCGATTACGCCAACGCCGGCACCTCCGGCTACTGAACCCGAAATCATACAACCCGAACGACCGCGTTTTACTGCACCAGCCATTGTACAGGAAAGCCAGCAGGAATTAAAACAGCTAAGCATTTTCGACCTGTTTGAAAATGTAAATGAAACCGTAGCGGTTATTACCCCGCCAAAGAAAACCACCCAAGCCAAAAGACAAACGACAAAAAGAAAACGTACCCCAAGAGGTCGGCAAACCGACCTCTTTAGCGGAGCGATGCAACAGTCCTATACATCTCCAGCATCAAACGGCACGGTCAATAAAACCTTACAAACCAATGGCACAAAACAGAAAACAATCGGCGATTTATTTTCACAGGCAAACAGTAATGGCCAAGCCGATAAGTCAGCCGGTACCGTACCTGCTACTGTTCCCGAACCTGCTCCGTACAGTGACGAACTCCAACAGTTTCACCGTAACGATTGCCTTGTCGTAGATAACGGTTGGGTCGGCTATTTGCAGGAAGTGGATAAAAGTGATGCAAGGGCAATATTCCACCCGTTGCAGTTACCGTCTTTGCAAAAAGCAAGAGCCGAAGCATATATCCAAGTTCGTGATACCTATATCGACCTCTACCAAAAAGAAGCCGAGAAACATTCAGAACACAAGGAAGAAAGGGAAAACCTTAACCGCTTATACGATGCTTTTGTCAAAAGGTACGGAAATCTCAACAGTGCGGACAATATCAAGCTCATCAAAACAGACAGTGTAGGCAAAGAAATGCCCTATCTGGAGCGTGTCGTTGGTGGTGTAATCCATAAGGCAGATATATTCAGCCGTCCTGTAAGTTTTTCTACCGCAACCATTGCAACGGACAATCCCGAAGAAGCGTTATCGGCTTCGCTGAACAAATACGGAAGCGTGGATTTGGACTTTATGTCCGAAATCAGCGGTATGCCTGCTGATGCTTTGAAAGAAGCCTTACACGGTCTCATCTACTACAATCCATTGCAAAAGGAATATGAAATATTCGAACGCTGGGTTGCGGGCAATGTAGTGGAGAAAGCCAACGAAATAAGAGATTACCTCGAAAGCAATCCCGATGATACCCAAGCTAAAGAAAGCCTTACCGTTTTGGAAGAAGCCCGACCAAGACGTATCGAATTTGAGGAACTCGATTTTAATCTGGGCGAACGCTGGATACCCACTGGCATCTACGCCCGATTTGCATCGCATCTGTTCGACGCAGATGTGAAAATCCACTATTCGGACAGTGCCGATGATTTTTCCGTCACCTGCAAACAGAAAAATGTCCATATATGGGATAAATATGCGGTCAAAGCCCAAAGCCGGACGTATGACGGGATTGCCCTGCTCAAGCACGCCCTTGTCAATACCACACCCGATATTTCCAAAACGGTACAGGTTGACGGAAAGAATGTCAAGGTACGGGATATGGAAGCCATACAAATGGCGAATACCAAGATTGACGAAATCCGAACCTCCTTTAACGATTGGCTCCACGCCCAAAACGATGAGTTCAAGATAAGGATGACTGACCAATACAACGACACCTTTAACTGTTTTGTCCGACCGCACTACGACGGTTCCCATCAGGTGTTTCCGGAATTGGACCGAAAAGCATTGGGTATTGAAGACCTGTATTCAAGCCAAAAGGATGCTGTCTGGATAATAAAGCTCAATAACGGTGCTATCTGCGACCATGAAGTAGGTGCCGGAAAGACGTTGATAATGTGCACGGGTGCACAGGAAATGAAGCGTTTGGGACTGGCTCACAAACCGATGATTATCGGGTTGAAAGCGAATATACCTGAAATTGCCGAAGCCTACCGCACCGCCTATCCGCACGCTAAAATACTCTATCCGGGCATTGATGATTTTACGCCCCAAAAACGACTGCGGATTTTCGGAGATATTAAGAACAACGAGTGGGATTGTGTGATATTGACCCACGACCAGTTCGGAATGATACCCCAATCGCCCGAAATACAAAAGGAAATCCTGCAATCCGAACTGGACAGTGTGGAGGAAAATCTTGACGTTTTGCGAAGTCAGGGCGATGAAGTAACCCGGGGTATGCTCGCCGGAGCAGAGAAACAGAAAGAAAACCTCGAAGTCAAGCTGAAAACCCTGCAACACGACATTGAAAACCGCAAAGATGATATTGTGGACTTCAAGATGATGGGTATCGACCATTTATTTGTAGACGAAAGCCACCAATTCAAAAACCTGATTTTCAACACAAGGCATTCAAGGGTTGCAGGATTGGGCAATCAACAGGGAAGCCTAAAGGCACTGAATCTTTTGTTTGCTATACGGACTATACAGGAACGTACCGATGCGGATATGGGGGCAACTTTCCTTTCGGGTACGACTATCAGCAATTCACTGACCGAATTGTACCTGTTGTTCAAATACCTGCGACCAAGGGCTTTGGCAAAACAGGGCATTAACTCGTTTGATGCGTGGGCGGCAATCTACGCAAAGAAAACAACCGATTATGAGTTTTCGGTCGCCAATAATATCGTGGCAAAAGAGCGTTTCCGCTACTTTATCAAAGTGCCGGAACTCGCTCAATTCTACTCCGAAATCACGGATTACCGTACCGCCGAAATGATTGGAATAGACCGTCCCGAAAAGAACGAGATATTTTACAACATACCTCCAACTCCAGACCAGGAGAAGTTTATTGAAAAGCTGATGGAGTTTGCCAAATCAGGCAAAGGGGAATTACTTGGCAGAAAACCGCTATCTAAAAAAGAAGAAAAAGCAAAAATGCTTATCGCTACGGACTACGCTCGAAAGATGTCTTTGGATATGCGAATGGTAAGCCCCCATTACCAAGACCACGCCGATAACAAAGCTTCCCATTGTGCAGATAATATTGCTAAATATTACAATAAATTCAATGCACAGAAAGGCACGCAGTTCATCTTCTCGGATTTGGGAACATACAAGCCAAATCAGTGGAATATCTACTCCGAAATCAAACGTAAGCTCGTGGAAGACCACGACATACCTGCACACGAAATCCGCTTTATACAGGAAGCGAAGAATGACAAGCAACGAAAAGAGCTAATCAAAGGAATGAACGAGGGCAAAATCCGTGTCCTTTTCGGTTCTACGAGTATGCTCGGTACAGGTGTGAACGCACAGAAAAGAGCCGTTGCCGTACACCATTTAGATACGCCGTGGCGACCGTCCGACCTTGCGCAAAGGGACGGTAGGGCTATCCGCAAAGGCAATGAGATTGCCAAGCATTTTAACGACAATAAAGTGGATGTAATCATCTATGCCGTTGAAAAATCGCTGGATAGTTATAAGTTCAACCTGCTGCACAACAAACAGCTATTTATTGACCAATTAAAATCCAACAATCTTGGTAAACGGACGATTGACGAAGGTGGTATGGATGAAAAGTCGGGTATGAATTTCTCGGAATATGTAGCTATCCTTATGGGCAATACCGACCTTTTGGACAAAGCTAAAATAGAGAAACAGATTGCCGGATTGGAAAGCGAAAGGCAATCGTTCAATCGTTCAAAATCAAGTGCCAAGTACAAACTGGAAGATTATGAGGCAGAACTTGGAAAAGCCCAATCCCGCTATGACCGTATGAGCCTTGATTGGAATAATTTGCAGGGACGTATCCAAAAAAACACTGACGGTTCCGTTGCCAACCTTATTAAATTAGACGTTTTGTCGCCCAATGCGGATATAAAACAAATCGGTGCAAAGCTCAATCAGCTTGCCGACAAATCCCGAACGGGTGGGGATTATGAAGAAATCGGTAATCTGTATGGCTTTCAACTTTTGGTAAAAACGGAAATGTCACAAAAAGAGGGGGTGGATATTCGTGTAAACCGTTTTTTTATTCAAGGTGAGGGTACTATCAAATATACATTCAACAATGGTGTAATGGCAAAAGATCCCGAAACAGCTTCACTAAATTTTATTAAAGCATTGGAAAAGCTGCCCACCTATATCAGAAAAGAACAGGAGAATATGGCAGATTTCCAAAAAAACATTCCAATACTTAAGGAAGTAATCAATGGTACGTGGACAAAAGAAAACCGACTTAGCGAACTCAAAACGGAGTTGGCGGCAATTGAGCGGAAAATACAGTTATCTAACACTCCGGAACCAATAGAAAATTCTACAGAACAAGTCGAAAAGCAGCAAGAAAATCCAAAGGCTATGGAAAGCGTAGTACCGACAAAAAGTATTTATATGTCACGGGGAGTATTGTAAAAACATTTACCCATTCATACATTTTCCTAATCACAACATCTCAGGTTCGTTCAATTTATTTCTGGACTGTGATTCATTTCAAAATTGATGAATAAATAGTAGCATAAACCACTACATTACAGAAATAATCTTACACCCACATATCTTATCTGTAGCTCGTTTTGAATCCAAAAAATCAAACAAATTGAATTGTATGTTGTTCTGTCTATGTGTTCTATCAAAAAAAGTCTTTAACATTTCATTATTAAAAGAGAAAAGGAAATTGATAATAATAATATACATCTATGAAATTAGCGATAAAAATAATGGCAATAGCAGGAATACTGTTATTTATCCAAGCGTGCGATAAGGACGATATCAACAAAATCAAAATCCAGAATCACGATGACAATGAAATGATGACTATCATGCACAACATGATGGATGAGATGATGGCCATGCAAATGCCCCCCGACCCTGATAATGCTTTTGCTCTGATGATGCGAATGCATCATCAGGGAGCGATCGACATGGCAAATAAGGAACTGCAATCCGGCGATGATGCGCAAATGAGGGAGATGGCCCAGAAAATAATTAAAGACCAGAAGGCTGAGATTCAAGAATTAACCACATTTCTCAATGGTCACGTACCGCATCTAAATGTTCCCGAATTTGTTACAGAGCAGATGAAAAATATGGAACGCTCAGGCAGAGTGACAGATCTCCAAATCATTAATGGAGACACGGATCACGATTTTGCCATGTTGATGATTCAGCATCATCAAAATGCAATTGGAAACGCAAAATTGGAACTTATTTACGGACACGAAAGTGCTATGCAGACAATGGCAAAAAATATTATTGAAAAACAGGATCAGGAAATCTCGGAGATTCAAACCTGGTTATTAGCTAATAAGAATAGATAAATAATTTCTCACTTTAAACAATAAAATTATGTCACATCAACAATTTCAAAAATGTATTGACGAATGCTACGCCTGTGCTGTAGCTTGTAACCATTGTGCAGCTTCTTGCTTGCAAGAGGACAATGTAAAAATGATGGCTCGATGTATCCAGCTTGATCTGGAATGTGCAGCCATATGTAGAGCCGCAGCCGAACTCATGAGTTTGGGAAGCCAATATAGCCGTCACCTTTGCAAGCTATGTGCGGAGATTTGTAGAGCGTGTGGAGATGAATGTGCTAAGCATGATATGCAACATTGCAAAGAGTGTGCGGATGCTTGCTACAAATGCGCAGAAGCTTGTGAGCAAATGGCAACGGCGGTATAATCTCATTATTGGTAGAAGTCTAAAAACCTCCAATGAATTCAAACTGGGTAAAGAATTTCAGGACCGTTTCCATTTGTAAACGATAGTTAGGGAAAGAGGAAAATGGACTGGCTCCTTCGCCGAATAATGATCGACGGGAGTGTAAAATAAACTGTGTCAATGGTTGAATTACCGCCCCGCGGGGCGGTAATTCAACCATTTTTCTTATTGCAAATCTAACACCATTCTTCCCGGAAACCAAATTGCTAATTTCTGTGCTGTTGTTCCCCAATTGGCTAGTGGCATCGTCCATTTCTTCTTAATGTTGTTATGTGCTAAATAAATCAATTTCAATAACGCTATATCGGAGGTGAATGCACCTTTAGTTTTGGTGACCTTACGCACTTGGCGATGAAATCCTTCGATCGTGTTAGTCGTGTATATCAACTTTCGGATGGATTTATCGTATCGGAAATAGGTGGTCAGACGATCCCAGTTGCGTCGCCAGGATTCAATGACCACAGGATACTTTTCACCCCATTTATCCTGAAGTTCATCCATCCGAAGCTCGGCTAGATCCAACGTATCGGCCCTATATACGGGTTTTAGATCGTTCATGAACTCCTTTTGATCCTTACTGGCTACATACTTTAGGCTGTTTCGGATTTGATGTACTACACAGGTCTGTACTTCGGTGTCGGGAAAAACACTCTGTATCGCTTCGGAAAACCCTTTTAAATTATCGATACAAGCAATTAAGATATCCTCTACGCCTCGATTTTGTAAATCAGTCAATACGCTCAACCAAAAGTTAGCTCCCTCATTCTCCGAAACATACATCCCTATCAGATGCTTATGTCCATTTCGATCAATGCCAAGAATATTGTATACTGCCCGCGAAACAAACCGATGGTCTTCTTTTACTTTGTAGTGCATGGCGTCCATCCAAACAATCGTATAAAGCGAGTCTAGACTTCTTGATTGCCACTCCTTGACCTGGGGAATGATCTTATCGGTAATCGAAGAAAGCTAAAATCGTCTCACGTTTCTTAATAAGCTGGGGTTCGAAGTTAGACCGACGGTCACGCGGAGTATCGATCTCGATAGTGCCATCTGAGGTGCGAATCTGCTTGCTGGACTTGCCGTTACGACGATTACCACAAGAGCGTTCAGCTTCATCCAGATGGCTCTCAATCTCAGCTTCTAGCGCTGCTTCTAAAAACTTTTTCATTAAAGGAGCAAAAGCTCCGTTCTTGCCATAAAGTGATTCACCACTACGTAACTGTTCTAGGGCCAGGTCCTTCATGGACTCAAAATCAAAATCGCTTTCCTTAATACTCATAATTACTATGTCAAAAATAATACTTCTGTTTATTATCCTTGACACAGTTTATTTTACAGTCTCTGATCGACAAAATCGTCTTTTGATTTTATATTTCGTCCTGTTCTTCCATTTTTTTAATCAAAGCATCACGTAAGCTGTCAAGGAATTTCGTTCGGTTCAGCTTTCTTGCTTTGAGTTCCAAAAATGTATGGTAAAAATCGCCCAAATCAACATTAAAACTGTTTTCAAAAAATCTGACTATGGTTATAATATCTGTATTCCCATTATTGAAGACGGCTTGAGAATGCAGTCCGTAAATCAATTCCGTTAAAGCCGCTTTGCTTCCCGTCCAACTTAATGTTGGTAGGTCTATTGATTTATCTTTATAGATTATGTTGTGAAGTTGGTCTTCAAGATAAACTTGAATCAGGTCATTGGCAATTATTTTTGCCGCCTTATAATCGTGGGATGTAGAAAACCGGTGGTCGGTTTCAAAATAAACCGTGTCCAAACTTAACTTTATATCGTGTTTGCCCCGAACAAATAACTTTTCATCTACAAATGAACTGCCTGTTCGGTAATATTTATAGAATTCAAGGTTACTCTCAAAATACCGTTTGAGTTTCCTTAGCTCACCATTAATGTATTTCCTAATAGCTTTTATATCATTAGGTTTTTTTGTCTCTATTTTATAGATAGCGTTATAGTAAATGAGTTTTGAAACAATGACTGGTTTTTGATATTTGAAAAAGTGGATCTCTTCATTTATACTATCAAAGCCATTTTTTAGTGTATATTCCTTTATTTCGGAAAGTCTCGATAATATCAACTCGATAATAACTTCATACAAAGCTATGGAACCATCCAGTTCAAGAGACACCTCTTTTATTTCATCTTCTAGTTTCTTTATTATTTCCTCGTAATAATTGCTCATTAAGTAACATTTTTAATTCATCAAAAGAGGTCGGATTCTAAATCCGACCTCATAGAAAGTCAAACTTAATAGGACAAATTCAATCCGAACCCCCAGCCCATATCGCTGTCATAATGGGTAGTAGCGGCAATGTTTCTGGTCAAAATGTATTTTAGACCACCCATATACTCTTTGTCTGTGCCATTTTTGTACTTCTCATTTTTGCAGTTTCACCTACAGGAATATCTATAACAACGTGCGTGGAACCCGCCGCTGCTTTTTTTGAGAGTACCGAAGCAATTAGCTGTCCCTCGCTATCTATATCGAGGGCTTTTTCGATTTTTATCAGCAGATCATCTGCCGGGCTTAACTGGGCTGTTCCACCCCAAACGATACACCCCCCTTCCTTATGAACCACTTCTTTTATTTTTTCAGGGGAAAGCGTTACATTGGTAAATACTTCCATGGTATCTGCAGTACCGGCAGGCGAGGTAATGGCACGGGAAGACGTTTTGGGCATTGTAAGGCCAAAGGCAGTAACAATGGCAACTACCAACGGTGTTGTTCTATTGCCTGGTAACCCTCCGATGCAATGCTTATCAACAACAATCTCCTTGTTCCAGTGCAATTGCATACCAGAAGCAATCATGGCTTTTGTAAGATAGGTGATTTCATCAAGATCCATTCTATTTCCGGCACAGGCGGTGATAAATGCTGTGAGGTCGATATTGGAATAATTGCCCTGAACTATATCCGTAATGATTTCATTGTACGCCAAGTAATCCAGTTTCTGATTGTAGATTTTTGCCCGTACGTGGCTTAAAGATTTAATAGGTTCCAAATGTGAAACATACAAAGTTTCATTTGGGGAAACATTCAGTTTTTTTGCTGCGGCGTCCGATAACCCAATTTCATCAGTCAATAGAAGATTGGATGAAATTACATTAAGACTTGCTACGATTGAGTCCGTTGCAGTGGATATTCTAATTCGGGTAAGTGCCTCAAAGCCTTCTGAAGCACAAACGTGGCAGTTTTCATGCATATATACTACATTCTCGTTTTGAGTGTAGATTCCGAGATGTTTGTATTTTAAGATATTAGATTGGTTTTCCACTTTTCCTGTTATTAAAATTTACGTTTTGAGTCTATTTCCGAAGGAACCGTCTGTACTATTAACACTCTAAACTTATTCATTATCCATCAACGAGTTAAAGTATTCAACTAACAGCTTCTTATCTTCCATGCTTAGACGAGCACCCCCATGCATCCACGTATATGAACTCAACGGCATTTTACCTTTCTCGATTTGCTCAATAATCTGGCTAAACTTTGAGTTTATCCTTCTCGGGCTGTAATTTGGCAAATCATCAAAGTTCAATTTCTCTTTTCCTTCGGTTATATGATCTGCCATGAACCAACCCAAAGGCTGAACATTAGTGTACCAAGGGTATTGGGTATTATTGCTATGGCAGTCATAGCATGATACCGACAGGATTGCATTAACTTTTGCATCGACCTTAAATGAATCAACAAAAACCTGGCCCGCAGGAACCGGGGATAGGTTCCTTTGGGGGGTTATAAATTGCATTAACACAAACACACTTAACAGAACTGTTAAAATTACTTTGTATGCTTTCGTTCGTTTTCCGTTTTTTTTCATGATCTAATATTAATCAAGTACCATTATCCCCGGTCATAGAGACAGCAACTCGGTAAGTCGTCATAAACCGCCTTGGGAGCCTTGTCCAGCTCTGTATCGTGACCAACATTAGCAATAGCTTTGCTTATGGCACTTTTTGAGGTTACTTTTGAATCGAAATCCAAATGGATAACTTTGGCATTAACATCCCAGTTTGCGGAAATCACCCCCTTGACACTTTTGGCCGCTTTCTCAATCCGGCTTTTGCACATTTCACAATTTCCTGATACTTTCAACATATCATGGGTCTTATTGACATTGGTTTGAGCATCGCCATGCTGATGTCCGGCAGCCGATGCTGCGCCATCGTTATTCATCATACTGATTTTACCTTCCAGCTGGGCACTTGCATCAACGGTGAAAGCTCCCTTGGTCACGATTTCCTCGCCATTTTCCAGCCCCGACATAACAACATATTGGTCGCCCAATGAGGGGCCCAAGACGATCTCCCGAAGTTTAAAAGCAGGCGTGGATGTATTTGGCTGTTTTACGTAAACTATGGAGCGCTTCCCTGTCCATAAAACCGCCGACTTGGGAATGACCAACTCATCGTTGTAGCCCTTTAAAGGAGCAGTGATCCTTGCTGTTGCATACATTTCAGGTTTGAGATTGCGATCCCGGTTATCGGCTTCGACCCTGATTTTTGCCGTTCTTGAATTGGCATCAAGGATAGGGTTAATAAAGGCAATCCGCCCATTATAGACTTTTCCGGGCAAACTCCGTAATGTATATTCCAGCTGATCTCCCACCTTTAGAAATGGCAGATCTGTTTCATACGCATCAAAAACCGCCCATAACTTGGAAAGGTTTGAAATGGTGTACAAGACGCTCCCTTGGCCGATATAATCGCCCGGGTTTACATTTTTTGCTATGACAACACCACTTGTATTCGCATATATATTGACGTAGGGTGAAACTTCGTTGGATGTCAATATTTTGCTTATCTGATCCTCTGACACCTTCCATAAACTCAGCTTCTCTTTCGCGGCATCCAATAGGAGGGGCTGCATATCCTGCAATTTTGCAGCTTCGAGCAATTCTTGCTGCGCCGTCAATAAATCAGGCGAATAGATTTTGGCTATCAGTTGTCCTTCTCTTACCGACTCGCCAGTAAAGGTTACGTAAAGATTTTCAATACGGCCATTGACATGCGATGTTTGGGATTGTTGTAAACGTTCGTCCACCTGAATAGTCCCATACAGTTGGACATCTTTAACAGCGTCTTGGTGGCCGACAATCGAAGTCTGGATATTCGCCAATGCTATGGCTTCTTCTGACATCTGGATGGCGTCATCGTCAATTACATCATCACCTCCCCCGGATGATTTCAAGGGAATTAGATCCATTGCACATATCGGGCATTTCCCCGGTTTATCCATTCTGATCTGGGGGTGCATGGAGCAAGTCCATACTGTTTCCCCGTCCTCGGTCACTTCCATTTCAAGGTCATGGCTGTGATCATGGGACGAATTCCCGCCAAATATCGCCCAGCCAAGCAGTAGTCCGGACAATAATATAACCCCGTAAGTTACCGCCTTATTTCTAAAAATATTTTTCAGTTTATTCATTGCTAAGAATTTCAAAATAATTGCATTATTTATGGTCTGCTAATAATTTTTTTATTGACACAACCATCGTATTATAGTTGGCAAGGGCCTCAGCTTTCCTAAGCTGATAATCCAATAATTGCCGCTGCACCTGAATAACGTTGGTCAAGTCACTTTTGCCTGTAACGAACTCTTTTACGATCAGGTTATATGTCGTTTGGGCGAGCGTAGTTTGTTTTTCGTACAGCTCGATGGCACGCTGAGCATCATCCAGTTGGCTTTTGAGACTGTAAAACTCGCTTTTCAAAGTGTTGAAGGTGTTTTTAAAGTTCTCTTCGCTTGATTTTCGCCATAGCCTGCTTTCGTTTTGCTGGGCATTGTATTTTTTACGGAAGAGTGGCAGGCTCACTGAAACCATAGGCATGACCATATCCTTACCGTTCATCCCGTCCATGGCCAGCATTGAATTATTCGTCCTTCCCACAACCATGTATTCCACACCGATACCAATCATGGGATAACTCATTTTCCGATCCATTTCCGCTTTTGCCTTAAATGCCAAGCCTTCTTCGGCAATCATTTCAAGCATGGGGTTGTTTGCCTCAATAACCCTTAGTGCCTCTTCCTCGCTATATAAAAAATTCAGCTTGTGGATCTCTTGTCCCAGCATGACCTTTTCAGTTGCTTCCCGATTCAACAATGCATTGAATTTTGCTTTTTCGGCTTTAATCTGAGCATGTAAACTTTCAATGTTATTTTCAATTTCGACAATTTCCAATTGGATACGAAGCACCTCTGACATACCCGATCCGGAGCCACCTTCCATTGCTCCCATGCCACCACCGGACGGCATACTCATATTCTGATTAGTAGCAGGAGCTGAATTGCCTCCTCCCATACTCATCCCTCCCATACCCGATGAAGCACTAGATCTGGTTGGTGAGGAAGGCGTATTACTGCTTACGACGGGTGCTACACTTGATTGTGAGGTGCTTGAGGGCGCAGAGAATTTCCGTATTGCCAATTGTTCCAATTGTTTTAGAAACACTTGGTTTTCCTGATTATTCTTGAGTTGCTCGTTCAATTTTTGCATCGTGTACCACTGTGTGCTGACCTGAAGGATCAGATTATTTATGGCTTCCCGATACTGTTGATCTTGCATATTGGCCATATGTGTAGCCTCTGTGCGAGCTGCTTTTCTCGTGCCGAACCATGGAAACATTTGCATCAAGCTCACATTTCCAATAGAACGCCCTCCTATAATTTCCATAGGCATCGTATATGCTTCCATGGACAATTCGGGGTCTTGGTATGCTCCGGCTTGCGGAATTTTTTCAAGGTATGCCTCATGCGCATACTTTTGTGATTTTACACCCGGATTATTTTCGATTGCGACTTGTATATAATAGGACAGCGAATCGGTGGGGTAGTCTTGGGCTAAAGCTTGCGAAAAAATGCTTAAGCTTGTTAATACAGCCACGGTTATATACCGATTTATCTTATTCGTTTTCATTCGCTATATTTTTATTATTTTTTCTATTTTCTTTTTTAGTGGCAGATTCCCTCCACCAGCACTGGAATACTGGAACCACAAACATGGTCATGGATTGGATCAGCATGCCGCCGAAAGTCGGGATGGCCATTGGTACCATGATTTCCGCACCTTTACCGGTAGAGGTCAGGACAGGCAGTAAGGCGATCAGTGCTGTAGCAGTGGTCATCGCTGCCGGTCTGACACGCTTTAAGCCTGCGTATATGACTGCTTCCCGTATTTCATCTTTTGTTCTGGGGTTCCGTGCTTCAAATGTATCGTGGATGTATGTTCCCATTAATACACCATCACTCGTCGCCAGTCCGAACAGGGCGATAAATCCTACCCAAACGGCAATGCTGAGATTGATGCTGTGCATCTGGAACAGATCCCTCATATTTGTCCCTCCGACAGAGAAATCCATAAACCAAGGCTGTCCGTAAAGCCACAACAAAATAAAACCTCCTGCAAGAGCTACAAAAACACCGGAAAAATGAATTAACGATGCTGTAACCGTTCGGAACTGAAAGTAGAGAATTACTAAAATGGCTAACAAACTCAGTGGTATAATAAGCATTAGCCTTTTTGCGGCACGTTCTTGCTGTTCATAATTTCCGGCAAACTTATACGTCACCCCGTTGGGTAAATCCAGTTCTCCAGACGCTATTTTTTCCTTTAGGAGTTGATCCGCTTCGTATACTACGTCGACTTCCGCTATGCCACTTTTTTTATCAAAGATTACATAACCCAACAAAAAGGTATTTTCACTTTGGATCATCTGAGCGCCCTTGGCATATTCAACATCCACCACATCCCCCAATGGAATCTGAGCTCCTGTAGCTGTCGGAATGATTATTTTTCGCAACGCATCCGGGTCATCCCGTAATTCTCGTGGGTAGCGCAGGCGAACGGGAAACCGTTCCCGGCCTTCGACTGTAGTGGTCAACGTCATACCGCCGACTGCCGCACTGATTACTTCCTGAAGCTCGGCAACGGTAATACCGTATCTGGCCATTCTATCCCGGTTCAGATGGATTTCGATATAGGGTGCGCCAACAGCCCTGTCGTAGAAAACGGTCGATGGCATAACAGATGGAACATCCTTTAAGGCTGCTTCCAAGGCCTTGCCACCGATTTCAATCGACTCCAGATCCGGACCCGAAACCTTTAGCCCCATCGGAGCCCTCATTCCCGTAGAAAGCATTACCATTCTCGCTTCTATCGGTTGCAACTTAGGAGCGGAAGTCAATCCGGGCAGATGGGAAACATTGACGATCTCTTGCCATATATCGTCGGCCTTTTTAATTTCAGGACGCCATCTGCGGAAAAATTTTCCGCTTTTATCTTCAATCAGACTGTCCCGTGGTATGGAACGGAAACCATCGGAAACAGCATAGGTCTTGTCACCTTTCAACACGAATTCTCCGGAACTGTTTACCTTGAACCTTTCACGATGCCCGTCTTCATCCAGATAAAATTCCGGGATATAATTGATCGTATTTTCAAACATCTGTGTAGGAGCCGGATCAAGTGCAGAATTCACACGGCCCCATTTTCCTACGATAAGTTCGACTTCCGGTATGTTTTGAATACGTTTATCAAGTGTTCTGATCAATTGCAGGTTTTGTTCAATCCCAGTATGCGGCATACTGGTGGGCATCAAAAGGAAAGAACCTTCATTGAGGCTTGGCATAAATTCCTCCCCGATACCGGGAAATGTTTCGGTGGATTTTTGCCAGAAGGCAGTCTCCCGAAATGATTTCCAACCTGTCTTTTCGAAGCCATTTGCAACAAAACCAAAACTCTTCTCTACGCCCATCCATGCTAACATTCCGAATAATAAAGTAATGATAGGGATGGCCATGAATTTCCACCGGTTGGAAAGTGACCATCGAAGAATCTGTTCATAATAGATCACCAATGCCCATAACATTCCCAGGATGGAACCAATGGCAAAGAATACGAACACAAAGTTAAGTGTGGTGCTTGCCTGCGTGCCGAGTGGCAGCCACTCAACCGTCAGGTAATACATCGCTACAAAAAGTGTGATAGCAACATTAACGTAGTTGGCAATTTTTTCTCCTTTCCATCTTGGTGTAAACAGGTTGTTGACTCCGATCAAAGTCAATGCGAACGCGACAAAAACACCTGTATAGATCCAAAGAGCGATACCGGCAACTACCAAAACGTAGTTGGCTATCCGGCGAACTTTACTCCCATTGATACGGATTGAAAATATATAATAAGCCAGTGTTGGCAAGATAATAATGCCTAACACAAAGGCTGAAACCAAAGCAAAGGTTTTGGTGTATGCCAAGGGACCGAACAACTTACCTTCTTGTGCTTCCATCATAAAAACAGGTAAAAAGCTGATGATCGTGGTGAGCATCGCCGTTGACAAAGCACCCGACACTTCCGCAACAGCGGTGGAAATCAAGTTTACAAAGGCTTTCCCCCGACTCTCAACACCCTTGGCTTTTTCTTCATCCATATGGCGTAGTATGCTTTCGATAAAGACAATCCCCACATCCACCATGACCCCAATGGCAATGGCGATTCCCGAAAGGGCAACGATATTCGCCTCGACCCCCATTTGTTTCATGATTATGAAGGTCGCCAGTACGCCAATGGGCAAGATACTGGATATAAGAATCGATGCTCGCAGGTTGATCACCAGCACGATCACAACGATAATACAGATCAGGATTTCGTGTGCTAAAGCATTTTCCAGCGTCCCGATGGTTTCCTGGATTAAACCCGAGCGGTCATAAAACGGAACGACGGTGACTTTTGAAATAGTCCCATCCTCTAATGTTTTTTGAGGGAAACCTGCCTCCATTTCTTTGATCTTCGCCTTGACATTATTGATGACTTCCATGGGGTTGGTTCCATGCCGGGCAACTACTACACCGCCAACTGCTTCCACGCCTTCCTTATCCAATCCACCGCGTCGTGTGGAGGGTCCCAAATTGACAAACCCAACGTCTTTTATCTTTACGGGAACATTATTGCGCACAGCCACTACGGCATCTTCAAGATCCTGGACACTTTTAAGGTAGCCCAATCCACGCACCAGATATTCCGCTTTGTTTATTTCGATCGTCTCTGCACCGATATCCAGGTTGCTGTTTTGGATAGCCGACATGATATCCATTACGGATACATTGTATGCGCGCATCGCATCTGGATTGATATCGACTTGGTATTCTTTTACGAAACCTCCGATGGAAGCCACTTCGGAAACCCCTTCCGATGCTGCCAAATTATATTTGGCATAGAAATCCTGAATCGTGCGCAGCTCATCGGGGTCCCAGCCTCCTGTAGGTTTTCCGGTTTCGGGATTGCGTCCCTCCAGTGTATACCAAAAGACCTGCCCCAAAGCAGTGGCATCCGGCCCGAGCGTGGGCGTTACATCGGATGGTAATGTGCCGGCAGGCAATGAATTCAGTTTTTCCAGAATACGGGAACGGCTCCAATAAAACTCAACATCCTCTTCAAAAATGACATAGAGGAAGGACATGCCGAACATCGAACTGCTCCGGATTGTTTTTACGCCGGGGATGCCCAGTAAGGAGGTCGTGAGTGGATAGGTAATCTGCTCCTGTATATCTTTGGGAGACCTCCCCATCCATTCGGTCGCAACAATTTGCTGGTTCTCCCCAATGTTCGGAATCGCATCGACCGGCACAGGATCGCTCGGCAACGCATTTTGATGCCAATTAAAGGGCGCTGTAATCAGCCCCCATATAAGGACAACCACAAGTAATAACAGTGTTATTACTCGGTTCTCCAAAAAATATTTGATAATTTTTTTAAGCATAACATATACATTGTTTACATTTTAATATCAGATACCAGGCTACAGAAATCGACCGGTACCTGATATTTGAATTTCAAATCTTAATCAGCGTTTTTACTTCAGTTCTTCCTGAACTTCACCACATGTTAGCATATCTTCACCATAGTAAGGGTTTTTGACCTCTTTGCTATCGCTTAACCAATATGCTCCTTTGTTGTCATCGTACATCGAGCAAAAAATCTTGTACATGGGCTTTTCGGTGCCGAATTCTTTTGTTATATCATAAAAATCCTTGCTCAAGATCACTAAATGTTCTCTTTGATGAGCGATATTGCCTATGTTATCACCTATGTGCTCCGAATGTTCCTGAATATCAGCAGCGATGTCATCGAAGGTGCTTTTCTGTTCTGCACTAAAGCCCTCGGTATTAATCTTGGGGAGTGCTTCCAGCATGCCTTTAGCTGCATTTGCGGCTTCTTTATCATTATCGGAAGACAAAGCAAAAGTCAGGTGCTGGTAATGGGAAAAAAGTTCCGAAAAAGTTCCCTGGTCGCTTGCAGCGTTGCTTTCGTTGGATACCGTTGTTTCAGTATGGACGTCGCTTTCTGATTTTTTTTCAGAAGCGCCATTGCATGCTGCCAAGGTCAATACGGATGAGGCTAGTAAGCCTACAAATAAATGTTTCATTGTCATGATTTCTGTTTTTAATAATTAAAATTGATTTATGTAATTTGTATATGTAGTATTATTTTCAAAATATGATACTTCCCCGTTGTTGCCGGTAATTGCTATTATAGCAGTCGCTTTATCTATCTGCTTTTTGGAAAATGGATCTATGGCAACGCGTGTAGAAGGATCTTTTGGAATACGTTCTTTACACATCTGGCAACATCCGTAATATATTTTTCCTTCAAAATTTACCTCAAATTGTTTTTTGCCCATGTATTCATTGTTGACCATGCATACCTCTTCCGACGGAACTACATCGCCCATTTCAAAGGCATTGTGGCCACGGGTATTTGTATTTGAGCTTTTTGAAGTATATGTATTGTCTTGCACCTTTAGTGTAGGGTTATTGTTGCATGAACTAAATATGACTACAATAGAAGTAACGATCCCAATCAATAGACATCTCATAATGGCTGACTAATTTAATTTTTCAATAGTACTACCGCAGGTCAGCATTTTTGAACCGTAATACGGGTTTTTGATATCCGTACTTTTACTTAACCAAGTTGCACCTTTGCCATCGTTGTACATCGGGCAGTTTTGGTAGTACATAGTTGTTTTTTGCTTTGATGCGTTTGCCAATTCATAGACATTCTTAGAAAGTAGGGCAAATGCCCTCCGTTGCTTTACGACGTCTTTCGATTTCGAGATGTTTTCTGTGTTTAAAGACAGTTCCTTCATGACCTTCATCCATACGGTATGCTCTTTGGGAGAAAGTTCACCCATATCCACTGTTTTAATAACTGTGGCTAATTCAGTAGCATTTGAAGATGCTATATTTACATCTGCGTTTACCAAAGCATCTTTTATGGAAAAATACTTGTCAAATACGGCATGTAATTGTGATAAATTTTGTGATGGAATATTCTTTGCTTGAGCTGTTCCACCATGGTTGTGATGTTGCTCGTTCTGGTTTTGCGCAAAGCTGTTTGCTGCGGATAGTAATACGGTGATTACCATCAATATTTTTGATATTGATTTCATTTGGAACCTTATTAAGTATTAAAAATGGTAAATAATCAAAAGCCAGATCTGGCTTTTAATAAAACATGTATTGCGGATAGGTGCAAAATCAACCGATTTCGCACACCTATGGCTATACAGTACTAATTTAACTTATTTTAGGCGGTTGCCAAATGGAAGATTCCCCTGTAGAATAAAAGGGTTCTTTGTATAAAGGGTATGATTTTTTACTTTTAGAAAAAACAGGATTTTGAGCGTTCCTAAAAAATGGGGGTGTTGCAGAAAAACTATTAGAAGAGCTGTGGCAGGACGTAGGTCCACAATTTCCAGAGCATTCATTGCTCGTGTCATCCTTAGACTTACAGCAGTCTTTCTCACATTGATCTTCTGAATGATGCTGCTTGTTGGCACTGCAACATGACTTCTCCTTGATAACAATTTCTTTGGAATGCGATTTACACGCATAGGATTGCATTGGGATTATAAAAAAGCCCAATAAGCATATAATCATTAATATGTTTATCCTTTTTAACATGTAAAAAACAAAAAAACTATTGCAAAGATAATGGTATTTTTCAAACCGGTTCGTTTTTTTTGAAATAAATGGCAGATAAGTTTCTCTTATCCGCCATTTATTTTTATTCCATGAGCATTATAGTGTCAGTTACATTTCCTGCTAGCGTTCTTTTAAATCTTTCACTCAATAATATCGAATCAGAAATTCATTATTAATTTAACACTGATATTTCGTCCCATATTGAATACACCCATACGCCCGGTTACGGGGTTTTCAGAAGCATACTTCAACCTACTTAAATGGTTCTTACATCAACAAGGTTGTCGTCACTGATGTCCAAAGACATTAAGTCGCTTCGGTTGAATACCTTTATATATTTCTTTTTGCGTATTTTCTGTTTTCTTTTCAATACTTATAAATTGACGTCCTTTAAAATTTCATCCGCTGTATTCGTACCGCATTAAGAATAGCCAATAACGCCACGCCCACATCAGCAAAAACGGCTTCCCACATTGTAGCCAATCCACCTGCACCAAGCACCAATACAATTCCTTTTACCACAAATGCCAATGTGATATTTTGCCAAACGATTTTCTTTGTCTTTTTTCCAATATTGATTGCCATTGGGATTTTGCTCGGCTTATCGTCTTGTATGACCACATCTGCCGTTTCAATAGTGGCATCGCTTCCCAAACCGCCCATTGCGATACCTACGTCGCTCAACGCCACAACGGGAGCATCGTTCACGCCGTCGCCGACGAAAGCAACGCTTTCGCCTTTGGCTTTAATTTCTTTAACCCTGTTTACTTTATCTTCGGGCAATAAATCCCCAAAAGCATTATCTATCCCCAACTGCTCCGCTACATACTTTACCACTGTACTTTTATCTCCGCTAAGCATAGTTGCTTTCACATTGAGTTTATGCAATAAACGGATGGTTTTCTCTGCATCTTCTTTGATACTGTCGGCAATCGTAATGTAACCGACAAATTTGTTATCGTAAGCAACGGCAATGGTCGTATAAACGATGCTGTTCGGATCTAAGTCGTATTGTATTCCAAACTTGTTCATCAGCTTGAAATTTCCAACCAACAAGTCTTTACCATTTACGGTTGATTTCAGCCCGTGTCCAGCAATTTCCTCTGTATTTTCTAAGCGGATTGTATTATCCAGTTCCCCCACGTATTCGTGAATAGCTGTCGCTACGGGGTGCGTACTGTGGCTTTCCAATACATTGACCAATTGCAAAATTTCATCTTGATTGAACGCTTTGTCAAATACCACTTCTTGAACCTTGAAAACACCCTCTGTCATTGTACCCGTTTTATCCATTACCACATTTTGGATATTGGAAAGGCTATCTAAAAAGTTACTTCCTTTGAACAGTATTCCGTTTTTGCTCGCTGCTCCAATGCCACCGAAATAACCCAATGGAATACTGATTACTAAGGCACAAGGACAAGAAATAACTAAGAATACCAAAGCCCTGTACAACCAATCCCTAAACTCATAATCAGCTACGAAAAAGTAAGGCAGCACACAGATAGCGACCGCTAACAGTACCACTATAGGGGTATATATTTTCGCAAACTTGCGGATAAATAATTCCGTTGGTGCTTTTTGTGAAGTAGCATTTTGTACCAATTCCAAAATTTTACTCAACTTACTATCCATATATGCGGTTGTGACCTGCACTTGTGCAACGGTATTAAGGTTTATCATACCTGCCAAAACCGTTTCGCCTTTGGCTTTGGTGTCGGGTTTGCTTTCGCCTGTGAGTGCTGAGGTGTTGAACGATGCCGTTTCAGACAATAATTCTCCGTCCAAACCTAATTTTTCTCCCGGTTTCAATTGTATTATTTCGCCGATATTCACGGTTTCCGCCTTTACAGTTAGGGGTTGGTCGTTTCTTAAAACCGTTACCTCATCAGGTCTTTGGTCGAGCAATGATTTGATATTTGCTTTGGCTCTGGAAACCGCCATTGTCTGAAAAACTTCTCCAACAGCATAAAACAACATCACGGCAACGCCCTCGGGATATTCGCCAATGGCAAATGCCCCGATGGTGGCAATGCCCATTAAAAAGAACTCTGAAAAGATTTCCCCTTTTCTGATGCTTTTCACGGCATCTGTCAATACAGGAAACCCAACGGGAGCATACGCAACCACATACCAAATAATCCTTACCCAACCCGTAAACCATTGCTGTGGAAGCCAATGATCAAATGCTATGGCAGCAAGCAACAATACCAATGATATTATACTCGGCAAAAACATTTTAATTGGACTACTCTCACTATGACTGTGGTCGTGTCCTTCATCATCGCCGTGGTCGTGTTGATGCTTTTCATTTACCAGCTCTTTTGCACCTGCTTCGGTGTAAATTTTTTCTTCCAGCGTGCAACAAGTCATTTTGCCTTGTGCATCATACGTATGCTTATGATTTTTGTCTGTATTTGTCATAGCCTTTAATTTTTTAGGTTCGTTACACTTTTATTTCTTATTATTTCTACGTTATTATTCATTATATACCTCACGATATACTGAAAAACAAATCGCTTTAACGCATTTAGCTTTTGCTGATGCTTAGAATAAAATTCATCGGGTGTATCAAAAACGCCAAAGTCCTGATTGATGCCCTTATCCTGAATAAACGTATTGTTGAGGTTCCATTCAATCGGTGGGTTCTCAAAATTATCGGTATAAACCCCGAAACCACAAAATGTGGTTTTGCAATCGCTGTTCTGCTCCTGCAATTTGGTGAGATAGGGTTTATCCAAAATCACACCTTCTAAAAAATACCACTGTTCATTTACCCATACTTCTACCCAGCTATGTAAGATGTTTTGAGGCGAAAGTTTGTACCAAATACCCGTAATAGCTCCTTTTTGCAAGGCTTTGTCAATGGTAAAACCGTGAATGCGGTTAGGTATTCCCGTTGCTCTTAATAACGTCATTAGCAAAGTCGCTTTGGTATTGCACTGTCCATAGCCATCCTGCAATATTTCTGATGCAGGTATATCGTCCGAAACATTGTAGCCAAATTTTATTTCATCCCTGACAAAATTGTAAATGGCTTTAACTCTTGAAACATTGCCCAAATCTTTCCACCCTCTTTGTTCCAATAGCTCTTGTATAGAAACGTTTGAGTAGTCAAGGATTTTTGTTTCTTTAAGATAGTTATCCATAACACATTTATATTTATGACAAAGATACACAGGAAGAGCCTGCAATGCTATTGCAAACTCTCCTTTAAACAGTTCTCGCAAATACCTTTACCAAATAGTTTTATTTCGTCAATACGGTAATTTTGGTTTCCATTCTGCGGTATTATAAAATCCTCCTTACAGGTTGTCTGTTTACAGATTTTACAATAGAAATGTAAGTGCCAATCTTTGTGTGTTTCTTCATCACACCCATCGTGACACAAAATATACTTAACGGTAGTGTTCTCCTGAATACTGTGTACAATGCCTTTTTCCTCGAAAGTTTTCAAAGTCCTGTAAATCGTAACCCTGTCTGCTTTATAGAAATGACTTTCGATTTCAGATAAGGACATCGCTGTCTGCTGTTGCTCCAAGAAATCATATACCAATATCCGCATACTGGTCGGATTGGTGTTCTTTGACAACAGCTTTTGTTCAATGCTTTTTTTCATTATATACCATTTTAGTGAGCGTGACCGTGTTCTCCGGTATCATTCATTTTTGCATTCACAAAAAACGCACCTTTTATCACGATATGTGTACCGTGTGGAATTTCATTTACAGGCGTTATCGCCGTGTAACCCAATTGAGAAGCACCTTTAACGACCTCCATTCTTGTAAATTGAGTTCCATTTTCCGAACCGTGGTCGTGAGCCTCATCTTCTTTATGGTCGTGCGGTTCTTCTTCCTGCTCCTTGACCAAAAAGATGTAATATTTCCCGTCTGCATTGACAACCGCTTCGTTGGGTACAGCCGTACTTAATACATCATCTAAACTTACATTTCCGGTTATGCTCATTCCGTCAATCAATCCTGTTTTATCTCCGGTAATTCTGCTGTGAACGGCAATGGTTTTGCTCTCTCCGCTAAAAGATGAACCTATACTATAAACTTCGGCAGAATGGGTCTTATTGGGGTTGTTGGTTACGACAAAATCTATTTTCTGACCTATTTTGATTAGGGGAATATCTTTTTCATAAACCTGTAAGTCCAAGTGCAATGCTGTGTTCTCTATTATTTCGGCAATAGGCGAAGACACATCTACATAGCTTCCGATTTTGGCAAAAACGTTACTTACCGTACCGCCTATCGGACTTGTAACGACCAACGAGGATTTAAGGCTGGAATTTGACAGGGAAGCCGGATTAATGCCCATCATTTGGATTTGTTGTTGTAACGATGCTTTTCGTGTTCTCAACGTGTTCAATTCAGATGTGGCACTTTGCAGGTTTTTCTTTGCACCTGCATTTCCCTCGTTCAGCTCTCTTTGTCTTGCAACTTCCTGCTCTGCAAATTCTATCCTGCTATTGATGCTTAGGTATTCTTCCTGTAATTGTATGAATTCCGGATTGGAAATAGTGGCGATGACCTGACCTTTTTTTACGAAATCGCCTATCTCCACATTGAGGGATTTGATAACGCCGCCAAACATTGAAGTTGCATTTGCCTTGTTGCTGTTGGGTACTCTCAATCCACCGTTGGCTTTCAATGTTGCGGACAATTGTTTCTGTTCAATCATCCCGATTTCGATACCTACAGCTTTTATCTGTTCATCGGTCAGTACCGCAACGTTTTCTTCTTCGTGTTCGTCCGTTGTTGCTGCTGCTTCGCTACCGTGATTATGTCCGTCGTCCTCCGTATGTTTATTTGTACAGGCGTTCAAAGCAAAGATTGCTACGAGGACAAAAACGCTGAAAACTATATTATTGATGATACGTTTCATATTTTGTATTATTTGCTGATTAATGAATGAATAAGCGTTACAGCCTCATTGATTTGCTGTATGCTCTTTAGATAATTAAGCTGAATATCGGTTGTTGTCTGCAAGGCAAAGAGGTACTCCACATAAGAAATATCTCCGGTACTGTACCCTAACTTTGCCGCATTGATGATTTCATCAGCATTCGGAAGTGCCTGCTCCTTGAAATAGGTAAACTGTGAAACATTCTGTTCATATTGTTTCAGGGCATTTGCCAACTCCGTTTTTAGCTGCTGTTGTTGCCATTGGGCATTCAGTTCCAATGATTGTTTTTGATAATCAAGGGAACGGATTTTCGCTCTGGTCGTAGTAAAGAGTGGAATGGTTATGCCTACATCAACAAAACTGAACCGCTGTCCTCTGCCGTAAAATTGTTCCACGCCGTTTCTACTGTGCATTCCTATCAGCGATATATTATTATAACCGAACGTAAAATCAGGCAGGCTGTTTGCCCGTTCCAACTTCTTGTTCTGTTCAGCGATTTTAGCCTCCTGATACAATAGCTGGATGCTTGGGTGGTTTTCAATAGCTGAACTGTCTATGAAAGAAGTCAAAAGTAATGGTTCATAGTCTGATTTGGGTTCAATGGCAAAATCTTCCTTTGTCTGCATCAGGTTTTTAAGATTCTGATAGGCATTTTGCCTGAAGACCTCATTTTGCTGGAGCAATATATTGATTTCCCCCTTTTTGGTAACAGCCGTACTGACTTCTATCCGCCCTATATCTCCTGTTTTATAACGCAGCTCCGCCACACGGATAAAGTCTGCATAAATACTATCCAAATACTTCAATACCGAAGCATTATGTTCCAGATACGCTAACTGATAATAATATGTTCTTACCTGCTTTCTTAGCTCATTTTCTGTCAGAGCCTTTGACCATTCTTGCCCTTTGACTTGCTCTTTGACAAGGTTTTTCTTTACCCCAAAAAGTGTTGGAAAGGGTATAGTCTGCGAAATTTGGAAACCGTCATTGTACTCAAATCCATCTGTATTCCCATATTGGAAATTTAAATCGGTTTTCGGTAGCTCATATGCTGTCTTACTCAAACTTTGGGTAGATTGAATCTCCAATTTTTTGGAACGGAGCTGAGGGTTATTTTCCATAGCTATTTCGATAGCTCTATCTACGTTTACAGGATTTTGTGCATTACTGGTTTGAGAAAAGCCTAAGAACGTAAACAGTAACAATATAGGTGTTATGGCTTTCATTTTATTATTTTTTGTAGGCTTATGATTTCTCATAAATACGAGGTATAGTAAAGGCAGTACGAATAACGTCAATGCCGTTGCTGACATCAATCCGCCGATAACGACCGTTGCCAACGGTTTTTGTACTTCTGCACCCGCACTTGTACTCAATGCCATCGGTAAGAAACCTAAACTTGCTACCGACGCTGTCATTAATACGGGTCTTAGTCTTGTTTTAGCCCCCTCGATAATTCTCGGGATAATCTCGTTCCAACCCTCTTTTTCCAATCTGTTGAATGTGGAAATCAGTACAATCCCGTTCAGAACAGCAACACCAAACAAAGCGATAAACCCTACACCTGCTGATATGCTGAATGGCATATCCCTCAACAATAGGGCAAACACACCTCCAATGGCACTCATCGGGATAGCTGTATAGACCAAAACGGCTTCCTTGAACGAATGAAACGTGAAGTACAATAAGATAAAAATCAAAAGCAGGGCGATAGGTACTGCAATCAGTAATCTGTCAGTAGCTTTTTGGAGGTTCTCAAACTGACCGCCATAGGTAAAATAATATCCTGTCGGTAGCTTAACCTGTTCAGCCAACTTATCCTGAATTTCTTCTACAACACTTGCTACATCCCGCCCTTGTACATTAAATCCGACATATATCCTTCGTTTTCCTCCTTCACGGCTGATTTGTGCAGGACCTAATTTATAGTCAATGTTGGCAACCTGCGAAAGTGGAACCTGCTCTCCGTTTGGAAGTGGAATAAACAGATTGCTCACATCCTCAATAGAACTGCGGTGTTCTTCATCAAGCCGTACCACCAAATCAAATCTACGCTCATTTTCATAAACCACGCCTGCTGATTTACCTGCAAACGCAGTACTGACAATATCGTTTATCTCCTGTACATTCAAGCCATAGTTGGCTATTCGGGTACGGTCGTATTCGATATTAATCTGTGGAAGACCTGCTATCCGTTCTACCTGCGGAGCGGTTGCACCCTCTACCGTTTGAATAATGGCATTGGCTTTATTGGCATAAATCAACAAACTGTCGAGGTTCTCTCCGAATATTTTCACAGCTACATCTTGCCTGATACCCGTCATCAGTTCATTAAACCTCATCTGTATCGGCTGGTTGGCTTCAAAGAATACACCGGGAATAACTTCGAGTTTCTCCATCATTTCATTGGAAAGTTCGTCATACGATTTCTTTGTTTTCCATTCGTCCTGTGGTTTAAGAATAATCATCAGGTCGGTCGCTTCGGGCGGCATCGGGTCTGTCGGTACTTCGGCAGCCCCCGTTTTTCCTACAACCATTTTTACTTCGTCAAACTCCTTGATTATCTTAGATGCCTGCATAGAGGTTTCCAGACTTTGGCTTAAGGATGTTCCTTGCGGCAAAATACAATGGAAAGCAAAATCGCCCTCGCCCAATGTTGGCAGGAACTCTCCGCCCATCCGTGAAAAAAGGAATATACTAATGGTAAAAAGTCCGACGGCAACCGCAATAATCACATATTTTATCCGAATGGCTTTTTCTAACAAAGGCTTATAAACCCCTTGAAGATAGTCCATCATTTTGTCTGAAAAATTCCTTTTGGTAATCGGTTTTTTAGACAGACACAAGGCACTCATCATCGGGATATAGGTAAAGGACAAAATCAAAGCTCCCAAAATGGCGAAACTTACGGTCTGCGCCATTGGCGTAAACATTTTTCCTTCTATGCCGACCAAAGTAAGGATAGGAATATAAACAATGAGGATAATGATTTCTCCAAATGCTGCACTCGTACGGATTTTTCTTGCAGATTCATACACCTCCTCGTCCATTTCTGCCTGCGTAAGTTTTTGAGTGGATTTCCGTAAGCCCAAATGGTGCATTGTGGCTTCAACAACGATCAGCGAACCGTCCACTATCAATCCGAAATCAATAGCTCCCAAACTCATCAGGTTGGCACTTACGCCAAATAACCTCATCATTCCCAATGCAAAAAGCATTGATAACGGTATAGCTGATGCGACGATTAAACCTGCCCTGAAATTCCC
The DNA here is from genome assembly GCF_024296865.1 of Sphingobacterium sp. LZ7M1. Lineage (GTDB taxonomy): Bacteria > Bacteroidota > Bacteroidia > Sphingobacteriales > Sphingobacteriaceae > Sphingobacterium. The sequence continues at coordinate 1,255,590 of NZ_CP101134.1, read as the reverse complement.
TAAGAAGATAATCAATACAAATATTACGATTAATGCACCTTCAATTAGGTTTTTTTCGACAGTACTTATCGCTCTATCTACCAGGTTCATTCTATCCAAATAAGGTTCTATGACCACATCATCGGGTAGAGATTGTTGGATAACCGGTATTTTTTCTTTGATGTTTTTTACGACCGTAGCAGTGTTTTCTCCCTTGAGCATCATTACAATACCTCCCACAGCATCTACTTCGCCGTTATAGGTCATTGCTCCGTATCGGGTAGCGTGACCAAATTGTACTTTTGCTACATCTTTGATGAATACCGGAACACTTTCCGTATTTTTAACAACAATATTACCTACATCTTCCAGTGAAGTGACTAAACCAATTCCCCGAATGAAGTATGCATTGGGTTTCTTATCAATATAAGCGCCTCCGGTATTTTGGTTGTTGTTTTCGAGTGCAGTAAAAATATCGGAGATACTGACGTCCATCGCTTTGATGCGGTTAGGGTCAACGGATACCTCGTATTGTTTGAGCAGACCGCCGAAACTATTAACTTCTGCAATTCCCGGAGTACCGTAAAGTTGTCTGGCGACAATCCAATCCTGCATTGTCCGTAAATCCATTGCAGAATATTTATCTTCGCTTCCTTGTTTGGGATGGAGAATGTATTGGTACACTTCGCCAAGACCTGTACTGACAGGAGCAAGTTCAGGCGTTCCAACTCCATCAGGTATCTGGTCTTGTGCTTCTTTCAGCTGTTGGCTTACCAACTGTCTTGCAAAATAAATATCGACATTGTCTTGAAACACTACGGTTACAACAGATAGTCCAAACCTCGAAACACTTCTTATTTCTTCTACTTTGGGAAGATTGACGATACTTTGCTCTACAGGAAATGTAACCAGTTGCTCCACCTCCTGTCCTGCTAATGTTGGTGACAGGGTAATAATCTGAACCTGATTGTTTGTAATGTCAGGTTGGGCATCAATGGGGATTTTCGTGGCACTCCATACCCCCCAAATGATGAGTAATAAGGTCATTAATCCTATAATGAACTTATTCTTTATAGAGAATTTTATAATGTTATTTAACACTTTTTGTGATGATTAATGATGGATAAATAATGATAAAATCATAATGATTATGTTTTTAGGGAATATAAATACCCTAAAAACCAAGCTAACGCTGTTAGCATTAAGCTGTAATCATTTAAACATTAAAAATTATGCATTAATCTTTGGCGGTTGCCAAATTTCTCCCAGATAGAGGGATATAAAGATAGATTTATAGTAAACTTTGGCCTTAGACAAGTCAAAGGTCTTCTTAACTAAGTTATATACATTCCATTGAAGCACTATGCCCGACACCATTCCACAACAACCGCATAAACAAAACGGACTGCACATATCAGGTTTTTCCTGATGGTCGTGGCTTGCTTTATGGGCTAATTCTTCTGAATGGTTATGGTTTTGAAAACTCTCCTTTTCATACATATCGGTACAAGGCATTAAAAATACCGCCATCATATAAATTGCCAATATGGAAAAAAAGACTTTCATATTCTTTTGCAAAGTTAGTAAAAAAGTAATGCAATGGCATTGCATTGTTTTGAATAATTACTATTTTATATAATATCCTTTTTCATTCTGAATATTTGTTTTACATACTGTTCAAAACAATATTGGCGACACTCCATACTAAATTTAAGAAGAAGTATCGCCAATATTTTTTAGTCTATACTAAAAATTTCCACTTGTACCTTTATTACTCTTGCTGTATCAAATGCTGTAAGTTCGGGTCATTCTTAATCCGTTCCATTTCACTTTCGACGATATGCAGAATATCTGATTTTATCTGACGGTAATTGCTTTCAATTTCCTGCTTCATTTTATCCTCGCCTTGCTCATCTACAAAGGATAGGATTTGCGGTATCTTTTGATAGGCTTTTGTTTCGGCGGCTACCTTTTCATTATCGACCACGATTTCTGCGTGAAATATCTTTTGTTCGATACGATCGTCAAAATTATCCGATACAGAACCGACAAACATACCCTGCGTTAAGGTTGAAATTTTGGAAGCCGGAATAAGGCTGTCTAATTGTGTAGAAATAGAAGTTGATTTATCATTACGGTTTATCGTCATACTTTGACGTTTCTGTAATACTTTTCCAAAACGTTCCGAAAGGCTTTTTGCCGTTTCTCCTACAACCTGTCCACTGAATACATTACCTACGGTGTTTTGAATAACTTTAGCTTCTTTATCGCCGTAATCACGTATCAACTGCGAAAAGTCCTGAAAGCCCAAGCACACAGCCACCTTATTACTTCTCGCCGTTGCGATAAGATTGTCCAACCCTCTAAAATAAATCGTGGGCAACTCATCTATAATAACCGAACTCTTTAATTGTCCTTTCTTATTGATGAGCTTGACAATTCGGGAGTTGTACAAGCCCAAAGCTGCGGAGTAGATATTTTGACGGTCGGGATTGTTACCCACGCACAAAATCTTCGGCTCGTTCGGGTTGTTGATGTCCAATGAAAAATCAGCGCCTGTCATAACCCAATACAACTGCGGTGATATCATTCGTGACAAAGGGATTTTAGCCGATGCAATTTGTCCCTGCAACTGGTCTTGTGCTCCGCCTTGCCAAGCATCCATAAATGGTGAAAGATAGTTTTCCAAATCAGGATACGAAGTTAAAATGGTAAATACATCCGAATACTTTTTATTCAGCAATTCAATGGCGTGTGGAAAGGTGCAATACTTACCATTCTCGTAAATTTTTAAAAACCAGATGATAGCCGCTAAAAGAATAATTGGAGATTCGACAAAGAAATCTCCTTGTTTTTGTATCCAGCTTCTGTTGAGGTTCAACATAATCGTGTAAGCGGCTTCGTAAGCATCGGATATGTCAGTCATAAAATCTGGATTGAGCGGATTGCAACGATGGCTCTTGCGTGGATCGTCAAAGTTGATGACGTAGAACTTTGGTTTTATTTCGTACTTATCCTGATGTTTCAATAAATGATTATAAGCAATAGTAGAAAGGTCGTCAAACTTGAAATCGTAGATATACATCGAAAAACCTTTTTCAATTTGTTGCTTGATATAATTGTTAACGACGGCATACGATTTACCAGAACCCGGAGTCCCCAAAACAATCGTTGCTCTGAAAGGATTTACTATATTGATCCAGCCCTTGTGTTCCTTTTTATTGTACCAAAATTTAGTAGGCAGGTTTACGGAATATTCATTTTCCATCAATTTGGTTTCCTGCATAAAACTTTCGTTCTCCATATTGAAAACATCATCCATCAGGTTGTTTTTCAATAACCTGCTTATCCAAACCCCAGCCATCAGCAAAGCAATATAACCTAGTCCGATAGTCAGTATATAAAAGAATGTGCCAATGATGGGCGACAACTTTAACAGTGGTGTATTCAGAAAGAACAGCAAAAAACCAATTCCCAAAGCCACGTAAATCTTTGACCAGGTTATCTTCTCGTTCTTCACGCCTTTGGTTCCCAAACAGCTTAAAGCCAATAACACGATTGCAAATACTTTGGTATATAAAGTATGCGAAAACAAACCGGCTGTTCGGTCAAAATTCCCTAATATTTTATTGATTACTTCTAGTGTCCAGCCACGTTCCATAAAGAAACCATAACAAAACCAATAAAGATGCATCAGTACTAATAGAATACTAACTGCTCTCATAAAAGCCATTATTTTGGCTAAACCTCTTAAATCGTCTTCTCCTTGCATTATTTTTAATTTTAATGTTCGGGCGTGAATTTAAAGACTATAAAGATTGGCTTTGGAAAAGTGGTAGTGGATGGCGGTGAGTGGCAGGGTTCGGCTGGGTCTAAGAGGTATAGCTTCTATACCCCTTTTATATAGTAATATTTATAGGTAGTAAAATAAAAATACTTTAGTTATATCGACCTTCTTTTGTTTTATACCCGTTAGCAACATTTTTTGTTTTGCTGAATAGGTGGACAAGGAACATTTCCATAACTACAATAAACACAACAGTCGCCTTGCTTTGGTTTAAGAACATGTTTGCACTTTTCACATTCGTAAAAATATTGGCAAGCATCTGTCGGCATTGTTTCTTCTTTCTTGTGTCCGCAGTTGGGGCAAGTGATTATTGATTGCAATTTGATTTCCATTTTAATTTTAATTTTTCGCGGTTACAGAATACCCTGTTGAGTTTATTGCTTTTTCAATTTCAGAAATATTTGTTTTCGAGTTGTCAAACTCTACGATTGTATTTCCATTTTCATAAGAAGCTTTTAGATTGACAATCCCTATCAATTTATTCACTTCGTGATTTATGTGTTCTTCACAACTTGCACAAGTCATTCCGCTAATCGTAAATTCTACTTTTTCAATATTGGATTTGTCCACTATTATGATTTGCTTTTCTGTCTTTGGGTAGAAAACACTTGAATAATATGGAAAAGCAAGCATTACTATTGCAAATGATGTTACAATTCCTAAAAACGTTTTCGACTGAATGAATTTTGGTTTTTCTGCTGTTTCACAATTGCAATCAATTTGCTTTTTAGGCTTTAACTTTTGATACCAAGCAAAACCAAGAACCAAAATTGTCAAACCGATAAAATACGGTCTGAAAGATTCAAGCCAAGAAAAAGTGGAGGCAAGTCCGCTTGTTCCTGCAATGAGAGCCAAAACTGGTGTAACGCAACAAAGTGAAGCTGCAATTGCAGTCAAAAGTCCTGCGCCGATAAGTTTGTTGTTTGTTTTCATATTGCTTCTATGACTTTGTTTTCATCAAGTATTTTAAAAAACGGTTTTAGCAATTTTTCATATTCCTTGGTCAATGAATAAAAAATAGTTTGGGCCTCCCTGTCTGTTTCTACTAGATTACGGTCTTTAAGTTTTCGTAAATGTTGTGAAACTGCCGAGATTGTCATTCCAAGAACGTCGCTTATATCGCAAACACAAAGTCGTTTTTCTTCGTAAAGTAGGAAGAGAATTTTAAGTCTTACGGTATTTCCTGCCAATTCAAGCCCATTCGATAAATAATCAAACGAATCGTTAAGCTCTAAAACCCGGTCTTTACAGCGGTTTATTTGTTCAATGTCTGCTTGTTGACGTATACAAGAATTATTACCCATAGTGCAAATATAGTTAATTCGTTTATTTAAGCAAATGCTAAAATACAATTTAACAAATCGTTTTAAAAGCAGATTTTAATTCCAAAAGATGACTTACTATAGTCTTCTTTTCTTTTTCTTCATCCTATTAGCAAAATCCTGTTCCTCGTAATCTTCCCCCTGTGCTTCAGGTATGAGCAAACCTCCAAAGGCTTCTATCAAACCGTCTTCGTGTTTTTCAGTATTTAAGAAGTCGAACAAATGATGTGGTTCTTCCGCAGGTAAATCCTCCGTATCAGTCGGTTTGGACAATTTTGGTAGGGGTGCAACTGGCTCTTTAATCTCCGCTTTGATATTATTGTTCCAATAATCATTAAAGGTATTGGCAGAAAGTTCTTTTGCCAATCGTGAACCGTTCCAAACGCTTTTAGAGTTGTGGTCAATGAACGACATACCGTAAATTCGTCCGGTATCGTTTCTGCGTATCACTACATTGATACCTTGCTCGCCTAACTGTTTTTTAAAGCTCAATTCGTCAACCGTTGATTGCAGGGCAATGGTAACGGCTGATTTTAAAGTCTGTTTGGTTGCGGTATCTTTCAGGGTTGTTTTGCATTTCGCAAAATGCAATTCCAAAGCCGGAAGCCCTGCGTTCTTTCCGAAAAACGAAGCCTTGAACGGATGTCCTGCTTTTTCGCCTTTCTCATTCAATGGAATGTACAATAAACCCTGCTGTGCCTTTCCGTGTAATTCTCCCTCCACTTTCTCGGTGGTAATATTGAACAGGGAAAGCAAAGCATTGTATTCTCCCAAAGTTTGGTATTGATAATAGTTCGGCAAGTGGCGAATGACCGAAGCAATCTGACTTTTTATATCACTTGCCCGATAATCCACCGGACGAAAAACCTTATCATTGTGATTACGTTCTTTGTCCGTTGCGGGTATCAGACCGTGTTTTCTTTCCAGTTCACGGCATACACTCATAGACCGCATTTTCTCAAAACTATCCGAAATTTTCACGCCCTGTTCGTCCACGCAGACCGATACGATATGGATATGACTACGGTCAATATCGGTATGTTTGAAGACCACAAAAGGCTGTTCGCCGTAACCCATTTCACGCATATATTCTTCCGCCATTTCCCTAAACTTATCATCATCTACATTATCCTTGGGATCAGGATTGAGCGAAATATGCAACGTATGTTTCTCGGTATTGCGGTTGGCGATGAGATAAGGAGCAAAAGATTGGGCTAATTGTGCTACGGAATAATGTCCGTTAGCAGTTTCAATTATCTTATTGGCGAACAAAATTTGTCCATTTTCGTTCTCCACTTTGAGCTGATTATATGCCAAGGCTCCGTATAAATTTGCGCTTCTACCAATTTTCGCAATCATTTCTGCTGTTATTTTTTCAGATATTTTACATCAAATTCTTCCGTTATCTGGACAATTTCTTTAAACAAGGCGGTCATTTCAGCCGTATGTTTTTCCAATTTATAGAGATATGCTGCTGCCTTTTTCTCCGAAAAGTTCTTATACAATAGCTTTACGACCTGATTATAATTCACGCCAATAGATCGAAATTGACTGTGAAACGAAGTCAATCGCATATAAAAATCAATTGTTCCTTTGTCTATTTTAACAGATTTTATCGTCTTATCGAAGATGCAAGAGGTTATAAAATGTGCCTTAACCTGCATACCGGACTTTTCAAATAAGTCAAGAAAACGGGCATGCTCTTCCTCATTAAAGGAAATCGTGTACCGGATTTTAGCGGGATCGTTTTTTAGAGGACGCCCGCCCTTTTTTAACTGCTTTCTGCTGTTTTCATTCATCACTAATCCATTTTTAATTCATACAAAACGCCGACTTCGGAGGACGTTTTCTGCCCCCGGCAGGGCAAGTTGTTTTGAGCATCGGAAATCTTTTCGAGATGCTCAAAACACAACTTGCCGTGTTCTGGTGAACACAAAAATCCGCCCTTCGGGACGGATTAAATGTAGCAGGGATAAACGGCTTGATGCCGTTCTGCTTTTGTCCAGTTCCTCAAGATGCCTTTGCATAAATCTGTTAATAAAATTCTATATACAAAGTAAGACACTACTTATGAGAGCATCACAATCAGACACATAGCCAAACACTGCCTTTGGGTGCCAAAGACTACCACCCATCAATAACGAGCCGATTCAATCGCTTTATTTGCCGTATAGTTTTAGTGCAGGTAATAAAAAATGTAATGAGGATAAAAAATAAATTGGGTTTTAGTACAGAAATTTTGGAATAAAAGCATAGGGTTTTAAAAACATAAAACTGTAAAAGCATAAAAGCGGTAAAGCAATTTACAAGTTGTAAGGTTTTCCAGTTGCTAAAAATGATTACCCACCAAGCGGTAATAAAAGCAAATAACAATCAAGAAAATTTCCAAAAGGGGAATACAGGCATATAGGAAATAGGTACTATTTAAATAAACCAATATTCAAACCTGCCAAACAAATAAAATGTGTAACAATAAATCTTTAAATAATGGAAACAAAAAAGAAAACTTTAAAAATTAGTTTTTCAACGCCTAAAGGCGGTGTTGGAAAATCTACTATGACCGCATTACTTTCAAGTGTATTGCATTATCGTTTAGCTTTTAATGTCCTTGTAATGGATTGTGATTTCCCACAACACAGCTTAGCCAATATGAGGGAAAGGGATTTGAAAACTATTATGCAGAATGATTACCACAAAAGAGCTGCAATGAAGTTGTATCAAAGTATCAATAAAAAAGCATATCCGATTATCAGTTGTAAACCGGAGGATGCCTTGTCAAAGGCTTTAGAATACGTAAATCAATCTGCAATAGAGCCTGATATAACTTTTTTTGATCTTCCCGGAACAGCTAATACAAAAGGTGTGCTCACGACCTTAAGAACAATGGATTTTATTTTTTCTCCAATTAGTGCTGACCGTCTAGTTATGGAAAGTACACTGAGCTTTACTAAAGCATTCCTTGGCTTGCCCGAAACGGAGGAGAGTAATGAAGATCAGAAAATGTGGATGTTTTGGAATCAGGTAGATGGTCGAGAGAAAACAGGAATATACGAGGCTTATCAAAGCGTTATTAACGAACTCGATTTATCTGTGATGAATTCTCGGATAATGGATAGTAAACGTTTCAGAAAAGAGACGGACGATACACCGAACAGTGTATTTCGGTCAAGTCTGTTACCTGCCGAACCTCAACTAATGAAAGTAACGAGACTGGATTTATTTATTGAAGAATTTTTAAAAATTGTTAATCTCTAAAATAGTTAAGTATGTCAACAGATAAGAGAAGAAAAGATTTTGATAAGCCCGATGTTGATGAAGAATTAATCATGAATATCATGAGTGGTAATCAATCTGTTACTATACCCGAAGTTATTCAACAACAGAAAATACAGAAGGAAACAAAACCAAAAGCCCGCAATAGCTCCCTAAAGAAGGTGGATTATGAGGAGACATTTCTGGTCAATCGTTTTCCTTCAGGTCGAAACGGAAAGGTCGTTTACATTCGTCCAGAATATCACGAAAGGTTGTTACGTATAGTACAATTAACAAGAGAAGAAAAGACTACACTCTATTCTTATATCGACAACATTCTTGAACACCATTTTAGAGAGTACGGGGACGATATTACAGATTATTTCAACGAACGTTTTAAACCAATTTTATAGTTATGGAAATTGTAATAGTAATATGCCTGCTGATCGTCATTGTCCTGCTTTTGCAGGATAAGATTATCATTAAGAAAAGGTCAAAACAAAAACCTCCGCAAAAGAAAGTCAATCCGGATCTGCCCGATATTATGGGACAGCCCAAACCCGTAGAACGCCTTTCAGTGCCAAACACTGCCAATGAACGCCAGATTGAGGAACCAGAGGTAAATCCCGATAATTTAGACATTGAATACGACGAAAATGAAAACAGGAGTATTCAGATTCCGCAGGAAGAGCTGGATGAAGTTTTTAGCAATCAACCTGATTTTGAAGAAGAGGAAGAAGAATGGAACAGGTACGGAATATCTGGTGGCGATAATGGTTTTGCCCAAGGGGTTACCTTTGAAGAACTAAGCTCCGTGGGGATGTTGCTTCAGCAAGAAAAACTGGAGTCATCTCAAAAGGAAACAGCGATAGCAATCGTTCAGAAAATACAGGGAACCGAATTATTTAGTCTGCTGGAAAATTCTATAGCGGGTGCATCCAGTAAAATTGCCAAGCTATTGGATAGCTCACTCTCATCTGAAACGGAAATCAGTTCTTCCACTTTGCGGAACAATGATTTAGATGATTTTGATATTGGGGAGTTTGTCTGAAACGGAATTATTTTAATTGAGCCTGAAAAACTAAATTTCAGGCTCAACTTATTTTTACATTTACTTTGCCAACTTCAATATTCTGTAAGCCCCTCTTGCTACAATTACAAATACAATAGCTCCAATAATCAAATCTGGATAACTTGAATTGAGCCAATTAACTAAAAGACCAGCAACAATAACTCCCGAATTGATAATGACATCATTTGATGTGAATATCATCGAAGCCTGCATATGCGCTTCTTTACTTTTGTTCTTTTGTAAAAGATAAAGGCAAAATACGTTTGCAATCAATGCTAAAACTGAAACGACAATCATTGTCTTGAAATCGGGCATAGCTTCAATTCCCATACAACGTCTGATTACTTCAACGAAACCTATAATAGCCAGTAAGACTTGGAAGTATCCTGCAAATCTGGCGATGTTGTTTTTTAAAGCGATTGTTCCACCCACGGCGATTAATGCCAATGCGTAAACGACACTGTCGGCAAGCATATCCAAACTATCGGCTACCAACCCCATTGAGCCTGAAAAAACACCGAATAACATTTCCAATCCAAAGAACAGGAAGTTGATAATCAATACGATCCAAAGTAATTTCCGTTGCTTGTTGCTTGTATCTGTTTCAACAACGAAATTACTTTTTTCGGTTGAAACCAATGTCGTATTTAGATTCAGTGTTCCCAGAGCCAAAAAAATTGGCTCTGGGTTTCCATCGTGATAAACGTCTAATTTTCTATTGGCTATATCGAATTCCAATCCTTTTACCGTATCAAAGTCTTGCAGTTTCATACGGATTAATTGCTCCTCGCTTGGGCAATCCATTTTAGTTATATTGAATATGGTTTTTTCCATTTATTTTAAAGCTTAAATTTTATTCCTCCGTTAATCACAAATCCGTCCAAAGGTGCATAATTGTCTTTAAAAACTGGATTGGTTATTGTTCCTGTATAAATGCTGTCAAAGCGTGTTTGTCGGGTGTCGAGGAAGTTTTCAAAGTTGATGTACAGAGAAAATCTTTCCCAAATCTTTTCAGCCATAAATCCAGTAATAAAGTAATCTTTGCCCGTAGTTCCATTATTCAGTTTTTGGCGACTGAAATAATAGGCTTCCAGACCAATTTTCCATTTGTCTTCTATTTCATACATCAGGATGGAATTAATGCGGTGTTTTGGTGTTAAAGGGCTTTCTACAGTCGTTCCATTATGGTGTAATCGGGCATCTGTATAGGTATAACCCAAAAACAATTTCAGGTCATCATAACCAATTTTAATATTGGTTTCTGTTCCTTTGGTATGGATGTAGCCAGGAGAATTAACAAACTGATACAGATTTGCCGAGGAGTTTTCAAGTAACAAGGGATTATCCAAATAGGTGTAAAAGAACAATTGATTTATGCTAAATGACCAATCTTCCCCAATGTAGGTGCGGTAATTGATGTCTGCATTTGCTCCATAACTTTTTTCCAATTTATTGGTCTTGTCGTCAATGGGCATTACATTTTGATATTGTAGGCGTTCGCTTTCTTCCGTAAAAATGGTAGGTGTTTTATAGCCAAATCCACCACCAACTCGTGAAGTTAAGCCCTCGGCAATGTGGAATAGAGCCGAAACTCTCGGTAAGAATACCACCCCATAATCCACAACATAATCCGTTCTAAAACCTGTTTCCAATTGAAACCAATCCGTAGCATTAAAAGAATTTTGTACAAAAGCACCGAATGTAGTCTGATTATAATCTCTCAACGGAGATGCCATAATCTGCTTTTCTTTGAAATTATCCGTCCAAATATTAATACCTGTGACCCATTCCGATTTTTCAGTACTGTTGGTGTAGTTGGCTTCGGTAAAACTTGCTGTTTGTGTTCCCTCAAACTTATAGTTTGGAATGGTAGTATTTCGGTTAAAATAACTTACACTATTTTTGACTTGAACAGTACTGTTTTCATTGATGATATGGTCGAAAATAAATTGTGTGGAATAGCGTTGTGTTTTATTTTCCTCAAAATATTGGTTTGTATTATCTCCATTTCCTTTGATGTAAAGCATATCACCTCCCAAACGGCTCTCGATCGTTGTGTTGATACCGAAGTTCAGTTTCGTCTTTTCATTGAAATAAACGAAGAGCTTCGGATTCAGTACATAGCGTTCGAATTGTGGAATAGCGGATAGTCCGTTCTTAGCAGGATCATAAGCTGCGTTACGGTTATGGGAAGCAAATATAGTTGTTCCAATTTTATTAAACCTTTGTCCATAAAAGCCGTTTATATCCAAACCCCTGCCGGATGTTCCATTGAGGTGAAAACCTAAATCTCTCTCATAGGTCGGCGTTTTGGAAATCAGATTGACCAGTCCAGCTATTGCTCCGCCTCCATATAGTGTAGATGTAGAGCCTTTGATGACTTCTACTTGTTTGAGGTCAAGTGGTGGTATCTGTAACAAACCCAATCCACTTGAAGCACCTGAATAAATGGGGAAACCGTCTTTCAGGATTTGTGTATATCTTCCATCAAGTCCCTGAATACGAATACTTGCATTGGCACTGGTAGGCGAAGTGGTTTGTACGTGAATACCTGTGCTTTCCGCTAAAAGCATACGAATATCTCCCGGTTTCATGTTCCCTTTTTCGCCCAGTTCTTCACTTCCAATAAATTCAATACGGGTAGGGATATTTTGTATACTCCTTGTGCTTCTTGTGGATGAAATGACAACTTCCTCTAACTCCTCTGAACTTTCTTTGAGTAAGATTTCAATAGGACTGTTGTCAGCTAATGGAAATTCCAATGTATCTATATAGTCGTTAAAACCGATATAGCTAAAATGTATTTCCTGTATCCCATCAGGAATATTTTCTATTATGATGAGACCGTTTTCGTTTGATGTAGCGGCAAGCGAGGTTCCTTTTATAGATGCTGTCACTCCAATCAAAAGATTTTTGTTTTCACTGTTTCTAATAACAGCATTTAAAATGTTTTGTGCAAATACACAGAGATTTAGTGTCATAAAAAATGACACAAAGACTATTTTTTTCATTGTATAAAAAAACATTAATGTTTGAAAAATGAGAATTGACGGTTTGTAGCACCGTAATCTGTTATTGTGCCGAAGACACTAAAAACATTAATTAATCTTAGGGGGTTGCCAAATGGAAGAGAGGAAGTCTGAAACAGCTGACGCTGTTATTACACCTAATTTCTTTTTAGGTTGTTGGACATAATTGGATGTTAAAGCATAAAAGGAAGTAATTACAAATCCAGTACAGGTATTGCATTTAGAAAAAGGCGAGCAACATTCCATACCGCAATCGTCGCTATCTTGTTCTTGACTATTTGTTGTTTGATTCACTAGGTCAAAACATTTATCTTCCATAAAGCTTGGCAAGGTCGATAAGACCAAAACCATTAATGCTAATATGTACGACAAGGATTTCATTTTACGAAGATAGTAAAAACCTCTCTCTTCCTGTCAACACCTCTCTATTTTCTTTAGCAATTCAGCCACCCACAGCCAAACAATTCCTCTCACTGCCACTTTGTTATCACGCCTTGATTTCTAAAACACCTTTGTCCCGAAAGTCCGCAAGGTGCGGGATAACAGTAACAAATTAATGTGTTTCAATTATGAAAAAACAAAGTAAAAAAGTTTTGCTGGCAGCCGTAGCAATGCTGTCAGGAATGGGTGCGTTCGCACAGGGAAACGGGTCGGCAGGTATCAACGAGGCTACCCAAATGGTAACGTCTTATTTCGACCCTGCCACCCAACTCATTTATGCGATTGGGGCGGTTGTCGGCTTAATCGGAGGTGTTAAGGTGTACAACAAATTCAGCTCGGGCGACCCCGACACATCGAAGACGGCGGCTTCGTGGTTCGGTGCGTGTATCTTCCTGATTGTTGCGGCTACTATCCTGCGTTCATTCTTCCTGTAAACCTCTGCCTTATGAACAGTTATAACATTAACAAAGGCATTGGCAGGACAGTGGAATTTAAAGGGCTGAAAGCCCAATACCTGTTCATATTCGCTGGTGGTCTGCTCGGTACGCTCATCTTCGTGATGATATTGTATATGGCTGGCGTAAGTAATTACGTCTGCCTGTTTCTCGGAGCTGGCGGTGCTTCGCTCATTGTATGGCAGACCTTTTCGCTGAACCGAAAGTACAGAGAACACGGACTAATGAAAGTAGGTGCGAGAAAACGACACCCTCGCTACATTATTTGTCGTAAGCCTGTACGCAGGTATTTAAAATTCACTCCTAAACCGAAAGCCGTATGAGAAATGTAGCCAAAACAACCACATTGGAACATAAGTTTCCACTCTTGGCAGTAGAAAACAACTGTATCCTGTCCAAAGATGCGGACATAACCGCCTGTTTTGAAGTACGATTGCCTGAGCTGTTTACGGTAGCATCGGCTGAATACGAAGCTATTCACTCCGCCTGGCATAAGGCGATTAAGACATTACCCGATTTTACAGTCATTCACAAGCAAGATTGGTATATCAAAGAAAGCTACACTCCCGATTTGGCACAGGAAGACCAGAGTTTTCTTTCCAAAAGCTATCAACGGCATTTCAACGAACGACCATTCCTGAACCATTATTGCTACCTGTTCCTGACAAAAACGACCAAGAACAGAATGCGTATGCAAAGCAATTTCAGTTCGCTTTGCAAGGGTACGCTTATTCCAAAGGAAATCAATAAGGAAACGATACATCAATTTATGGAAGCGGTCGCACAGTTTGAACGTATCGTGAATGATAGCGGTTTTGTAAACCTGCGACGTTTGACCGAAGACGACATCATCGGAACAGACGAAAAACAGGGATTGCTGGAACAATACCTTACACTTTCGAGAGAAGCCGGAACACCAATGCAGGACATCGCATTAGGAGCGGAAGAAGTGCGTATCGGCAACAAAAGGCTGTCTTTGCACACCTTGTCCGATACGGACGACCTGCCTGCAACTGTTTCGGCTGATACCCGCTTTGAAAAGCTATCTACCGACCGGAGCGACTGCCGTTTGTCGTTTGCTGCACCCGTAGGGTTGTTATTGAGCTGTAACCACATTTACAATCAGTACCTATTCTTGGATAACAGCGAGGACAACCTGCAAAAGTTTGAGAAATCTGCCCGTAATATGCACTCTTTAGCCCGTTATAGTCGGGCGAACCAAATCAATAAGGAGTGGATTGAGAAGTATCTGAACGAAGCACACAGCTTCGGGCTATCTTCTGTAAGAGCACACTTCAATATTATGGCTTGGTCGGAAGACCCTGCGGAACTCAAACAGCTAAAGAACGATTGCGGTAGTGCGTTGGCACTAATGGAGTGTAAGCCCCGCCACAACACGACAGACGTTGCCACATTGTATTGGGCTGCAATGCCAGGCAATGCTGGCGATTTTCCGAGTGAGGAAAGTTTCTATACGTTTATAGAACCTGCCTTGTGCTTCTTTGCAGAAGAAACGAATTACCACAATTCGCCCTCTCCGTTCGGTATCAAAATGGCGGACAGGCTTACAGGAAAACCAATCCATTTGGATATTTCCGATTTGCCGATGAAACGTGGGATTATCACGAACAGAAACAAGTTCATACTTGGTCCGTCAGGTTCGGGAAAATCTTTCTTCACTAACCATATGGTACGCCAATATCACGAACAGGGTGCTCACGTTCTACTCGTAGATACGGGTAACAGTTATCAGGGATTATGCGAACTCATCAAAGGAAAAACCAAAGGCGAAGACGGTGTTTACTTCACGTACACCGAAGATAACCCGATTGCGTTCAATCCCTTTTATACCGATGACGGCGTGTTCGACATCGAAAAGCGGGAAAGTATCAAAACTCTGATACTCACTCTTTGGAAACGGGACGATGAACCGCCGACAAGGTCGGAAGAAGTAGCATTGTCCAATGCTGTTTCCGGTTACATCGAACGTATCAAACAAGATGATACTTATCCGTCATTTAACGGCTTCTATGAGTATGTAAAAGACGACTACCGCAAAGTATTGGAGGAGAAACAAGTCAGGGAAAAAGATTTTGACATTGCCAATTTCCTGAATGTTCTCGAACCCTATTACAAAGGAGGAGAATACGATTATTTGCTCAACTCCGATAAGCAGTTAGACCTTCTTTCCAAACGCTTTATCGTGTTTGAAATTGATGCGATAAAAGACCACAAAATCCTCTTTCCCATAGTCACGATTATCATTATGGAGGTGTTCATTAACAAAATGCGCCGACTGAAAGGTATTCGCAAACTTATCCTGATTGAAGAGGCTTGGAAAGCGATTGCAAAAGAGGGAATGGCAGAATACATCAAGTATTTGTTCAAAACCGTGCGTAAGTTTTTCGGAGAAGCCATTGTCGTAACACAGGAGGTCGATGATATCATCCAGTCGCCCATTGTGAAAGAAAGTATCATCAATAACTCCGACTGTAAAATCCTTTTAGACCAACGCAAGTATATGAACAAGTTTGATGATATACAGGCAATGTTGGGGCTTACCGACAAAGAAAAAGGTCAGGTACTTTCCATCAATATGAACAACGATGCAAGCCGCTTGTACAAAGAGGTTTGGATTGGTTTAGGTGGTACGCACTCGGCAGTCTATGCCACCGAAGTTAGTTTGGAGGAATACCTCGCCTACACCACAGAGGAAACCGAAAAGATGGAAGTGATGCAGCTTGCTGCGGAACTCGATGGTAACGTAGAACTCGCTATTAAGCATATCGCAATGCAACGGCGGGACAATTCAAATCAATAGTCATTAACAATTTAAAAAATCAGAACAATGAAAAAAGTAATGTATCTGGTGTGTACGGCACTGATGCTCGCCGTAGCACCGTCAGCAAAAGCCCAATGGGTTGTAACCGACCCCGCTAATTTGGCTTCAGGGATTATCAACAGTGCGAATGAAATCATACAGACTTCTTCCACCGTGAGTAATGTGATAAAGAACTTCAACGAAGTAAAGAAAGTGTACGACCAGGGCAAGGAGTATTACGACAAGCTGAAAGCTATCAACAACCTTGTAAAAGATGCCCGTAAGGTGCAGCAAACCGTACTCTTGGTGGGCGATGTGTCCGAAATGTACGTGCAGAACTTCGGCAAGATGATGAACGACCCCAATTTTTCGCCACAGGAATTGGTCGCTATTGGCAACGGTTATTCGGCACTGCTCAATGAAAGTACCGAACTGCTGAAAGAACTAAAGCAGATTGTAACCTCTTCAAGCCTTTCGCTGAATGACAAAGAGCGTATGGACATTATTGACCGTGTGTACAAAGAGGTAAAGGATTACCACAGCCTTGTACGCTACTACACCACTAAGAACATTTCTGTGAGCTACCTAAGAGCGAAAAAGAAAAACGATGCCCAAAGAGTGCTTGAACTCTACGGAACTGCTAACCAAAAATACTGGTAAACTATGGAATGGGATAATCTTCACGAACTCCTGCGATCGCTTTATGACGATATGATGCCGCTTGCAGGCGATATGGCGGCAGTAGCTAAGGGTTTGGCGGGATTGGGAGCATTGTTCTATGTAGCATTAAAGGTTTGGCAGGCTTTAAGCCGTGCCGAACCTATTGATATGTTCCCTCTGCTGCGCCCGTTCGCTTTGGGGCTGTGCATTATGTTCTTCCCGACTATCGTACTGGGAACCATCAATGCAGTGTTAAGCCCGGTGGTTGTAGGAACCCACCAAATACTCGAAGACCAGGTGATTGACCTGAACAAGCTGCAACAGCAGAAAGACCAGTTGGAATATGAGGCAATGGTCAGAAATCCTGAAACTGCCTATATGGTATCAGACGAAGAGTTTGATAAGAAACTGGACGAACTGGGTTGGTCGCCGTCCGACATTGGTACAATGGCGGGTATGTATATGGACAGGCAAGCCTACAAGATTGAAAAGGCGATAAAGGACTGGTTTCGCAATCTATTGGAAATACTCTTTCAGGCGGCGGCTTTGGTCATTGATACCATACGAACGTTTTTCCTGATAGTCCTCTCCATACTCGGACCAATAGCCTTTGCTATTTCCGTATGGGACGGCTTTCAGTCCACGCTCACGCAATGGCTCACGAGGTATGTAAGCGTTTACCTGTGGCTTCCCGTTTCGGATTTGTTCAGCTCAATGTTGGCAAGAATACAATCCCTCATTTTAGAACGGGATATAGCAATGCTTGCCGACCCCACCTACATTCCTGATACGAGCAATACCGTGTACATCATTTTTATGATTATCGGCATCATCGGGTACTTCACTATACCGACAGTAACAGGTTGGGTAATCCAAGCCGGAGGCGCAGGGAACTTTACCCGCAATGTAAACTCCACGGCAATGAAAGCCGGAAATATCGCCGGAGCAGGCGCAGGTTCGACAGTTGGAAACATCGGCGGTAAACTGATGAATAAATAAACAATTAATCATTCTAAAAAATGGAATTTAAAACGCTAAGAAATATCGAAAACAGCTTTAGGCAGATAAGGTTATATGCCATTGTGTTTGCGGTTCTCTGCACCAGTGTGGTAGGATACGCCGTATGGCGTTCCTACCGCTTTGCAGAAGAACAACGCCAAAAAATCTATGTACTGGATAATGGTAAATCCCTGATGCTTGCCTTGTCGCAGGATGCAAGCATCAACCGCCCGGTTGAAGCAAGGGAACACGTCAGACGTTTCCACGAACTGTTCTTTACGCTTGCCCCCGACAAGAATGCTATTGAAAGCAATATGAGCAGGGCATTCAACCTTGCCGATAAAAGTGCTTTTGATTACTACAAAGACTTATCGGAAAAGGGCTATTACAGCAGGATTATTTCGGGGAACGTGCAACAACGCATAGAGGTAGATAGTGTCGTGTGCAACTTCGACAACTACCCGTATGCAGTGCGCACCTATGCCAAACAGTTCATCATCCGGTCAAGCAATGTAACCAGACGTAACCTGATTACTTCCTGCTATCTCGTTAACTCCGTTCGCTCTGACAACAACCCGCAAGGTTTCAATATTGAAAAATTTGCAGTCGTGGAAAACAGGGATATCGAAGTCATCGAACGCTAAAAACAATCTTATGGAAGCATTATCAGATTTAAAAACGTTCGCAAAAATCCTTACAGACAAAGGATATAACGGCTATTTCCATACGCAGGGTGCGTATGCCAGAAAGCTGAAAGACAGTATCAGCGAATTCCTCAAAAGCTGCCAAAAAGGTGCAGACAATTTACCTAAACAGGATTTATTTCTGACAGGCTACCTACAATGGTCGGGTGATGACAAGCCCCGTGTAGAATGCAGTATGTGGGTAAAATACCTGAATGGCAAATTTTCGCTTAGCCGTATGGAAATAGCCAAGAAAGACGGCTTCGGGCAGTTGCTTAAAAAATCAGAACTGGCAAACCTGTCCGTCATATCTGCACCCAAATTAACGGAAGCGGTCGCACTGGTCAACGATGAGCCAAAGCAACAGGCGGGTAAAAGTCCTAAGCGTTTCAAGCTGTAACAACAAATAGTAAGGCTATGAAAAAATTAAGAGCAAATATGGACAGGTACTTTGACCGGCTCGATGAACGTTGGCGGGCGTTGCCTTTGCGCAAACAGCGCCAATATACGCTGTACTTCTTTGTGGTTTACCTACTGCTCACCGTAGTGGTCATTGGCAAAGTGATGTACGACACCTCAAAGTCAGGTAACAATATGGTCATTAAACATATTGAGAACCCTGTCCTTAAAAATGGAAATCCTGCAAGGTTGCCGGATAGTGTATCAACAATTTTAAAAAATCAGATTTATGAAAGAAAATGAGAACAAAAAATCGGTTGTTCGGGTAACGGAGGGGAACCCGAATGAAACTGCTGATGTGTTGCAAGACGGCGCACAGAACAAAGCCGACAAACTCAAAAAGCCACTTATATTCCTTTTAATGGGAGTGGTATTTCTCGGCTGTATGTACCTGATATTTAAACCGTCGAAAGACAAAAAGGCGGTGGAGAACATCGGATTAAACGATGCCGTACCACAGGCTACCGGGGCAGGAATGCCTGCCGATAAAGGCAAGGCGTATGAACAGGAAATGCTCGAACGCAAAGAGCAGGAAAAGCGCAATGCACTGACCACGCTTTCTGATTATTGGAATACTGAAGACAGTGCATCTGCTGACAATGAAGAAGGTTTACCTGAACAAGATGAAGAAAGCAACGGCTTTGGCGGTGGCGGCAGAAATTCGGGAAGAAACGGTAATCATGGATTGAACAGCTACAGAAATATGCAAAGCACATTGGGTTCATTCTATCAGGATAATAATTCTGAAACAATGGAACTCCGCAGGCAACTGGACGAAATGAAAGAAAAGCTGGCCGAGAAAGATGTGCCACCTGTGGCCACCGTTGACGACCAACTCAAATTAATGGAGAAATCCTATGAAATGGCTGCAAAGTATCTTCCGCAAAATGCTAACACCGGAAATGCTGCTCCTGCCAACGGTGCAACTACTGGGGCTGCGGGTGCTAACCAAAAAGAGCAATTTGTATCGTTCACACCAACAAGAAAGAACATTGTATCAGCCTTGTACCGTGAACCGTCGGACAGTGCCTTTGCAGCCGATTGGAGCCAAACAAAAAGCCGCGGGTTCTATACCGCAGGTTCTACTGAAGAGGTAGTACAGCCTAAAAACAGCATCAAAGCCTGTGTAAACGAAGCCCAGACAGTAGTTGGCGAAACGGGTGTGCGCTTACGACTATTAGAGCCTGCTAAAACCCCGCAACGTACCATTCCCAAAGGAACAATTGTAACGGCTAATGCAAAATTTCAGAATGGCAGGCTACAATTAAAAGTTACCTCCGTAGAACTGGAGGGCAACATCATTCCGGTAGATATAATCATTTACGATTTGGACGGGCAGCAAGGCTTGTACGTTCCGTATTCGCCGGAAATGAATGCACTTACCGAAATGGCGGCCAATATGAGCCAGACAGGGGGAACAAGCGTAATGCTCACGCAGAATGCCGGACAGCAGGTAGCGGCTGATTTAAGCCGTGGCGTGGTACAGGGTATCTCAGGCTATTTCGCCAAGAAAGTAAGAACGCCAAAGGTTACACTGAAAGCGGGCTATCAGGTCTTTCTTGTATCTAAAAAATAATGTTGAACTCAAATAAATAAAACAATGAAAAATCATTTAAAAACCTTTTGGGCTTTTGCCCTGATACTCGGCTTTGCCGTAAACTCTTACGCACAGGACACCATCAGAACGCCGCTTGCCCTGGGCAAGATAGAACCGTACCGTATGGAAGTAACTTACGATAAAACTTCGCACTTGATTTTCCCGACCGCCATTCGTTATGTGGACTTGGGCAGCGAATACCTGATAGCAGGAAAAGCCGAAGATGCAGAAAACGTGTTGCGTGTGAAAGCATCTGTAAGGGACTTTGAGCCTGAAACCAATTTTTCCGTTATCACGAATGACGGTCGTTTTTACAACTTCAACGTGTATTACAGTTCCTACCCGGCGGCAATGAGCTATGACCTGCTCACGATGCAGAAAGCGGTAGATAAAGCCAATGGTAACGATGTGCTTTTTGAAGAATTGGGCAACAATTCGCCCTCGCTGGCAGGCTTGCTACTGGAAACCATTTACAAGAAAGACAAACGCATTGTAAAGCATATTGGAGCTAAGAGCTTCGGCATTCAGTTTATGCTCAAAGGCATTTACATCCACAACGGCAAATACTATTTGCATACGGAATTGAGAAACCGTACCAATGTGCCATTTCAGATTGATTTTGTGAATTTCAAGGTAGTGGATAAAAAGGTAGCCAAACGTACCGTAGTACAGGAACGTCCGATGATACCGCTACGCACTTACAAACCATTGGACGAGATCGGTGGAAAAACCATCGAGCAAAACGTGTTCATGTTAGACCAATTTACCATTGCTGATGACAAGGTATTACTGATTGAGATTTTCGAGAAAAACGGTGGCAGGCATCAAACACTTCAGATAGAAAACTCTGATTTAATCAAGGCTCGTTTGATTAACGATATGCACCTGAAATTTTAATAACCCTTTAAATAAGATAGCAATAAAATGAAAAAGTATATCTATACCGTGATGCTTGTTTTAATGGGCATCACAATGGCACAGGCACAACGAATGCTGCCTAAACAGAAAGGCTTGGAAATAAGCACAGGCGTATTATCCAATGATAAGATTGGCAATGATTATTACATCAGTGTAGCGATGACTGTAAATGGTAAAAACGGCAATTACCAGCTTTGGGCATTGGAATATACACACCAATACCACGACTATAAAGACCTGCGCATACCGCAGGAAAGTTATAGTGCCGAAGGCGGTTACAGTTTCTACTTGTTGGGCGATGCCCGAAAAAACATCACGCTGAATTTAGGAATAACAGGCGTAGTCGGTTATGAAAGCATTAACCGGGGCGAAGCTATGTTGTATGACGGATCGAAGATACTGAGCGAGGACAATTTTATCTACGGAGCTGGTGGACGGCTCACATTTGAAACGTACCTGTCCGACCGATTTGTATTAGTCCTGCAAGGGCGTACAAAAGTCCTTTGGGGTAAAGACTTAGAACAGTTCCGACCGTCCGTAGGTATGGGATTAAGGTTTAACTTTTAAAACAGAAAACAATGATAGCAATATTCAATAATTTCAGAATAGGATTACTGCCGATATATGTATTCCTGGCAATCCTCACAGCTTCGGTTACGTTGGTATCTTGTAGCAAAGATGATGAACTCGAAATACAAAAGGACTTTCCTTTTGAGGTCAAAGTGATGCCAGTGCCTAAATATGTTGCCAACGGCCAGACGGTAGAGATCCGCATTACAATACAGCGAACTGGAAATTATAGCAGCACGCAATATTTCCTTCGCTACTTCCAGTTTGACGGAAAGGGCACACTTAGGTATTACGATGAGCCGCCGTACCTACCTAATGATCTGTATGAGTTACCAACCGAGCAGTTCCGTTTGTACTATACTTCGGCATCTGCAGTATCTCAATCCTTTGAGGTTTGGATTTCGGATAACTTCGGGAACGAAAAGCAGATAACTTTTCAGTTTAACAGTAGTGATTAATACAGCATGTCAATTCATAAAAAACGGCTTATTGGATTGGTAAGCCGTTTTTGTATTGAATACGCATCGTTCAGGGGCTAAACAAATATTTTTTTGTAAATTCAAATAGTGGAAATAAACTATGGTTGCATCACTCGTTATAGGTATCATATTTTTGGTTGCAGGCTTGGTACTTCGTTACTGGATTAACCGTAGAAAGTTTTACAGGCGCAGCTCTATGGGAACTGAGGGGTTCTCATCTTATGAAAGTTCGATTTTCATTAAATTGATTGAAAAGGTTGGCAAATGGATAGCTTATGCGTTGATTATATTTGGGCTGTTGTCGTTATGGGTTTATTCCCTTGAAAAAAAGGAAAAACAGCAGCCTGACGTAACAACCGAACAACCTGCCCAACGCAGATAATTATTACAGAATTTTAAAAGCAAATCGGATAGCCCAAAAGGTTATCCGATTTTTTATGACTACAAATCCGTACAAATAAAAGAAGAGAGCCTTAACGGCAAATATATTTCATCTGGGCTATGTTTTATATAATCTTCTTTAACATCATCCCACATAAAGCCTGGTCTAACTAGCGTAAAGTCATTTATTTTATTTACTGATTGAACATAGCTGTAACCCCACGGAGATTTGTAAATAATTTGACCTTGAACTGCCAGTGTATCGAAGTTTTTTTCTGCAAGTTGCTTCATAACTTTTTTAAATGCTGGACAAACTTTGTAATAAAACACCATCAGATTCTGTTCAAGTCCTTTGGTTCGCTGTTTTAGGTCAGAAATTCTAAGATTGATTTTAATTTGCAAATCATCAAAATTATTTTCAAAATCATCAATATTTTTCCACCCTAAATAATGAAGCGTGTTTAGAAGCATTGAAAAAAAGTAATGCATCTCGCCATCTTTCCAATAATTGTTTATCAGGCAAACAATCGTGTTTACAAGTGCATCGGCTTTTAATTCCTCAACTTTCTTTTTTGTATAATCAAATTCGTATTCTTTAAAGCCTGTTCTTGCTAACATTAAAAAGTCGCCTATTAAGTTTAAACAACAACCTTTCACATTATTGTTGTCATAATTGTTGCTAAACGGAAGATAGCTAAAGAAATGTTGCTTTTCTTGCTCGTCGTATTTTTCTGTTTTGCCTCCATATTCAAGTATCAGCTCAAGCGTTATCAAATATTTGGTTAAGTCTGTTAATGTGGGTTTATAGTTTTGGGGTCTATTGTTACCATAAAGAAGTTCTTGCTGATTATAATACAGATTATCAAAATAGCTTGTCAATTTTCTTTTTTCAGACTTTAGCAACGCAAAAGAAAGATTACGAACTATTTTTACTTCGTTTTTCTCATTGCCATCAATGTTACCTAAATTTTCTTCCTGTTCATCAATGCTAATATCAATCTGTCTGTTTATGGACAGAGATTTTGAGTGAATGAATTTTAAAACATCTAAAACCCGAAGCGAAAGAGAAGAAAGCAAAAGACTTTTCTCATACGCAGAATGCTCAATTGGTTTGTAAGAAGAAAGGTCATACAGCTTTTCGGGCTCGTTGTTTCCGTCTCTTTTTGCATCTGTAGTTTTACGGCTATTCAGAATACTTGCACTTTCTTCGTTTTCCGTTTCATCAATTATCGCATAATGCAACAAGTCGAGAACTTTGCTTAGTTCTCCATTTTGGATTTCGCTGTAAATCCTTTCTATGTCTTCAGTTTTAGGATTTGGATGGGTTTTGGCAAGATGAAAATAATCAGACACCAAAAGTTTGTTTGATACAAATTCATCCTCCATATTAGCCAATTGAACGTACTGAAAACTACCTAATTCTGCATTGAGTTTTACTTTTAGTTCTTGCTCAAACTTCGAGAATGTTTGGGAATGAAAATATCGGTTCTCTTTATCAAAAAGCATAAATTTAAACGGTTCTGAGAAATTGCCATTTAAGTGAATTGTAAGCTCATCATAAATCAATTCTGCGCTAAGAAGTTGAACCTGAAATTTATTATTCTTGATTATCGTTTCATAAATGGATTTATGAGCTGTAGAAGTAAAATCTGAAAGTTGTTTTTTGTTGCCAACTTTCAATTTTATGCCTAATTTATTAAGCAAGCCACCTTTTTCAGATCGTATAAGAAGTGAAACTTCTGCATTTGCATTTTTTCCTGCTAATGCCAAGCCCTCCGGTGTTATATTGGCACTTCCGAAAAGGCAAAATTCTTTACCATCTTTTGTTTTAATATGGATAATCTTTCCGTGAAGTTTAGAGTTTGAATTATCAGATTTCGAATATTGAACTCTACTGATACCAGCATTGCACCAGTCGTAAAATGAAAATGTTTTACTTAAATCCATTGCCGATGGAATAAAACCACTTTCTTCTAAAACCACATTAATATCTGCTTTTGGGAAAAGATTTTTAAGCTCTTGCAGTACCTTTCCTTTGCTATCATAAAATGGAGAAATGGTAGTAATTTCAACAATTTTTTCGTTGCTAATATGTTTTAATAGCTCATTCCAAATCGAAGAGGTTTCGGAATTGAATAAAAAAGCAACTTTCTCTTTTTGTGAAGTATTTAAAAATTCAAACGGTTTTACTGCTGGTAATTCATTAAGCCATTTTGAATGTTCAATTATCCACCTTGTGGTCTTTTCATTCATCTGACCTTTAACTGTTGATGAAAGCATCGATAAATAATTCCAAGCAGATGAAAATATTGGGGCGTTCTCGGTCGAACGAATATCAAAATGATATGCTCCCCAAATTTCATCGTTGTTTCCATTTCCCGAATTGGTAAGATTTCCTGAACCAACAATTAATAAACCCTCCTTATCGCCAAATAGCATCCAGATTTTTGGATGAAATACTGAATTTTGAAAAACAGGATAAAGTGAATAACCGGCAGTAAGTTGCATTTCTTCGCCAGTGGCTTGTCGCATCAACTCTGAATAATAGTAGCCGTCAATAAAAACATTAATGTTTCTCACACCACACGAACGCAACCATTTCATTGCTTTCATTTCAAAAAAGTAAAAGTCAAAGCTGAAAGTGGTAAGAATACAAGAATGGTATCTTCTGCTTCCAATTAAAGTCAAAATGTTTTCTCTTTCTAATGCCATTAGTCAACCAAAAGTTTTGTGTGAAGCGGAGACAAAACCTTTTCCTCGTCGATTACCTGCAAATCAAACATTATGTTTTGCAAAGCATTCATTCTCGGCGATGTATTTCTTGGTGGAAATATGTCGATGAAACGGATGTATTGTTCTTCTATAAAAAATTTATGCGTGGATTGTGAGCCATTACCCATTTTTCTAAGGGCAACCATTGTGTGTCTGTAAATTATTTTGCGTAAAATAAATTGTTCAACAAAATCTTTAAGAATTTCTTTCTCTGCTTTATGAACTGTAAGGATGCCATCAACCATATTTCCATCTCTTTCTGTTCTCTTTCTACTCATAAATTCTTTCAAAGGATGCAATTGTTCTCTATTATTTTTGAACAGCTGAAGTAAAAGCATGAAACCGTATTTACCAGCAAGAATTGGGTCGTTGGTTTGGTTGATTGCTCTTTTCGTTTCCTCTTCGTCGTTCGTATCTGGAATGAGTGATAAAATTTCTGAAACTAAAGATGTGGGCTGTATTGATTGGTTAAAATCTTTGCAAATTTCTTTTGAGATGCTATCCGAAAACTTCTCAACAAAAGACGGCAAATATTGGTCTTGTTGAAAATCGTAAAGATGTTGCAGCAATGCCCAAAATATTGTTCCGCAACTGTATTGCCAATATTCATTTAGTTGATAGCAATACCAACCGATGTTTGTTTCTGTTTCGGGTTGAGTGCTTGAACCTAATTTTTTATGATAGCTTTCGAGCAAAAATTTATACCAATTATAGTCATTATCGTTTTGAACCGCTGTTTTTATTAGCGATAAAATGGTTTCTCTTCTATGAAAAGTCACCAATTCTTCAACTTCTTGGCTTGGCTCATCTTTGTCAAGGAGCATTTCCATATACAATTGCCATTCACTGCTTTCAGTTTCTATAGTCTCAATCGCAAAATATTTGATTAGTTCTGGTATATCCGATTGGTAAAGCTTTCCTTTTTTTATGTTGCTGTAAAATAACTCTTTTATTTGGGGGGATAATGATATCTCAAAAGCATTAGCTAATTGTTTTCCTGAAACTTTTTGTCTGGGATGTGGTTGGCTTATATTGTAAACAACGTCTCCAAAATCATTTACCGCAGTAATAATTAATGAAAGAGCTTGCATCGCCCCATAATAATATTGCCCAAAAGCACCGGACGGATATTTCCAATACACATTTTTGTCTGTACCGTCTTTATCAGCCCCCTCAGCTAAATCAAAATAATCATTTTCAATCGTGTTGAGTAGGTTTGATGCGAAATTACTTCCTGTAATTTGCTGAACTGCTTTCCGCTGACTTTGCATTATGATAGCAATCATTAACTCAGCCCTGCGAATAAAGCGGTATTGCTCTTTTGAATTTCCCTTTTTCTCTGTTTTAAAGTAAAAATCTAATAACCAGCAATAAAAGCCATAGTACCGCAGTCGATTAGTCAAGTTAGAAATTCCGGGCAACATCGTTGCATAAGTTGCCTCTGAAGTTGTCTGAAGCCCTAATGGGTCAAGTCCTGTAATTAAATTTATTGATGCTCCCCAAAACGGATAGTTTGATTTGCCTTTTTGTAATAATGCCATTTAAAAATTCTTATTGAATTTGTTATTAACCTATAATTTTCAAATTTACAAAATAAACTATGCTGAAATTTATCGCGGAGCCAAACACTACCTTTCAGAGCCAAAGCCTGCAACATTTTCTAACGCTATCATAAGCATTTATAAATTCGACTTCCATAGTAAAATTGAGCAAACAATGGAAGTAATTGCAATACAAAAGTCGGCACTAGACGGAATGAAAAATGAGCTAAAAGCACTTTTGGAATTGACCGAAAATGCCACACAGAAATATACGCCCATTTTTAAAGCGGAACAATGGCTCGATAACCAGGAAGTATGTCTGATGATGAACATTACCAAGCGGACTTTACAGACCCACAAAAGCAAAGGACTATTACCGTATTCAAAACTGAACCGTAAAAATTATTATAAACGCTCAGATGTACAGGCTTTGCTCGAAGCCGGACAGCTGGACAATACTACTGAAAATGGATTTATTCACGAATGATAGTGACGATATCATCGCCCACAGGGAAATGATTACACAGCTACGAAATCGTATTGAACAGATATTAAAAAACTACCGTCCTGTAATGAACGGTGAAATATATCTTTCGGGCGAAGATGTGTGCAAGCTGTTACATATCAGCAGACGGACTTTACAGCAATATCGTGATGACCAAATACTCCCATACATCCAGATAGGCGGCAAAATCATTTTTAAGCAAACCGACCTTTTACGGATACTTGAACAAAACTATGTCTGCAATGGACAAAAGAACAAGTAACGGATTTCAAGCAATCATATTTCTATATCGAAACGAGTTTAGTATCTTTGCTATGTAAAATATAGAAATACTTAAAGTGTTTTTGCTTTAAGTCCCACATTGAAAACTGGTAATTTTTAGACAACGGGACGATAAGGAAGAACGCTCATGCCATAGGCGTGGGCGCTCGCTTATTCGTTGTCGGGTATACCAGTACCTCAATGTGCGGTAAGTGTAGTTGCCTGCGCTTTCTTTTTGTGCAGGAACTTCATCTAACTCAAAAAAAGGTAACGTATGAAAACTGGTACTGTACAAGAAACAATCTCCCTGTCTTTTATCAATGACAAAAGCCCTGTAACCGATAACATCTGCAAAGATCTCGCTGCATCTGGAATGGAAATACTATCTCGGTCAGAAAGCATTGAAAATGGGCTAACACAGTTGTCTTCATTGAATGAACTCCCCAAAGTCTGTATTATTGACTTGGATTTTTACGACCAAAATGTGCTTAAACAGCTTCAAGAATTAAGGAAAGAGTACCCTGCAATCAAACTGGTTGCCCATAGCGATATTGATGATGAGAAAGTTGGGAAATCTCTTTTAGAGATTGGGTTTTCAAGTTATCTACTACTTGGAAGCGATGTTGATGATTTTAAGAAAGCTATCTTCAGTGCTTAAGACTATATTTCATCATCATCGTCTCCATACCAACTTGAAGTATCCACATCGTAGTCATCGACCTCAAACTTAGAGGACGGAAAATCCTCTTCAATTTGATAGCGTATCTTCGTTTCAAAAGGGAATGTTTCTGGCAAGTCTAATCCATCACCTTCACGTCTTTCTTTATTAGACCCATATTCAAGAATCACATGTAAATCTCCAAAGACGTCCACTACAATTTCATATTCATTAATTTCTGAAATATGATATTCTGACACTTCACTATATTCCAGTGAATGGTGAGGTGCAAGTCGATCAACATTCTCAAAAAAATTAGTTACAACGGATGATACCATATGCTCTTCGATATGTCCATCAAGGAATTGTTTAAGATCTTCACGATAGTTCTCAATTGTTTCTACCAAACTAATAAAAGAGTTAAGTACATCTTGGCTCATACGCTCAATTTCAGAATCGCTAATATTAAACACCTCAGGATTAATATGGGTATACTTGCTTAAAGTATTGATTGTTTCTTTTACATCCTTTATCATGTCTTTGAGTTCGTCAACCTCAAATCCCCAACGATCTAAAAAAGTGTCGTCTATTCCACCTTGGACTGCGTATTTAATTCTTTGGTTTCTTGTAGGTTTTCCGTCTGCAGTTTCGGGGCTAAACCAAACACAATTTTTCACACGTTCTTCCGGAGCAAGGTTATATAAAAAATGTCGTGACAACTCCCTTATAGAGCATGCAAAATTATTAAAGCGAAGTTTGTTTGTTCGATCATTTAAGCTAGCAATTGAAGCTTCAAATAAATCCAACTCAAATTGGTTGGATAGTAATTGTTTTATTTTTTCGGCTTTCTCCATAGTCTCTACATATAAAAGCTGTATTTAAGCTGCATACTATCTTCTTGGTTCAAATATTTTAATATTTCTCCAACATTTCTCGCACATTCAATTGTAATAGGCATCTGCCTATCAAATTGTGTATTATTCCAATTCATTTTGGTTAATGCAAGGATTTCATCGCAAATGATGTTTGGAGATTCATCATGTTGTGCTAATTTTATTTCAATGGCTCGAGGGATATATCTACCTGGATACGTTTCGTAGTACGGCACAGATCCTCTTGTATATAGCAAGTGGTGTTTATAACTCATAGCGAAATGTGTTCCCCTCATCGGCGGATAATTGCCATTCCTGTATAATCTTAAATCAGATGTTTGTATAGAAACTAAGTCAACTTGATTTATATGCAAATCACGAGCTGCTTGGGTAAACCCGTAAACTTCATCTTCACTGAAGTTAGAGGTCTTATGGATTACTAGTCTTTTCGGAAAAATTTTTACGGCTTCATAATATTCAGTTAGGGACTGCTTTAGAAGATTGAATGCTTGTTCTTCACTTAGATGTGGTGTTCTATCGTTTTTTTTCAAAGTAATTTCCTCACCTCTTAAAATGACACCTTTCCCTAACTCATTAAATATTTGGGCAATACTTGTTTGTGTTGAGCTTCTATCTCTACTTTTAAAGAAGCTTATACCGGCATAACAAGTAGTTTCAGCAGTGTCTTTTCTGATCAATGCCCAAGGCGTTCCTGAAGCTTTATAGTATAATGCTGTAAAAAAATTCCAAGCAACCGTTGCAGGATCTTGCATCTCTTTGGTTGGTTTTGCAACTCTATCCCTAATGATTTGGATAGGCACATTATATTGCATTGCCTTTGCTTTAAGATTTCTCCTGAAATTCTGTTCTTTTGAAGAAACCTCATCTTCATCAAAATCACGTTCATGAACTTCAGTTTCTTCTTCATCTTCACCAGAAGCTTTTGCCTTAGCTTCGGTAATATGTTTCATTAAATTTTCAGGCAAAGCGCAAAGAATTACATCTGGTTTTTTGTTTTTAGATAAGAATTTGATTTCAGCTAAATAGAGTTCTGTAATTTCTGCAATTATCGTTTCCAGGGAGTTGCTTTTCTTGACGATTTTCTCTAAATCAGAGTTATTTAACTTTCTTAGGTATGTATCATCATAATTGATCTCGCACTTAAAGCCTATACTTTTATTGAAACCGCAAAAATTTAGAAAAAGGTTGGGATGTGGGGTTTTACTTTGTTTTCCATCAATATGGGTTTTGCATGATTCTATCCATTCTAAAACTGCATCAACACTGTCAGATTTTCCAACTACTCCAATGGTGATTTTTTCAGGTCTAACTTGATCAATATCAAATGGATTAAAATTGTAAATGCCACTTTTAGGACAAATCTGATGTCCTAAGCCAAATTGTAATGATGGTTCTTCTATATATCTTAATTTCATTGATCAGAAAAAATTGAGTTGGTTAATTCGTTATCAAGGCTTATTTCCGTTGGAGTAAACTCAGATGTTTCTTCAACGATTTTAACGGGTATCCATTTTTGTTCATCTAGGCTGGGAGATAAACTTAATGGCTCATTTTTCGAGGTCTGCAGGTATGGATATTCAGTAACAAACAGGTCCGTATAAGATAAGTAGTACGCAAAGAATCTAAAGTAATTGTAAACAGAATTGTTATTCTCAAGTCGTTTTATTCCTGCCATATATGCTGATTCAAATCGACTTTCCCTATATCCACCCGGATTTGTAAAGCTCCATGTTGGATT